>JBPCKX010000022.1:0-24055 GCA_051003875.1 Thermoleophilaceae bacterium
GTCGAGCCCGGTGCCGTGCGCGTGGCCGAGCTGCGCCGCTGCAGCGCCGAGCGAGCGCTGCGCTCGCTCGCGACCGCCCGCCGCGGCGCTCGCCTTGCGCCCGAGCACGAGCAGCCCGCGGTCGGCTGCCGCGCGCCGCACCTCGACACCTCGCCGCCCGGAGGCGCGCAGCTCGCGCAGCCGCTGGTGCAGCCACGCCCGGTGGCGGGCGACGTGCTGGTCGGGCGCGCGGGAGAGCTCGGCCAGGCGCGTGGCGCGCTCTACCACGGCGCGGTTGCCGCAGCGGCGCAGCCGCCCGCCCGCTGCCACCATCGCCGCGCGCGCCCGGTCCACGTCGATCCGCACCGCGGCCTCGGCGGCGTGCGTGGGCGTCGAGCAGCTCACGGCGGCCACGTCGTCGATCAGCGTGCGGTCGGTGTGGTGGCCGACCGAGGCGATCACGGGCACCGCCAGCAGCGCCACCGTGCGGCAGAGCGTCTCCTCGGAGAAGGCCATCAGGTCGGTCACCGAGCCGCCGCCGCGGGCGACGACGATCACGTCCACGCCCGCCGGCGCGGCCAGATCCTGCAGCGCGCGGGCGATGTGGCCGGCTGCACGGCGGTCCTGCACGGGTGCGAACGCCCACACGAGCCGCCCCTCCCAGCCGCGGCGCCGCAGGCCCGCGAGCACGTCGTCGCGCGCCTTTCCCCCCTCGCCGGTCACCACCCCGATCGAGCGCGGCAGGGCCGGGCGGTGGAGCGACTTCTGCGGGCGGAACAGCCCCTCGCCGTCGAGCTTTCGGCGCAGCCGCTCGATCTGGGCGAGCAGCTCGCCCTCGCCCGCGAGGCGCAGGGCGGTGGCGCGGAAGGAGAACGACGGCGAGGAGGTCGCGCTCCCCTGGTAGTAGTCGCAGCCGCCCCCGAGCACGACGCGCGCTCCGTTCTCCAGCGCGACGCCCGCGCGGTCGTAGTCGCTGCGCCAGATCGCGCACGGCAGGGCGCCACTCGCGTCGCGCAGCTCGAAGTAGACCCCCTTCTCGCGGATGCCCAGGTTCGAGACTTCGCCGAACACCTGCACCCGGGCGAGGCCACGCAGCCGCGTGCGCAGCGCCGCTGCGTAGTCGCCGACCGGGTAGGGCCCCGGCAGCTCGCTCCCGTCGATGCCCGCGGGGCGATCGGCTTGGCGGCCCGATGAGTCCACCGCACGATCTTGCCAGCCGGGGCGGAGGGCCGCGTGACGGCCGGCCGCGGCGCTCTACTCGGAGGCCGGGGTGCGCTCGCGCAGGCTCGGCATCGCGGGCTCGTGCATGCCCTCCTTGCCCCTGCGCTCGCCGCCGAGCGCCACGTCGTCGAGCCGCGCGATCTCGCGCTCGCCCTCGACCCTGGCGGGATGGTCCGGCGCGAGCCCCGAGATCAGCGTCGCGATGCGGCTGCGCAGGTGCATCGCGAAGTGAGGCGTCGAGGCGCCCATGAGCTGGCGCACGTCCTCGACCGTCGGCTCGCGCCGAAGGCGCCCCGGCTGCTCGTACTCGCTCATCGCCCGCGGAGATTAGCCCGTCGCGCGGGCGGCGCGGCGCGGCATCGGCTACGGCGCGTTGTTCTCGATCGGAACGAGCTCTGTGAGCGGGTCGAGGCGGGCCTGGGCCGGGACCGAGAGCTGCTTCTCGTCGCCGAGGATCCAGACCCGGTTGTAGGCGCCCTGGCGCGGATCGTCCTGGTAGCCGGGCTGCACGTTCTGGAGGTACCCGACGAGCCGCTCCGGCAGCTCATCGGCCTCGTCGGTAAGCAGCAGCGGGGCGAAGACGCCGTTGGTCGCGAGCGCGGCGGAGGCGGCCGCGTCGAGCGGGCGGCTGGTGTTCGCGAGCGTGTAGTTGTTGCCCGAGAGCTTCAACCCCCAGCCGAAGCCGGTGCGGCTGTAGCGGGTGAACGCGATCGCGTTGGCGACGGGGTCCTCTCCCTCGATCCGCCTCACCTTGCCGAGCTCGCCGAGCTCCTTGGCGACCTTCGGCGTGATGACCCCCTCGGGCCCGAGCAGGTAGATGTTCGGCTTGCGGTGCGCCCTGAGGGCGGTCTTCGTGGCCGCGGGCACCGAGTCTGTGCGCGTGAGCAGCACCGCGTCACCCGAGCGGGCTGCCCAGGCCGCCGCCGGCATCGCGTACTCCGAGCGCTCTCCGGAGACGACGACGACGTCCGCCGAGGGCTTGCCCTTCGCGGCCGAGAAGAAGCGGTCGATCGCGGCGGCGCGCTCGTAGACGTCGTTGCCCTCGATCACCGCTGTCTTGAAGCCGCCCGGACGCGGGGGCTCGTCGCCGATTCGGATGACCTGTGCGTCCTGGGCGAGGTCCGACCCGATCGGGTTCAGGCGGTCGAGCGTGTCCTCGGTCACCGGGGGGAGCTCGTCGCCCTCGGAGATGAGCAGCGGCGCCCCGATCGGGGCGGCGGACAGCACGGAGGCGGTCACCCCCGCCTGCCAGTCGTCCTCGTCGACGAGCACCACCGCGGTCGGGCGCCCGACGTCGTTTGTGCCGGGGAAGACGGCGCTCGCCACCCCTGCGGCGTCGGCGACGGCATCGCCTCCTCCGACGCGGATGGTGTTCTTGGTGGCGGTCGCGGGGAAGCCGAGCTTCGCGACCGCGTCGTCGTCACTCGAGCGCGCCCCGAGCTGTGGAGGCCCCGTCGGCTCGTCTCCCAGGCTGCAACCGGAGAGACCCGCCAGCGCGAATGAGGCCGCGAGTATCAGGGTCTTCACACGCACGCGCCGCACGATAGCCGTCGCGCCTGCGATGGGCAGCGATGACTGCGCGGGCGGCTACACTGGATGTTGGTTGACTGGTCAGTCAATCTTCTGGATCGGGCGTGGGCGCCACCGGCGCGCTCGGCGGCGGCAGGGTGGCGGAGGCGGGTTACGTGAACTTCGGGCTTACAGACGAACAGCGTGAATTTCAGCAGCACTGCCGCAGGTTCGCGGCGGAGGTCATCCGCCCGCTTGCCGAGCGCCACGACCGCGAGCAGAGCGTGCCCTGGGAGGCGATGCACGCCGCGCGCGAGTGGGGTCTGCACGGCGTCGACAATCTCGTGCGCATGGGCTCGGATCCGGACGGCCTGCTCGGGGTCATCTACGCGGAGGAGCTCCACTGGGGATGCGCCGGCATCGCGCTCGCGATCTCGGCGTCCAATCTCGCCGCGGCGGGCATCGCGGCATCGGGCACGCCCGAGCAGGTCGCCAAGTGGATTCCCGAGTGCTTCGGCGAGGGGGACGAGCTCAAGCTCGCCGCCTACGCCGTGACCGAGGCCGGCGCGGGCTCGGACGTCAAGTCGCTGCGCACGACCGCGCGCCGCGACGGTGACGAGTGGGTCCTTGACGGGACCAAGGTCTTCATCTCGAACGGCGGGATCGCCGACGTGAACGTCGTCGTCGCGACCGTCGACCCCGAGCTCGGCCACCGCGGTCAGGCCTCGTTCGTCGTCCCGGGCGGCACGCCCGGGCTCTCGCAGGGCAAGAAGGAGGACAAGCTCGGCATCCGCGCCTCGCAGACCACGGAGGTCGTGCTCGAGGGGGTGCGGGTCCCGGGCGACAACCTGCTCGGCGGTGTCGACCGCCTCGAGCAGAAGCTCGAGCGCGCGCGTTCCGGGAGCAGCTCGGGCAGCTCGGGCGCGCTCGCGACCTTCGAGATCACCCGCCCGATGGTCGGCGCCTCGGCGCTCGGCATCGCCCAGGCCGCCTACGAGTACACGCTCGACCACCTCGAGGGCCGCTCCGACGCGAGCGGCGCGCTGCTCGAGCGCCAGCACGTGCAGCAGACGCTCGCGGACGTCGCGACCGAGATCGAGGCCGCGCGGCTGCTGGTCTGGCGTGCGGCCTGGATGGGGCGCAACGGCGTGCCGATGACCGGCGGCCAGGGTTCGATGTCGAAGCTGAAGGCGGGCGACGTCACGATGTGGGCCTGCACCGTGCTGATGGACCTCGTCGGTGAGTTCGCCCAGAGCAGCGAGTGCCCGCTCGAGAAGTACTTCCGCGACGCGAAGATCTACCAGCTCTTCGAGGGCACGGCCCAGGTCCAGCGCCTGGTGATCTCCCGGATGCAGCGCCAGGCCTACCAGGAGCGGCTGGTGGCCGCGGCCGAGGTGCTGCAGCAGGCTCCCGGAAACGCCCCGGGCGACGCGCTCGAGGGCGAGCAGGCCCCGGCGACGGCGTAGCGGCGTGGCCCGCGCCTCCCACCGCCGGCGCACCGCGACGGCGCTCGCGCTCGGCGCGGCGCTCGCGCTCGGCGGCTGCAGCCTCACCGGCGGGGACGAGTCGGAGCGTGGCGACGATCGGGGCGGCCAGGGCTCCGGCGGGGGGCGCGCCGCGCCCGGCGACACCGAGCCGCAGCCGGGAGAGCCGACCGAGGCGGGCCCGATCCGCGCCTGGAACGCGGCCCTCAACGCGGGTGACTTCGACAAGGCCGCCTCCTTCTTCGCCGAGAACGCGCTGGTCGAGCAGGTAGGCGAGGTGCGTCTGCGCGGCCGGCGCGACGCGATCGAGTTCAACCGCAGCCTCCCCTGCCGCTCGGAGGTGACCGACGTCGACGACGAGGGCCCGACGACGCTGGTCGCCTTCCGGCTGCTGCCCGGCCGCGGTGGCGCCTGCGGCGGCGGCGGCGTGGCCCGCGTGCGCTTCCGGGTCCGCGACGGCAAGTTCGAGGAGTGGCGCCAGCTCACCGAGCCGGCGCAGCCGCCGGGCCAGATCGCCTGAGCAGGCTGAGTTGAGCCCGTCGCGCGCCGGAACGGCCGGTGGGTGAGTCGCCCGCGCTCTGGCGCCCCCCCCGTCGAACGTCCCGCGTTGCGCGCTATCGCCACCATCGCCGGACGTTCGTGCGGTTTCGAGCGGCGGGATCAATCAGCCGCCCGAGCAAGCGGATACCACCATGCTCGTGTAGGCAGCAGAGCGCGTCGCGCAGCCCCGTGCCCGGAGGGTTTCCTGCGCCAACCCGCCGTCGCTCAGAACATGCTGTCGGCCTGCCCGCCGCGCTCCGCGGTGATCTGCGCGCGCTCGGCGAGCCGGTTGTCGTCACACATCCTCATGATCGCGCCGCCGTGGACGTTGCCGGCCATGTTCGCCTCCTGGATGCCCATCCACCTGGTGAGCACCGAGTGCGAGTGGGAGGGATGGCGCGGCTCCACCGAGCCATTAGTCTAAGGATCGACCGGAGAAGCACCCACGAGAGACGTTTGAAGGAGGCTGCAATGGCAGGTCTCGGCGGACGGATGTCCACAGTGATCAAGGCCAAGATTTCGAAGATGCTCGACCGGGCCGAGGATCCGGGTGAGACGCTCGACTACGGCTACCAGAAGCAGGTCGAGCTGCTGCAGAACGTGAAGAAGGGCATCGCCGACGTGGTGACCTCCAAGAAGCGCCTGCAGATGCAGTCCCACAAGCTCGAGCAGGCGGTCGTCAAGCTCGACACGCAGGCGCGCCAGGCGATGTCGCAGGGGCGTGAGGATCTCGCCCGTGCCGCGCTCGAGCGCAAGACCGTCGCTCAGACCGAGCTGCAGTCGCTCGACAGCCAGATCACCGAGCTCGAGACCCAGCAGGAGGGGTTGATCGAGAACGAGAAGAAGCTGCGGACCAAGATCGAGACCTTCCGCACCAAGAAGGAGGTCATCAAGGCCCAGTACTCGGCGGCGGAGGCCCAGGTCCAGATCTCCGAGGCGGCGAACGGGGTGGGCGAGGAGATGGCGGACCTCGGTCTCGCGATCCAGCGCGCCGAGGAGAAGACGGAGAACATGCGCGCGCGCGCATCGGCGGTCGAAGAGCTCGAGCAGGCCGGGGCATTCGAGGACATCACCCAGCTCGGCGGTGGCCAGGACGACATCGACCGCGAGCTGGCCCAGATCGGCGCCGGCGCCGGGATCGACGACGAGCTCGCCAAGATGAAGGCCGAGCTGGGGACCGGCGGTGGCGACGACGCCCCGCAGATCGAGCAGGGCGAGGGGGAGGGCAAGTGATCGTCCGACTTTCCGGCGAGGGGCAGTTCCGGCTCCCCGACGAGGATCAGGAGCGCCTCAACTCGCTCGACAACCGCGCCGTCTCAGCCGTCGAGGCGGGCGACGAGACCGGCTTCAAGGAGCTGTGGTCGCAGATGCTCGAGATCGTGCGGGCCGACGGCAACGAGCTCGGCGACGACGAGCTCCTGGAGTCCGACGTGATCCTGCCGCCGCGCGACGTCTCCTTCGAGGAGGCGAAGGCCGAGTTCACCGGGGAGGGTCTGATACCGGACTGAGCTGCCGAGCTTTCGACCGCCCGGGGGGTCGAGCTCGATGGCCGCCCCGGAGCACCCGGCGCCACCTCGCTACAGCGGGATCTCCCAGAGCGGGAACCAGCGCGTCAGCTCCGCCTCGAGCGGCAGCTCGCGCTCGAGCTGGGCCTTCAGCCGCAGCTCGGCCTCGGAGTCACGCTGCTGCTCACCGCCGGCGGGGACGAACGGGTAGAACGTCCCGCGCTTGTAGTTGTAGATGAAGTAGACGCGCCGGCCGCCGTCCTCGAACGGGAAGACGGCGCACAGCAGCCGCTCGCCGTAGCCGCCGGCCTGGAGCTCCGTCGAGATCGTGTTGAGCGAGACGACGATGTCCTCGAAGTCGGGGTCGCGCAGGATGATCCAGCGGTAGCCGTGCGCGTCGTCGTCGGACTCGAGCGTCGAGCCCGAGTCCTCGGCCGTGCCGGCCAGCAGCTCCTCGGCCTCCTTCAGGATCCGCTCGAAGTCCGCGGTGGCGAGCGGCTGGAAGACGATTCCCGCGGCGCCCGAGCTCTCCATGCCGAGGCCGGTCTGGAGCGTGACGTGGGCGGTGGTCATCGCGAACAGGCGGTCGGGTGCGGGCGCCTTGAGCTTCTTGCCGCCGCCGAACAGCGCGTCGAGGAAGCCCATCGGGTCGCGTTACGCCGTGCGCCGCCGCAGGGAGGCGGGCCGCGGGGCGAGTGCCCCGCGCGGGGAGCCGCCGTTCGGGCCGCTCACGCCGCGGGGCTGCGCTGGAGCTGGGCCTCGAGCTGGTTCAGCCGCTCGATCCGCTTCTCCATCGGGGGGTGGGTGGAGAGCAGGCTCCGGACCGAGGCCTTCACGCCGGGGGAGACGATGAAGAAGGCGTTCAGCCGCTCCGCCTTGCGCAGGTCCTCCTGCGGTATTCCCTGCATCGCGCCGGAGATCTTCATCAGCGCGGCCGACAGCGCGCTCGGGCGGCCGGTCACGAGGGCAGCGCCGCGGTCGGCGGAGAACTCGCGGTAGCGCGAGAGCGCGAGCATCAGGAAGAACGAGATGACATACACCAGCAGCGAGACGAGCAGGATCACCAGCGCGGCCGGGGCTCCGTCGTCGCTGTCGCCTCCCCCGAAGAAGAACGAGAACTGCATGATCATCGCCGCGACGCTCGCGAAGAAGCTCGCGATCGTCATGATCAGCACGTCGCGGTTCTTCACGTGCGCGAGCTCGTGGGCCATCACTCCCTCGAGCTCCGTCGGTGACAGCGTGCGCATGATCCCGGTGGTGGCGCAGACGGTGGCGCTCTTCTGCGAGCGCCCGAGCGCGAACGCGTTCGGCATGTCGGTGTCGGCGACGGCGATCTTGGGCTTCGGCAGGTCGGCCTGGATGCAGAGCCGCTCGATCATCGCGTGCAGGCCGGGCGCCTCCTGCGGCGAGACCTCCTTCGCGCCCATCGCCGAGAGGGCGAGCTTGTCGGAGAGGAAGAGCTGCGCGAGGGTCAGGCCGCCGACGAAGACGAGCATCAGCGCGACGCCGGTGCCCGCCGCGAGCAGCGCGACGACGAAGATCACGTAGACGACGCCGAGCAGGAGCATCGTGAGGAACATCCGTGCCTGCAGGCCGGCGTCGCGAGGGAATATCGCCTTCTGGGAAGCCATCCGGGATAAGTGTAGTGAGGGGGGTTTGGACGGCGGCTGCACGATCCCTTGCAGCGGGAGGAAGATGGGCCTCGGGCGCGTGGGGTCGTGCTACGGTGCCTTCCGTCCCAGAGCACCATGATTGCCCTGCCCAGGCGGGGTGAGGCGGGGGAAGCCGCGGTTTCGGCAGGGTCGGGTCGCCACCGGGGAGGTGGCCGGCGCGGCGGGCCGTCCGTCACTCTCTTGCAGACGCCGCGGGACGTCCAATGATGATCAGAAAGACCTTCTGGGTTCCCATCGCGCTGGCCCTCGCCGCCTATCTGGTGCTGCCGCTCGCCGGCGAGTCCAAGTCGCTGTCGGAGCGGATCGAGGCCAAGCGCGCGCAGGTGGAGGGCAAGGAGCGCAGGGAGGGCGTCCTCTCGACGACGATCCAGGGCTTCAACACGCGCATCGGTGGTTTCGAGGGGCAGATCCGCGACGCGCAGAAGCGGCTCTCGGTCGTGCAGTCGGACCTCGACGGCGCCCGTCGCGAGCTGCTGCGGGTCCGCGACGAGCTCGAGGTGGCGCGCGACCGCCTCGCCAGGGCGCGCGCCGAGCTGAAGAAATCGCGCCGCGCGCTCGCCGACCGGCTCGTCGAGCTGTACAAGGCCGACGAGCCCGACGCCCTGACGGTCGTGCTCGAGGCGGACGGCTTCGCCGACCTGCTCGAGCGAACCGAGTTCCTGGAGCGGATATCAGACCAGGACCGCGAGATCGTCGAGAAGGTCCGCACGCTCAAGCGGCGCGCCGAGCGCGCGGAGGTCGTGCTCGCCGAGCTCGAGCAGCGCAAGCAGCTCGCCGCCGAGACGATCCTCCGCAGGCGCGATGACATCGCCTCGACGCGCAACCGCCTCGCCTCGGCGCAGGGTGACCTGCGCTCCGAGCGAAACGGCCGTCAGGTGGTGCTGACCAAGGTCCGCGGCGAGCGGCGCAGCGCCCAGGAGGACCTCGCCTCGCTCCAGGCCGAGCAGGAGAAGGTCCGCCAGGCCCTCTCCGCGCCCCAGCCGGCGCCGCCGGGAGGCGGCCCGATCCGGCGCGGGTCGGGGAGCCTGATCTGGCCCGTCAACGGGCCGATCACGGGGTCCTTCGGCGAGGCCCGCCCCGGCCACCTGCACTCGGGTCTCGACATCTCGGCTCCGGAGGGCACGCCGATCCGGGCGGCGGACTCCGGCCAGGTGGTGCTGCTCGGCTACACCGGCGGCTACGGCAACTACACCTGCATCCAGCACACGAGCAGCATGTCCACCTGCTACGCGCACCAGTCGGCATACGCCACCTCGAGCGGCGCCAACGTGTCGCAGGGCGAGGTGATCGGCTACGTGGGCAACACCGGGAACTCCTTCGGTGCCCACCTCCACTTCGAGGTGCGTATCGGCGGCTCGCCGGTCGACCCGCTCGGATACCTCTAGCGGCGAGCCCGGCCGCGGCCCACGGCTACGCTTCCGGGGGTGTTCCCGGAGCTCGATCTCGGCCCGCTCACGCTGCAGACCTTCGGGATCTCCTTCGCGCTGGGCTTCCTGGCATCCGGGGCGCTGATCGCGCGGCGGCTGAAGGAGATCTCAAAGCCCCCCGATTGGGCGTATGAGATCGCCTTCGCCGCGCTGGTCGGGGGTCTCGTCGGGGCGCGGCTCAACTACATCGTCGGCAACTACGACAGCGCCGACGGCCTCTTCGGCAATCTCTTCTCCGGCTCGGGGCTCGTCTGGTACGGGGGCTTGCTCGGCGGTGCGATCGGCGTCCTGCTCTGGGCCCACCGGCGCGGGTTCCTCGAGCGGCGGCTGCTCGACCTGTGCGCCCCGTCACTCGCGCTCGGGAACGCGATCGGCCGCGTCGGCTGCCAGCTCTCCGGCGACGGCGACTACGGCCGGGCGAGCGACCTGCCGTGGGCGATGGCCTACCCGGAGGGGACCGTCAGCACGCTCGAGCAGGTACACCCGACGCCCGTCTACGAGACGGTCGCGCTCGGCCTGAGTGCCCTGCTGCTGTGGAGCCTGCGCGACCGGGTGCGTCCCGGTGCGCTGTTCGCGCTCTACCTCGTGCTCTCCGGCACCGAGCGGCTGCTGGTCGAGTTCGTGCGGCGCAACGAGGATGTCCTCGTGGGCCTCACCCAGGCCCAGCTCATCAGCGCGGTCATGATCGCCGGCGGGTTGGCATGGCTCATGCGGATGCCCGGCGGCCCGCTGAAGCCCGCCCCTGCTGCGAGTCCCCGCCCCGCTTCCGCCTGAGCCCGAGGCCGCGCGGCAGCGCCGAGCCGGCCGCTGCACAGCCGCACAGCACGAGTGCGACCGAGGCGCCGGCGGCGGTTCCCAGATGGTGCGATGCGTAAATGCCGACGACGCCTGCGGCCGCGGCGAGGGCACCGCCGGCGAGCAGCGCGCGCGCGGGCGTCGCCGCGCGGCGGCCCAGCGCCACGGCGGGAGCAACGAGCACCGCGAGTACCAGCAGCGAGCCGAGACCCTGCACGGCCACCGCGACCGCTGCCGCCAGCAGCAGCAGCAGCGCGAGCCTGAGCACGCCCGGGCGTAGGCCGAGCGCCGCGGCACCGGCCGGGTCGAAGGCGACCGCGCAGAGCGGCCGGTGAAGGGCGGCGAGCGCCGCGGCGCCGAGCGCGGCGAGTGCCGCGGCGCCGAGCAGGTCGGAGTCGCTCACCCCGAGGGGGTCGCCGAAGAGCAGCTCCTCGAGGCGCGCCGGCGCCTCGGGCGAGAGCGCGAGCAGCGCGCCCAGGCCGAAGAGGCCGGTCACCACGACCGCCGTTGCCGAGTCTGCGCCGAGGCGTGGGTCGCGGCCGGCGAGCGCGACCAGCCCCGCCGCGAGTGCGACTCCCCCCGCGCCGCCGAGCAGGAGCGGCGCGCCCGCCAGCGCGGCGAGCACGAGACCGGGGAGGAGCCCGTGCGCCAGCGACTCGGCCGGGTAGCTGAGGCGGAAGCTCGTCACCCAGAAGCTGAGCGCCCCGCAGATGCCGCCGAGCATCACCACCTCCGCGAGCGCCCGCCGTTCGATGCCCGAGCGGAGGGGGTCGAGCAGGAGGTCGAGCGGGTCCACCCGGATCAGTGCTCGTGGTGCTGGACGGTGATGCCGTGGACGGCGCGCTCGATGCCGTCCTCGAGCACGACGAGGTCGCTGCCGTAGGTCGCCTCCAGCACGGCGCGATCGAGCGAGCGGCCCGGCTCGCCGAAGGCGACCTGGCGCCGGTTGAGGCACAGCACGAGGTCGAAGGAGCGCGCGCTCTGGACGTCGTGGGTCGAGACGAGCAGCGTGCGGCCCTCCGACCGCAGCTCGTCGAAGAGCGCCGTCATGAGGCTCGCGCTCGCCGGGTCGACCCCCCCGAGCGGCTCGTCGAGCAGCAGCACGGCTTCGTCCCGGGTCAGCGTGCGCGCGAGCAGGGCCCGCCGGCGCTGCCCGCCGGAGAGCTCCCCGAAGCGTGTGCCGGCCTCCTGCTCCAGGCCCACTCGCGCGAGCGCCGCGAGCGCGGCCCGGCGCTCCGAGCGGCGCGGCGGAAGCCACCAGCGCCCGTTCGCGAGCGAGCCCATCAGCGCGACGTCGAGCGCGCTGACGGGGAAGTCGAGCCGGGTGCGCTCGGTCTGGGCCAGGTAGGCGGGCCTGCCCGTGACGTTCAGCTCGCCCGTGAGCGGTCGCAGATCGCCGACCAGTGCCCGGAAGAGGGTCGTCTTGCCGCCGCCGTTGGGGCCCAGCACGCACAGCGTCGTCCCCGGCGACGCCTCGAAGTCGACCCCCTCGAGGACGGGCCCAGCCCCGTAGCCGACCGACAGTCCCGAGACCGCGACCGCGGCTGCGCGGGCCACTAGGCGATCTCCCCGAGCACCGGATCGACTCTCGGGTGCGAGCGGCGCGCCCGCAGCGCGAGGCCGGCCGCACAGATCCCATACACCGCGGCGCCGAGCACCGCGACCGCGGGACCGGGGGGGATGTCGAGCCAGATCGAGAGGTAGAGCCCAAGCGAGCCCTGCGCTGCCGCGACGGCCACCGAGCGAGCGAGCAGGGTACGCACGTCGGACGAGAGCAGGCGCGCGATGGCGGCGGGAACGACGAAGATCGACGTCACGAGCAGCGCTCCCACCGCCGGCAGCGCCGCCACCGCGGCGATCGCCACGAGCAGCAGTAGCAGCAGGTCGGTGCGCCGCGCGGGCAGGCCCAGCAGCGGCGCGGCCGCGGGGTCGAAGCCCACGGCCGTCCAGGCGCGCCCGAGCAGAACGGTCCCGGCCAGCGCGAGCAGCGCGGCGGCCGCGGAGAGCGCGAGGTCTCCGCCGTCGAGCCCGATCGCCGTTCCGAACAGGAGCCGGTCGACGGCCGCGCCCGACTCGAAGACGTCGCTCGCGAGGACGATCCCGGTCGCGAGTGCCGCGACGAGCAGCAGACCGGTCGCCGCGTCGCCCGGGTCGCGGCCGGAGCGGCCCGCCCGCTCGACGCCGCCCGCGTAGCCGCCGGCGACCGCCAGGCCGGCGATGGTGGCGCTGAAGCCCGTCGCATCCGCGACTACGAGTCCCGGGAAGGTCGCCGTCCCGACGGCGTGCGCGAAGAACGCCAGCCGTCGCAACACGACGAACGCGCCCAGCAGCCCGCCCGGGATCGCCAGGAGCGCGAGCTCGGCGAGCGCGATCCTGGTGCTCCGCAACTCGAGCAGGTCGGCCGGTGACGGCAGCGCCGCGAGATCCATCCCGGCAGAGTAAACGAGAATCATTCTCGCAACACCTGGCAGGCCCGCGAGTGCAAGCCCTCCGTCTCGCGCCGCTCCGGGACTCCAACGCGCCGAGCCGGTGGATTCAGGCTAAACCTTTCCGAACGGCCTGCCGATACACGCCTCTCAGGACCACAAACGCTCATGCGCGCCTCGAAGGCATATCTCGCGGGAATCGGTACCACCACAGTGCTGGTGGCGTCGACGGTGCTGCTGCTCGCGGTAGCGAGCGCCCTGTTCGCGTTTCGGGGATGGCCGTCGCCGGGGCCCGGAGCGAACGCCGGGATCGTCGTGGTGAACGAGTCGGGCGAGGCTCCGCTCCAGCTCGCTCTCAACGCCTCCCCGGCGGTGGCCTCGGTTGCGAGCGTGCCCGCTCCCGGTTCGGCGGCCGCCGGCACCGCTCTGGCGCTCCCCGCGCGCACCGACCCTGTTCCCGCCCCGCTCACCGCCGGCGTGCCGGCCGTCGGCGGTCTCCCACCTCCACCGGGAGCGAGGACCCCGGGCCCGCGCTCCGACCGCCTGCCATCCGCCCCGACCTCGCGTCCGCGGGCGCCCGGCGGGCCGCTGCTCGGGACTCCCGCTCCCGCCGCGGGCGCGCCGATCACCAACCGGCTCGGCGACACCACCCAGGGCATCACCGACGGGCTCGGCAACACCGTCGGGCAGCTCAACCCCGGGCTCGGCCAGGTGCTCACCGACGCCGGGCGCGCGCTGGCCGAGCTGCTGCGCGGCGTCGGCCGCCTGGATCGCTGACCCGCCCCGCCCGCGCGGCGACCCGGATAGGGCGCGTTGCGTGCGCCGCTGTTCGGACGTGCTGCATAATCGCCCGCCTATGGGCAGCGAGGACGCCGACCAGGCGCTGGTGGACGCCGGCGAGCCGTCCCTGCCGGGGGGGCTGGCGGGCGTCTATCCGAAGGGGTCGCGCCGGGGAGCTTCCGGGCGGCTCGAGATCGGCGGCTGCGACACCGTCGAGCTCGCGCGCGAGTTCGGCACGCCAGCCTACGTCTACGCCGAGGATGACATGCGCGAGCGCGCGCACGCGACGGTGAGCGCGTTCGCTGCGAGGACCGAGAGCTTCGAGGTCCTCTACGCGAGTAAGGCGCTTCCATGCACGGCCGCGATGCGGCTCTTCGCCGATGCCGGCCTGGCGTGCGACGTGGCGTCCGGCGGCGAGCTGCACCTGGCGCTGCGCGGCGGCTTTCACCCGGAGCGGATCTACATGCACGGGAACAACAAGACCGAGGCCGAGCTCGAGCAGGCGCTCGCCGCCGGCGTGGGGCACATCGTGATCGACTCCTTCGACGAGATCGAACGGCTCGAGCGGATCACGGGAGGCGCTCCCCAGCGCGTCCTACTGCGTATCAACCCGGGCATCGAGACGCAGACCCACCGCGCGATCCGCACCGGTCAGGTGGACTCCAAGTTCGGGATCCCGGTCGAGCAGGCGCCGCGCGCGATCGAGCGCTGCGCCGCCGCCGGCCTGGCGCTGCGGGGCCTGCACGCCCACATCGGCTCGCAGGTGTACGCGCTCGATGTCTACGAGGCGCTCGCCGACGTGCTGCTCTCGCTCGGCGACTTCCCGCTGCTCAACCTCGGCGGCGGCTTCGGCATCGCGTACACGCGCGGGGAGAGCCCGCCGAGCGTGGAGCGCTACGCCGAGGCGATGTTGCGCGGCGTGCCCCGCGGGCAGACGGTCCTCTGTGAGCCCGGCCGCTCGCTCGTCGGCAACGCCGGCGTGACGCTCTACACGGTCGGCACGGTGAAGGAGGTCCCGAGCGTTCGGACCTATGTGTCGGTCGACGGGGGCATGGCGGACAACATCCGGCCGATGCTCTACGGCGCCGTCTACGAGGCCGACCTCGCGGCCCGCGTCGGCGACGCCACGCCGTGCCGGATCGCGGGAATGCACTGCGAGTCCGGTGATGTGCTCGTGCGCGAGGCGGCGCTCGAGCGCCCCCGCCCCGGCGACGTTCTCGTCATCCCCGCGACGGGCGCCTACGGTCATGCCATGGCGAGCAACTACAACGCGGTCCCGCGCCCGCCGGTGATCTTCTGCCGCGCCGGCGACGCGCGCGTCGTCGTGCGGCGCGAGACCTACGACGACCTCACGCTCCGTGACCGCTAGCCCGGCGCGGCCCTTCCGCATCGGCCTGCTCGGCCACGGCACGGTCGGGGCGGCCTTCGACGCGCTGCTCGCGCAGCGCGCGGACGCTGTGACGGCCGAGCTCGGCATGCGCCCCGAGCTCGCGGGGGTGCTCACGCGCAGGAGCGGCGGGAACTTCGAGGACCTCCTCGCGCGCAGCGATCTCGTCGTCGAGCTGATCGGGGGCACGGACCCCGCGCTCGACTACGCGCGCCACACGCTCGGCGCGGGCAAGCACCTGGTCACGGCCAACAAGCAGCTCCTCTCCCGCCACGGCGAGGAGCTGTTCGCGCTCGCGCGCGAGTCGGGCGCCCAGCTCCGTTTCGAGGCCGCCGTCGCGGGGGTCGTGCCGGCGATCCGCGTGATCTCGGAGACGCTCGCCGCCGCTCACATCGAGCGGGTCCACGGCATCGTCAACGGCACGACGAACTTCATCCTCACCGCGATGACACGGACCGGCGCCTCCTACGCGGACGCCCTGCGCGAGGCGCAGGAGCTGGGCTTCGCCGAGGCCGACCCGACCGAGGACGTGACCGGCAAGGACGCCGCGGCGAAGATGGCGATCCTCGCCCGTCTGGCGTTCGGGGCATCGGTCCACGTGGACGACGTCCCCTGCGAGGGGATCGAGAGCATCACCGCGGATGACATCACCTACGCGCGGGAGCTCGGGCTCTCGCTGAAGCTGATCGGCAGCGCCGAGCGCCGCGACGGCGGGCTCGCCGTCCAGGTGTACCCGGCGTTCCTCAACGCCGGGCATCCGCTCGCCGCCGTCAACGGGTCGTTCAACGCGGTCACGATCGAGTCGCCCGCGATCACCGAGATCACGCTCTCGGGCCCGGGTGCGGGCGGGAGCCAGACCGCCTCGGCGGTGCTGGGCGACGTGGTCTCGGCGATGATCCCGCCGGCCGTCAGCCCGCCCCCGGCGGAGCCCGCCGCGCTCGTGACCGACGTCGAGTCTGCCTTCTACCTGCATCTCGAGGTGGCCGACCGTCCCAACGTGCTCGCCCAGGTCGCCGAGATCCTCGGCCTGCAGGGAGTCTCGATCGAGTCGGTGGTGCAGAAGGGGATCGGGGCGGACGCGCGGCTCGTGATGGTGATGCACCCCGTGCTCGAGTCCCGCTTTCGGGCGGCCGTCGACCTGATCGAGCGGCTCGACGTCGTCCACGCGACCCCGCGCGTGATCCGCGTCATCGCGGGGGTCTTCGAGTGAGTCGGGGGGCCGACCGCTGAGCGTCTGGCGCCACGCCCACCGGCTCCCGGTGGCGCCGCGCGTGACGCTCGAGGAGGGCGACACGCCGCTCGTGCCGGCGCCGTTCCTGTCCGAGCGGACCGGCTGTGACGTGCACCTCAAGGTCGAGGGGGCGAACCCGACCGGCTCCTTCAAGGACCGCGGGATGACGGTCGCGGTGTCGGCGGCGCTCGACGAGGGCGCCAAGGTCGTCGTCTGCGCCTCGACCGGCAACACGGCCGCCAGCGCCGCCGCCTACGCGGCGCGCGCCGGGCTGCGCGGGGCGGTGATCGTGCCCGAGGGCAAGATCGCCACCGGCAAGCTGGCCCAGGCGCTGATGCACGGCGCGCGCGTCGTCGCCCTGCGCGGCAACTTCGACGAGGCGCTCGAGCTCGTGCGCGAGCTCGCGACCCGGCACCCGATCGCGCTCGTCAACTCGATCAACGACTACCGCATCGAGGGCCAGAAGACGGGCGCCTTCGAGGTCTCGGAGCAGCTCGGCGAGGCGCCGGACGTGCTCTGCATCCCGGTCGGGAACGCGGGCAACGTGACGGCGTGGTGGCGCGGCTTTCAGGAGGACGGCGCCACGCCGCGGCTGCACGGCTATCAGGCGGCCGGTGCCGCGCCGCTCGTCGAGGGGGCCCCGGTGGCCCAGCCGGAGACCGTGGCCTCCGCGATCAGGATCGGCAACCCCGCTCGCTGGGAGGACGCGATGGGCGCGTTCACCGCCTCGCGCGGCGAGGTCCGCGCGGTGACCGACGCGGAGATCCTCGACGCCTATGCGCTGCTGGGCGCGCGCGAGGGCGTGTTCTGCGAGCCGGCCTCCGCTGCCTCGGTGGCCGGGCTGCTGAAGTACGGGGCGGAGGGCCGCGTGGTCTGCGTGCTGACCGGCAACGGGCTCAAGGATCCGCAGACGGCGATCAGCCGCGCGGCGTCGGTGATCCCGTGCGAGCCCGAGATAGACGGCGTCGAGGCGGCGGTAATGGGGGGCGCGTGAACCGCCGCCGCAGGGTGCGGGTGCCGGCCTCCTCGGCCAACCTCGGCCCCGGGTACGACGTGCTCGCGGCGGCGCTCTCGCTCGGGTTCGAGCTGGAGGTGTCGGAGACCGGCGGGGACCTGACGGTCGAGTGCGACGTCCCGGGGGTGGCGCTCGACCGCTCGAACCTCTGCGTGCGCGCCTTCGAGGCGCTGCATCCCTCCGAGGGCCTCAGCTTCCAGATCCGCTCCGAGATCCCGTCGGGGGCGGGGCTCGGGTCGAGCGCGGCGGCGATCGTCGCGGGGCTCACCGCGGCGGATCACATGTTCGAGCTCGACGCGCCGATCTTCGACCTGGCGCTCGAGCTGGAGGGCCATCCCGACAACGTCGCCGCGGCGATCCACGGCGGCTTCGTCATCTGCGCCGGCGCCGGCAAGCCGGTGCGCCTCGACCCGCCGGAGGGCCTCGAGGGGCTGCTCGCGACGCCGCCCGGCGCGGTACCGACCACCGACGCGCGCGCCGCGCTGCCGGCCGAGACTCCGCTCGCCCACGCGGTCTACAACGTCGCCCACGCTTCGCTGCTCGTGCTCGGCCTCGCGCGCGGGGACCTCGGCCTGATCCGCCGCGGCCTGTCGGACCGGCTGCACCAGGAGCGCCGCGCGCACCTCTATCCGCGCTCGATGGAGCTCGTCGGGCGCGCGCTCTCGCTCGGGGCGCTCGGGGCGACGATCTCGGGCGCGGGCCCGACGGTGCTCTTCTGGTGTCACCGCGGGGGGGCCGACGCGCTGATGGAGGCGTTGCTCGCCGCGGCGCCCGACTGCCTCGTTCAGCGCGTCCGGTTCGTAGCCGAGGGCGCGGGTGTCGAGGTGCCGGCGTGAGCGACGGGAGGGTCGAGGCGGCGGGCGGCGTCGTCGTGCGGGACGCGGACGGCGGGCTGGAGCTGTGCGTCGTTCACCGCCCGCGTTACGCGGACTGGACGCTGCCGAAGGGAAAGCTCGAGCGGGGCGAGAGCTTCGAGCAGGCGGCGCTGCGTGAGGTCGAGGAGGAGACGGGGCTGCGCTGCCGGCTCGGTCGCGAGCTCGACAGCGCCGAGTACATCGACAACAGGGGGCGGCCGAAGATCGTGCGCTACTGGCTGATGGAGGTCCTCGGCGGCGCGTTCGAGCCCAACGACGAGGTCGACGAGCTGCGCTGGATGGCCCCCGCCGCGGCGCTCGCCGAGCTGACCTACCAGCGCGATCGGGAGGTGCTAGCGGGGGTGGGACTGTGAGGGAGCGCTCAGCGGAAACGTCCCAAACCACCCCGTATAGCCGTCAGCGCGGGACGTTTCTGGTTTTCGGCGCCAGCCGCCAGCCGCCCGGCACAAGTTAGCTGTGCAAGTCACCTATTGCGGCGCTCCGACCACGGGTGATATACCGCCCGGCACGCTCGTAGGGGACTCGTGTCGGCGGTGTGGTGTACTGTTGTTTGATGGGGTGGGGATTGGGGCGCGTGGGTCGTGGTTTGTGCGCGGGGTTCCTTGCGTTGCTCGTGGTGGCGGGGGTGGCGTTCTCGCAGGGTGGAAGTCGCGGAGGAGGCGCGTGGTTGGGGTGGAGATCGATCGTACGCTTGGAGGGGTTGCGTGAGTGACTGCTTTCCGCGGGCAGATACGCGTCCCGCGGCCCGCAACCTCAAGCGGCTCGACGCCCCCGTTTCGACGGAGACGAGGACCAGGAGCGCGAGCAGGCCGCCGGCGAGCTGCTCGAACCGCTCGACGCCGAGGCAGCCCAAGTAGCGGGAGGTGCATCGCAGGCGCCGTGAGCCCGCCCCGCTCGACTCCAGTTCGCCGGCGAGGTACCGTTCATGGCGTGCACTCGCTGCTCGAGCTGACGATCGTCTATAAGGACGCCGACGACGGCTGGATCACCGCGTCCGTCGCCGAGGTCCCGGGCGCCAACAGTCAGGGCCGGACCCGTGAGCAGGCGCGCGAGAACGTGATCGACGCTCTGCACGAGATCCTCGCCTACCGCTTCGGCGAGCATACGCTCACCGAGCCGGCCGCCGATAGCGAGTCGCTTCACCTGCAGCTCGCGTGAAGCGCCGCGATCTCGAGCGCCACCTGTCCCGCCACGGCGCCCAAGAGCTCCGCGAAGGTGGCCGTCACAGCCTCTGGCGCAGTGCCGACGGGCGCACGACCGCAATCCCCCGCCACCGCGAGATCGGCGTCGGCCTGGTCAGAAAGACCTGCAAGTGTTTCGGCTCAAGCAGTGGCGTCGCAAGGGAGCTGATGCAGGGAAGGAGGGGCGGCTACGACCACCGACGCCGCCCCGGGACCCGCGGCGCCCGGCGAGCAGCTGCTGCCCCGCGCGCACAGCGCGATCAGCAACCTGAAGGCGTAGATGCACGGCACCCGCCGCGGCGTCTCGCCCGAGCACCTGCCGGTCTATCTCGACGAGTTCATGCGCCAAGACCCGCCGATCCTCGGCTGCGGTCCGGATACGCTGGGGTGGCCGCCAGATCGGCCTCTATCGGCGCCGAATGGAGGCGACACCACGATTCGTCCCCGACCACCCACAGCGCCAGGGTGATCTGACCCTCTCGAACCGACCCCGGAGCGACTATGTCCCACCAAACATCGATCAGACGGGGCCGGGAGTCCGGCTCGTCCTCGGTCGGCCGGCTGCTGGCGGTCGTGGCCGGGCTGGCGGTCGCCTACGCGGCCGGATCGTTCGTGCTGCAAGCGTACGTTGCCCAGACGCGCTCCGCGGCCGCGATCCTCGTCGTCGTCTGGTCCGTCGTGATCGGCATAGCCGCCGTGGTGATCGCTCGCCACGATCGGGGCCTGCGCATCCCGGCGGCCGGGACCTGGCTGGTGGCCACGCTGGCGACCGTCGCGATCGGCTACTGGACCGGTTTTCGCGACACCGAGGTCGACGAGCAGATCCCCGTCGCGGGCTCGCAGGCGCAGGGCGCCGAGCGCGCCGCCGCGCTCGGGGGCTCCGATGCGGCCGCGTCCGAGCGCGCCGCGAGGGCCGACGGCGCCGCCACCGCGACCGAGAAGCCGCCGAGCAAGCCTGCGCCGACGGGGCCCGTGTCGCTGGCGACGGCGTCGTTCGTCGGCGTCGACGGTCACGACGGCGAGGGTATGGCCGAGATCGTCAAGGCCGCGGACGGCGAGCGGACGCTCACCTTCTCGGGCTTCGACGTCGACCCCGGGCCCGACATCAACGTCTACCTCAGCTCCGATTCGGCGGGAGTCTCCGGCGCGAAGCTGATCGGCGACCTGAAGGGCAACAAGGGAGACCAGCGGTACACGATCCCCTCGAGCATCGATGTCCGCAAGTTCTCCAACGTCGTGCTCTACTGCGAGCCCTTCACGATCCGCGTGGCGATTGCCGAGCTGGACGTCTAGCTCTGGCGACCGAAGATCGAGGCCGCCCGACCCAGACCGCCGGGCGCGTTACTGTTGATTACGGTATGACCGCTAAGCAGCAACTTCGCGAACGGATAGAGGCGCTCAGCGAAGACGAGGCCAACGAGACCCTGAGGCTGCTGGACCTCCGCACCGATCCGGTCATCGCCGCGTTTCGCGACGCCCCGCTCGACGACGAGCCCTGGACCCCGGAAGACGAGGCCGCCGCGGCCGAAGGTCGCGCCGATGTCGTCGCCGGGCGTACCGTCTCGCTCGAGCAGGCGGTTTCCGAGCTCGACGATTGAACGCGACGCCGTGGCGCGTCGAGCTGACCCGCGCCGCAACCCGCGACCTGCGGCGCCTGGACCCAGCGGTCCGCCGACGCGTTCAGACCGCGTTTCGAGCGCTCGCCGCCGACCCGCAGCGGCCCGGCGCGCTGCGCAAGCTCACGGGCGCTCCCGAGCACCGCCTCCGGGTCGGTGACTGGCGCGCCCTGCTGCTGCTCGACGCCCGAGAGCGCACGATCACCGTCACGCGCATCCTGCCGCGCGGCCGCGCCTACCGCGACTGACCTCAGCCGGGCGCACGACACGGCTGCGAGCGCGTCTTTCGGCACTGACCGGGGCCGGCCCGCGTGAGGCCACCCCGGCTCGACGACGGTCGTGAGAGCAGCACCCCGCACGAACGTCCTGGACCACCCGGCATAGCCGTCAGCGCGGGACGTTTCCGGTCCGCGCTGATGGCGGCTCGGGCCAGAGCTCGCTGATGGGGGCTCGCACGCGGGGCTGCGAGCGCGTCCTCCGCCGCTGACCCGCGGCGGTGGCGGGCCGGCGCGCCCGCCCAGCCGATAATCGAGGCCGAGGAGCCCGCCACAGGCCGGTTCCCTCGCCCCGCTGGTAGCCTCGGAAGGCTCGCGGCGGCCCATCCGCACCCGCCCGGGACCCCCTGCCAATGATCGGAACCGCTGCCCAGAGTCCCACGAGGGGCTTGTATGCCCCCGACCACGAGCACGACGCCTGTGGCGTCGCCTTCGTGGCGCGCCTCGACGCGCCCCCCTCGAGCGAGGTCATCGAGCGTGCGCTGGTGGCGCTCGACCACCTCGAGCACCGCGGCGCCCAGGGCGCCGATCCGGACACCGGCGACGGGGCCGGAATCCTGCTCCAGCTCCCGCATGCCTTCCTGCGCGAGGTCGCCGGGCTCGCGCTGCCCGCGCCGGGCGCCTACGGGGTCGGGATGTGCTTTCTGCCGCGCCCCGAGGATCAGCGCGCGGCCGCGGTCGCGCTGATCGAGCGGACGGTCGAGGCCGAGGGCCAGATCGTGCTCGGCTGGCGCGAGGTCCCCGTCGACGAGACGGCCTGCGGCGAGGCGGCCCTGCGGTCGGCACCGCACGTCGCGCAGATCTTCGTCGCCGCCGGGGAGGAGGCGGCCGCAGACCAGGACGCCTTCGAGCGCCGGCTGTACGTGATCCGCCGGGTCCTCGAGCGCGAGCGCGTGGCCGGCCTCGCGCTCCCGACGCTCTCCTCGCGCACGCTGGTCTACAAGGGGATGCTGACCGCGCCACAGCTCCCGCGCTTCTTCGGCGACCTGCGCGACCCCCGGCTCGCGAGCAGTCTCGCGGTGGTGCACTCGCGCTTCTCGACCAACACCTTCCCGAGCTGGGCGCTTGCCCACCCCTACCGCTTGACCGCCCACAACGGTGAGATCAACACCGTGCGCGGCAACCGCAACTGGATGCGCGCGCGCGAGGAGCAGCTCTCCTCCCCGCTGTTCGGCGCCGACGTCGAGAAGCTGCGCCCGATCCTCGACGAGGAGCTGTCGGACTCGGCCTCGCTCGACGCGATGCTCGAGCTGCTCGTGCTGGCGGGACGCTCGCTCCAGCACGCGATGTCGATGCTGATCCCCGAGGCATACCAGGGCCGGCGCGAGCTCTCGACGGAGGTGCGCGACTTCTTCGCCTACCACGACTCCCTGATCGAGCCGTGGGACGGGCCCGCGGCTGTCGCGTTCACCGACGGGCGCTCGGTCGGCGCGACGCTCGATCGCAACGGGCTGCGTCCCGGCCGCTGGCTGCAGACCCGCGACGGCTGGGTCGTGTTCGCCTCGGAGGCCGGGGTGCTCGAGCTCGACCCCGCGGAGGTCGTCGCGAAGGGACGGCTGCATCCGGGCAAGCTGTTGTTCGTCGACGTGGAGGGCGGCCGGGTGATCGGCGACTCCGAGCTGAAGGCGCGCCTGGCGGCGCGACAGCCCTACGGCCGCTGGCTGTCGGAGCGGATGGTGCGGATCGAGGACATCGAGGAGCGCAGCCCGCGCGTGCCGCGCGTGGAGCCGCTGCGCGCCAAGCAGCTCGCCTTCGGCTGGAGCGAGGAGGATCTCGGCGTGCTGCTGGCACCGACCGTGCGCAACGCGGCCGAGCCGACCGGCTCGATGGGCAACGACACGGCGCTGGCCGTGCTCTCCGATCAGCGGCCGCCCCTGTTCAACTACTTCAAGCAGCTCTTCGCGCAGGTGACCAACCCGCCGATCGACCCGATCCGCGAGTCGATCGTGATGAGCCTCCAGGCGTGCGTGGGCCCGGAGATCAACCTGCTCGGGGAGACCCCGGACCACTGCCACCAGCTCGTGATGTCCCAGCCGATCCTGCGCAACGGCGAGCTCGAGAAGCTGCGCCAGGTCGACCACCACGTGTTCGAGGCCCGCACCGTCGACATCACCTGGCCGGTGAGCCGGCGGCGGGGCGGGATGCAGGAGCGCCTCGACGAGATCTGTCGCGAGGCCTCCGACCGCGTCGACGAGGGCGTCACGATCCTGATCCTCTCCGACCGCAACATCGGCGCCGAGCGCGCCGCGATCCCCTCGCTGCTGGCGACCGGTGCGGTGCACCACCACCTCGTGCGTCGCGGGACGCGCCTGCGCTGCGGGCTCGTCGTCGAGACCGGCGAGGCGCGCGAGGTGCACCACCTCGCCTGCCTGATCGGCTACGGCGCGGCGGCCGTCAACCCCTACCTCATGTTCGAGTCGCTCTCGGGTATCCAGCGTGAGGGCCTGCTACCCGCAGAGCTCGACCAGGCCGACGCCGTCGACACGCTGATCAAGGGGATCGGCAAGGGCCTGCTGAAGATCCTCTCGAAGATGGGCATCTCGACGATCCGCTCCTACGCGGGCGCGCAGATCTTCGAGGCCGTCGGGCTCGAGCCGGAGTTGGTCGAGCGCCACTTCACGGGCACGCCCTCGCGCGTCGGCGGGATCGGCCTCGAGGTGCTGGAGCGCGAGGCGCTCGACCGGCACGCGCGCGCCTATCCCGCCGCCGCCTCCCAGCTCCTGCCGCCAGGCGGGGTCTATGCGTGGCGCCGGCGAGGGGAGTTCCACGGCTGGAATCCGGAGACGATCGCGAACCTTCAGCACGCGGCGCGCGGCAGCGAGGGCCCGGAGGCCTACGAGCGCTTCCGGCGCTACGTCAACGACGTCGCCGTCAGGCACTCGACCCTGCGCGGCTTGCTGCGCTTCCGCGAGGACCCGGACCCCGTCCCGATCGACGAGGTCGAGCCCGCCGCGGACATCACCAAGCGCTTCAAGAGCGGCGGGATGAGCCTCGGGGCGCTCTCGCCGGAAACGCACGAGACGCTCGCGCGGGGGATGAACCGCCTCGGCGGGAAGTCGAACACGGGCGAGGGCGGGGAGGACCCCGCGCGCTTCCACGACGACCGCCGCTCGGCGATCAAGCAGGTCGCCTCCGG
>JBPCKX010000023.1:0-7450 GCA_051003875.1 Thermoleophilaceae bacterium
CTTAGATCGACATGCTCTCTGCCCTGGCGCCCTGCGGTCGTGACGACCCGGGCGCTGGCAATAGATACCACGGGTTCGACCGCCGCGCAATAGATGTCGCGTGCACATAGGGTCGCCGGCGCCCTCCTCGACCGCGGCGCCGGCCGGATGCGAGCTACCACCCGCGCGCGATGTGCCGCCGCTCGATCCAGTCAGAATGGGGTCCCACGGATCGTCTCGCGGCCGCTCGAGAAAAGGGGAACGTGGCGACGGCGACGGCGAACCAATGCTCGATAATGGGCGTTATGGAAACCTGACTGTCGAGTCCGGGCTACAGGAGGCGGAACGGCAGGCAGAGTCAGGGGCCCCGATCTGTGCGCCCCGTGCAGCGTACCGCCCGCGTGGTACACATATACGGTGTCCTCGTACCGAGTCCAGGTCACCGTGGACGATGAGCTCGGGGCCGCGCTAGCTGCCGCCGGGCCCGCGACCTCGAGTCGCTCACGCCTCATCCGCGACCTCGCGCTCCGCGGAGCCCAGGCGCGCCAGCAGGACGAACGCCGCGCGGCCGAGGCCGCAGCGACGCTGCTCGAGCTCTCCGACGGACGCCTCAATTACGATTTCGGTGCGGCGGAGGCGATGTTGCGCGAGCGCGCCGATCGGCTGCCGTGACACCCTATGGTCCCGGGGTGCCACTTGTGGTCGACACGTCCGCCTGGGTGCGACAACGCGACCCGACCATCATCGGTCGCTGGCAGGCAACGGTACGTGCGGGGCTGATCGCGGTCTGCCCGGCGGGAGTCCTCGAGCTCCTCGGCGCGGCCCGCGACGAGTCGACGCACATCGCTCTGGATCGGGCGCTCGGCGCCCTGCCCCAGGCGCCCGTCACCGCCTCCGTCTGTAACGCGGCGCTCGGCGCATCCCGTGACTTGCGCGGCAGCCGCCGCCTGCCGGCCATCGACTATCTGATCGCGGCGGCGGCGGCGGAGCGCGGCTTCGGCGTCCTGCACCTCGACGGCCCCTACGACACCCTCGCGACCGTCCTGGCGTTCCCGAGCGTCCGCCTCGATACGCCGTAACGACGCGAGCCGGCCTGCGTTCGGGGCGCGTGCTCGCGGGCGCCGCGGGCTCAGATCGCTTGCCCCAGAGGGTCCTTCCAGCGCAATCCCTGGAAGCGCGCGAAGTCCCGATCGGTGCTGTGGAGGATCAGCCCGTGCTCGATGGCGAGCGCGGCCAGGTGCGCGTCCGGTACGAGATCGGCCTTCGACTCGCCGGCGAGAAGCTCCCCGAGTAGCTGCGCATGACGATCGCTCGGTTCGGGGATCCAGGTCACCGGGAGCGCGATCCAGGCCGTGACGACGCTGGCGGCATCACGCAACGCAATCGGCCGGGTCAGCACACGCGGACTGGCCGAGAGGCGCAGGAAGGCAAGCAGCGCGCCCCACGGCAACCCGACCCTGTCGCTTGCGTTGAGTCGATCGTCGAGCCAGCTCCTCGCGGCCGCGTGAGCCTCGAACTGCTCATGCACCGCGTACATGAGCAGGTTGGCATCGACGAGGATCAGCGGTGGTCCTCGCCCTCGGCATGCTCGATCGCCCCCGCGACGTCATCCACCGAGATCAGCGGGCGGCCGCTGTCGAAGGTCGGCGTGCTGAAGCGACCCGGCGGCGCGGCGGCGCGCTCGCGTTCGTGCGCCAGACCAAGTCGCACGAGGCGGTTGACCTCTTCGCGAAGCGTCCCGCCCCCGTCCCCGCGACGACGCAGCAGCTCGGCGGCGACATCGGGATCGAAGACGATGGTCGTTCGCATGCATCGAAGCATATCGGAGCATATGCTTCTATGCGCGCGGCTGGGCTAGGTGACCCCGCGCCCGCTGAAGAAGAGCACGAGGGCGACGATGGCCAAGGCGAAGATGATCGGGTGAACGATGACTCCGCCGGCGATGGCGATGATGAGCAGGATGATTGCGAGAAGTAGAAGCATGCTGCGAGGGTTACCCACTTTCGGGCCCCCCAAACACGGCTCGGAGGCGACCCCCGGATAGGGTAGGGCGATGCGCGAGGCCGAATGAGGCTCATCCCCGTCGCCGACGGCGTGTTGCAGCTGGTGCTCCCGCCACGCCGGTTCATCAACGCCTACCTGGTCGGCGACGTACTCGTCGACGCCGGTCTGAAGCTGCACGCCGGCGCGATCGTCAAGGCGCTGTCCGGGCACCCCGTCGCCGCGCACGTGATCACGCACGCACACGGCGACCACGCGGGCGGGTCCAGGACCGTCACCACCACCCTCGCCGTGCCGGCCTGGTGCGGAGCGGGAGACGCCGGCGCCGTCCGGGCGGGCGAGCCGGTGGCCGCGAGCCGGGTGCAGGCGCTGTTCGGGTGGCAGCCGGTCGAGGTCTCCCGTGAGCTACGCGCGGGCGATGAGGTCGGCCCGGGCTTCGAGGTGCTCGATGTACCCGGGCACTCGCCGGGCCAGATCGCGCTATGGCGCGAGCACGATCGCACGCTGATCTGCGCCGACGTGCTGATGAACCTCAACTTCTTCACGACGCTTCCGGGGCTCAACGAGCCGCCAGGCCTGTTCACCGTCGATCCTGCGGGGAACAGGCGGGCGGCCCGACGGCTGGCGGCTCTCGAGCCGCGGGTCGTGCTGTTCGGCCACGGCCGACCCCTGCGCGACACGGCGGCGCTGGCGGCGTTCGTCGCGTCGCTGTCGCACGACTGACCGTCGGCGCACGCGAGCTCGCGACCGCCTACGGGACCGTCCCGACTTGCCCACCGCACCGGTGGTCAGGGCAGGACGGCGGCGTCGAGCTCGACCCCGAGGTCGTGCTGCTGATCTTCCTGCCGCCGCTCCTCTACGCGGCCGCGTTCTTCGCGAACCTGCGTGAGCTGCGCGCGAACGTCAGGCCGATCGGGATGCTCGCCGTCGGCCTCGTGATCGTCACGACTGTCGTGGTCGCGGCGGTCGCCCATGCCGTGATCGGGCTCGGGGCGATGTGGGAGATCCTCCAGTTCCTCCTGAACGCGCTCAGCGCCGTCGCACGAGCAGGCTCTGTGTCGCGCGCCCGATCATCCCGCGCCGGTCGAGCAGCCGGGTGTCGGTGAGGCCGACACCGTCGGCCTCTGCGTGGCTGACCGAGTCGAGGCAGGTCCACTCGCCCTCGGGGAGGCGGCGCAGAGCCACGGAGAGATCGGTGTTGATGAACACGTAGCGGCTGTAGTCGAGCGGCGAGCTGACGCCGTTGCCGGAGTCGGCCGCGACCAGCACCCGCTCGAGCGCCGTCGGCGCCGCCCCCTCCACCAGCGGCACCCGCATCCGCATCCAGGCCCGTGCGGGGCCGGGCTCGGTGTAGCTCCCCGAGGCGAAGCGCACCTCCATCGCGGCGAAGTAGCCGGCCTCCCAGTCGACGGGGAAGTACTCGCTCGGGCGTGCGGCGTCGGGCCCCGCGGGGGGATCCTCGCCGGCTACGGGCGGCTCGATCGCGACGTTGTCCGTGCGGATCCGCCACGCGCGCGCGCGGATCAGCTCCGTCCCCTCGTGGGCGAGGGCGCCCTCGACGAACTCGACACTGCGGCCGGGACGCACGACCGCCGCGGCGCAGCTCAGCGGGGCGAGCGGCACCGGGCGCAGGATCTCGAAGGTGACGCGCGCGACGCGGGCCGGCTCGAGCTCGCCGGCGCGCTCGAGTGCGCGGCCGAGCAGCGCGCACGGGGGCCCCGCGTGCTGGCTGTGCTCGTCCCACGGCCCGCGCGTGAGCTCGGTCGACAGGTAGTGGTCGGCTGCGGGGACGTAGAAGGCCACGGCTCAGGCGACCTCGGGGGACCGCAGTGGCGCCGTCGGCGCCTGCGCCGCCCGCGCGATCCGCCGCGCCTCCCATGAGATCTCCCACAGCATCCCGCTGAGCGGGTTGCGGTAGCCGACGAAGTGGAGCCCGGGTGCGGCCGGATGCTGCTCACCGCCGATCCGCAGCGGGCGGCCGCTGCGCTCGTCGAGCACCCCGAGGTGTCCCACCAGCGGCTCGAGCCCGCGCCGGTAGCCCGTCGCGGCTATCACCGCGTCCGGAGTGAGCTCCGTTCCGTCGGCGAGCCGCACGCGCGCGCCCGCGAACGACTCGACGGCAGCCACGGGCTCGACCGTCCGCGTGCGGATCAGCCGCACGAGGCCGACGTCGAGGATCGGGACCACGTCCCGCTCACGGAAGTCGCTGAACATCCCGCCCGCCGGAGCCGGAAGGCCGAAGCGGGTCAGGTCACCGTCGCCCGAGAACTGCTCGCGGCCGGGCCAGGCGGGCACGAGCGGCGCGCGGTTGTAGCCCGTCGCCACCACGACGCTCGGCGCCTCGTGGGCCCCGGCGGAGGTTTCGACCAGCCAGCCCCCTCCCCCGGCCTCCCGCTCCACGCGCAGCGCCTCCACCCCGGTCCGCACGTCGAGGTGGTGGTGAGCGGCGTAGGCCTCGAGGTAGGAGACGAGCCCGTCGCGCGCGACCCAGCGCCCGCGTCGCGAGGAGATCCGCAGCCCCGGCAGGCCTGAGAGCAGCCGCCAGGTGTGCAGGTGCAGCCGGTCGTAGTGGCCGCGCCAGCTCGCCGCGATCGCGTCGCGCTCGAGCACGACCGTGCGCGTGCCCGCGCGGCCGAGCATGGCGGCGCAGGCGAGCCCGCCGGGACCCGCCCCAATCACGACGGCATCGTGGTACTCGGCCGCCTGCGGCACACGCGCATCGTACGGGCGCGGGAGGCGCCGTCGGAGTGCTCCTGCTCGAGCGGTGCCCGACCCGGCTCAGTCGCCGTGCGTCTCCGAGATCACCTTGCGACCCCTGCGGCAGCGGACCTTGACGATGAACCGCCGCCCGCCCTTGACGCAGCGAAAGCCCCGGTAGCGCGTGACGCGGCAGTACCTGTTGGCCCGCGTGCAGTTGCGTCTCACGCGCGAGTTGCGCCGGACGAACCGCCGCGCCGCCCCGCAGCGCACGTTGCGCGCGCGCACCTTCGCGCTGGTGAAGCCGATGTCGACCTTGCCGCAGTAGCGCGCGGCGCTCGCCTGCGGTCCGGCTCCGGCCTGCGATCCGGCCGGCACGAGCAGCACCACGACAGCGGCTGCGGCCGCGGCCGCGAGCGCGCTCGTGATCCGAGAACCCGCACGATGTCCCGTCGCCATGTCGCTCGTGCAGCCCTCCGGTGCCGTGGACGCGCGAGTATGCCATCGGCTGCGGTGGGACGTGTCGGCACCGCTCGCGCGGCGCGGCCTACGGGAATCCTCGGGCGGTCTGGCAGACTGACGCCCGTGGCGAAGCAGAAGCAGAGCAAGATGCAGATGCAGGTCGGATCGCTCGGCGCGATCCAGCAGCTCGAGGGCCGCACCGACGAGCAGCTCCAGGGGGAGTCAAAGCACCGCGTCGCGGCGAAGGCGCTGCTGGGGGCCCGCGCGGCCGAGCGCTACGACGTCAAGGCGGCGCGCGCATACTTCAACGAGGCGCTCGCGGGCTGCCACCCGCAGGAACGCCCGGCGCTGCGCCAGATGATGAAGGCGTCGATGGCGCTCGCCGAGCGCCGTCCCGATGACCTCAAGGCCGCCGTCGAGAAGCTCGGCCAGGAGGCGCCGTCGAGCAGGCAGCTCCTGCTGCTGCGAGTGATGGGCATGGTCGCCCCCGCCCCCGGCGCCAGCCCCCTCATGCGCGCGCGCGGCATCCTCATCCTGCTCGGGATCGTGGCCGTGCTGATCGCCGCCGGCTTCGGGCTGGCGAAGCTGGTCTCGCTGCCGTTCGGCGGGGTCGGCCTCTTCGGCGGGCTGCTGCTCGGGCTGCTGATCGTGGCTGCCGTGCTCGGCGCGCTCACGCTGCTCGGCCGTCGCAAGCAGGCGCGCATGAAGTCTGAGCGCGCCACCGGGGGCTGACCGCGCTCAGCGCTCGCGCACCGTCGCCTTCGCGATCACGACCGGCTGTGTCGGCTCGCCGGTCGCGCTCGCAGGGTCGCCGAGCCGGCCGATCCGCTGGGTGACGTCGAGTCCACGCTCGACCTCCCCGAGCAGCGCGTACTCGGGCGGCAGCTCGGCGTCCGCGCCCGTGACGACGTAGAACTGGCTGCCGGCGGTTCCGGGTGGCTCCGCCTCGGTCTTCGCCATCGCGACGACGCCCTTCGTGTAGGCGGCGTCCTGTGGAGGGCGGTCGACGGTCGAGTAGCCGGGGCCGCCGGTGCCCGTGCCCGTCGGGTCCCCGCCCTGGATCACGAAGCCGGGGACGATGCGGTGGAAGATCGTGCCGTCGAAGAAGCCCTTGCGCGCGAGCGCGACGAACGAGGCGGTCGTCGCGGGGGCGGCCTTCACGTCGAGGCGGATCGTGAAGGAGCCGCAGTTCGTCTCGAAGACGACGTCGTAGGTCTTCGCCGGGTCGAGCTTCGCGGCGGGCTTGCGCTCGTCGCCGTCAGGCTTCGCGGCCGGCGCCTTCACCTGACGACAGCCTCCCCCCTTGCCGGCCGCATCCGGCGCCGGTGGGCTGTCGGGCGCGGTCTCGGCGACGGTGTCGTCTGTCGCCTGTGAGGCGGAGCTGTCGTCGTCCTCGCCGCAGGCACCGAGCGCCAGCGCCAGGCCGGCGGCGGCGATCGCGAACGCCGGGAAGCGGAAGCAACGCACGGCGCCCAGGTTAGCCGCCTCTACGATGGATCGGTGGCGATGATGCCCCTCTCCTCCCTCCTCCGCGACTACGAGCAGGTGATCCTCGACCTCGACGGCTGCGTCTGGATCGGTGGCCAGGCGGTGGACGGCTCGGTCGAGGCGATCGGCGCGCTGCGCGCGGCCGGCAAGCGGGTCGCGTTCGTGACGAACAACTCGTGGCACGGAGCCGAGGATCAGGTCGCGACGCTCTGGGGGCTCGGCGTGCAGGCGTCGCTGACCGACGTGGTGACGGTCGGCGGCGCGCTGCAGCACCTGCTGTCCGAGACGTGGCCCGGCGCGAGCGCGTTCGTGATCGGCAGGCCGTCGCTGCGCCGCCACGTCACCGACGCGGGGCTGACGCTGCTGAACGGGACCGACCTCGCCTCGCGCGCGGACGTGGTGGTGGTCGGCGGCACGGACGACCTCAGCTACGACGACCTGCGCAACGCGGCCCTGTCGGTGCGTCGGGGCGCTGAGCTGCTCGCCACCGCGCGCGATCCCACGCTGCCGATGCCGGAGGGCCTGTGGCCCGGCACCGGGGCGATCCTCGCCGCCGTCGAGACCGCATCCGAGGGCAGCGCGACGATCGTCGGCAAACCGCAGCCCCAGCTCTTCCACACGGCGCTCGACCGCATGGGCGAGGGCCGCACCCTCGTGGTGGGCGATCGGCTCGACTCGGACGTCGCGGCCGCCGCCGCGGCAGGCCTCGACGCCGCGCTCGTGCTGAGCGGCGGAGCGACCCGCGCGCCGGCGCGAGCGGCCCCAGCGCCGGGGCCCGTTGTCGTCACCGGGGCGCTTGGCGGGCTCGTCTTCGGGGTTCGCT
>JBPCKX010000024.1:0-12213 GCA_051003875.1 Thermoleophilaceae bacterium
CGAGGAACTCGCGCACCTTGCCCTCCCAGCCGGGCGGGATGTCCTCCATCACGCCACCCACCTGGATGTAGCGCGGGTGCATGCGCTGGCCGCCGGACATCTCGAACAGGTCGAGCGTGAGGTCGCGGTCGCGGCAGCCCCACCACAGCATCGTGATCGCGCCGATGTCGAGCGCCGCGGTGGCCAGCCAGAAGAGGTGCGAGGAGATGCGGTTGAGCTCGAGGTGGAGCACCCGCAGCCACTGGGCGCGCGGCGGCACCTCCTCGTCCAAGAGCCGCTCCACCGACATGCAGAACGCCATCGAGTTGAAGTAGTAGGCGAGGTAGTCCATCCGCTCGACGAACGTGATGGCCTTCCAGTACTCTTGGTCCTCGCAGCTCTTCTCGATGCCCGTGTGCACGTAGCCGATGATCGGCTGGATGTTCCTGACCGTTTCGCCCTCGAGCGTGCAGAGCAGCCTCAGCACCCCGTGGGTCGCGGGGTGGTGCGGACCGAGGTTGATCGTGAGCATCTCGCTCTCGGGCTCGAGCTCCACGCCCGCGATCGGCGACTCGCCGTCCATCGCCTCGAGCGAGATCGACGCCTCCCGCTCGCGGTAGGGCACCTTCAGCGGGTCACTCATACCAGCGCGGGAGCTTGTGCTCGTTGAAGGTGAACAGGACCGGCTCGCCGCCCATCGGGAAGTCGCGCCGCTGCGGGTGGCCGGCGTAGTCCTCGGGCATCAGGATCCGGCGCGGGTCGGGGTGCCCGTCGAAGACCACCCCGAAGAAGTCGTACACCTCGCGCTCCTGGTAGTCGGCCGTCGGGAAGAGGTCGGTCACGGTCGGCACGTGCGGCTCCTCCACGGTCACCCTCGTACGGACCCCGAGCCGGTCGCAGCGGTCCATGCTGAGGAGCTGGTAGTGGACGCCCAGCCGCGGCTCGGCCGGCAGGTAGTCGCAGCCGTGCACGCTGGCGAGCGCGTCGTAGGGCTCCTCGTCGCGGTCGCGCAGGTAGTGCAGCACCTCGTGCACGTGTGCGGGGGAGACGTCGAGCGTCGCCTGGCCGTGCTCGTGGCGGGTGCCGCGCACCGCTTCCTCGGCGACCGCCTCGCGCACGCGCTGGGCAACGAGCTCGAGCCCGGTCGCGTCAGGCATCGGGCCCCTTCCCGGTGCGTGTGGCCCCCGGCTCGGCCGGCCCCGTCCCGCGGCGGTCGCCCCCCGGCTCGGCTGGCTTGGGATCCCCGAAGCTCGGGCGGTCGCCGACCTCCTCGGTGCCCGCCGCGCCGTAGCGCTCGCGCCAGCCCAGCTCCGGGTCGCGCGTGATCTTGTCCTGCAGCTTGAGGATGCCGTACATCAGCGCCTCGGGGCGCGGCGGGCAGCCGGGGACGTAGACGTCGACCGGCAGGAACTTGTCGGCGCCCGCGACCAGCGCGTAGTTGTTGAACATCCCCGCGCTCGATGCGCACGCCCCCATCGAGATGACCCACTTCGGCTCGAGCATCTGGTCGTAGATGCGGCGGATGATGGGCGCCATCTTGATCGAGACGCGTCCCGAGAGGATCAGCATGTCGGCCTGGCGGGGCGAGAAGCGGATCACCTCGGCGCCGAAGCGCGAGAGGTCGTTGCGCGGCGAGCCGACGACGGTGATCATCTCGATCGCGCAGCAGGCGAGGCCGAAGCCGAGCGGCCAGATCGCGTTCTTGCGCGCCCAGTTCTGAGCGTCCTCGAGCTTCGTCAGCAGCAGCCGCTTCTCGACGTACTCCTCGAGTCCCGCGCCGTCGAGGTCGCCGCGCAGCATCTGCTGTGCGGAGAGCTGCTTGGAGCGGAAGTCCTCGCCCGGCTTCGTCTCGCCCGACTTCGAGACCTTGCTCCGGATCACTTCCATTCCAGCGCCCCCCTTCTCCATACATAGACGAAGGCAACCAGCAGGAGTACCACGAACACGATCATCTCGACGAGCGCGAAGGCCCCGATCGCCTCGAGCTGCACTGCGATCGGGTACAGGAACACGACCTCGATGTCGAACAGGATGAACAGCATCGCCACGAGATAGAAGCTGACGCCGAAGCGGAAGCTGCGCCGGACCTCGGAGGGCAGGCCGGACTCGTAGGGATCCGACTTCGTCTTGCTCGGTCGCCGCGGGCCGAGGACGGAGTTGAGCGTCACGAACGCCACGCCCACCCCCACGCCCAGGGCCAGGAACACCAGAGCTGGCAGGTAGCTCTTCAGCACGCAGTCGCATGTATAACGCACGCCTACGCGCTGCGGCTACCCCGTGGCGCCGACGGGACCTCTTGACCTCCTTCCACATCGTCCTCGGGATCGCCGTTCTCGCCACCAACGCGGTGGCCGGGGGGTGGGGCGCCGTCGCCTGGCTGAAGGGCATCCCGTCGGTCTGGTTCTGGTACCTGCTGCGGGTCGCGCAGGCAGCCGTCGCCGTCCAGGTGGTGGTCGGATTGTTGCTGCTCGCCCGCGGGGAGAGCTCGCCCGACGGCCTTCACATCCTCTACGGCATCTCGCCGCTGGCGGTCACGCTCTTCAGCGAGGGCCTGCGGGCGGGCGCCGCGCAGCGCGTGCTCGAGGGCGTCGAGGACGTGGACGCGCTCGAGCGGCCCGAGCAGATGGCGATCGCGCGGCGCGTGACGTTCGCGGAGATGGGGGTGATGACCGTCGGCGCGCTGCTGATACTGACCCTCGCGCTGCGCGGTTACCAGACGGGCGGGGCCTGAGCCTGAGGAGCTCCCCAAGCGGAGCGCTGCATCACCCGTCCGGGCAGATGCATAGACTGCGGCGTAGAGGCGCAGGCGAGGGTGAAGGCCCCGGGCGTCGGTGTGCCGATCACACGAACTGGGTAAGGCATGGAGGTGTTCGCAGAACGATTCGCAGAGCGGGACCTCTCCATCGGAGCGGACCTCCGGATGCTGAGCGACGCCCGTGAGTGGGCGTCGAAGGCCGCGCGCGAGTTCGGCTTCGCCTCCGAGCACTGCTTCCAGGTGAAGCTCGCGGTGAGCGAGGCGGTGGCCAACGCGATCCAGCACGGCTCGGCGACGCCGGATGACCCCGTCCACATCTCGGCTCGCGAGCGCGCCGGCGCGCTCGTCTTCGAGGTGCGCGACACCGGCGTGCTGATCAAGCGGACCGGGGCGTGGGACGAGACGGCGGAGCGCGGCAGAGGGCTCGGCCTGGTCGCGCTGATGATGGACGAGGTGGAGCTCGAGCCGAGCGAGCGCGGCAGCCTGCTGCGGTTCGCGAAGCGTCTCTGAGGAGGACCTCTGCCGAGGGGCGCGGGCGAGGCGCGGGCCGGCCCGACCCGGGATCGCTCGCCGCGGGAGGGCGATTGGCCCCGGCGCGGCTCTATCGCCGCCGATGGGGACGTCGTTGCGCGGCGCTTCCACGCCGCGGGACGTCCCGGCCGTCGCCGGGGCAGGACTTGGTTCGCCGCCCGGTTGGGCGTTCCTGCCGCTGGTGGACTACCGCACCTCGATCTCGCCGACCATGCCGAGCTCCTCGTGGTCGGCGACCGTACAGACGAAGCGGTAGCTCCCGGTCTGGAGGCGCACGCTCAGCGAGCGCTCCTCACCGGGGCGGAAGCTCTGGATCGAGCCGAGGTCGCGGTCGCCGTCGCGCACGTGCAGGTTGTGCGCGAGGCTGCCGCGGTTCGCCAGCACGATCCGCAGCGTCGCGGCGCCCCGGCCTGCCCGCTTCACCACGATGCGGTTGGGATCGAAGCGATACTCGTCGGCGGCGATCCGCACCGGCTCCCCGGCGCGCGCGGTCACCGACCGCACCGGCTGATCCTCCGGGCCGCTCGAGCAGCCCGCCGCGGCGAGCACAACACACGAGATGAGGAGGAGTGTTGCCGCCCGCACGCGGGATAGTATGCGCGAGCCCGTGCCCGCTCCACCCCGTTCAAGGCTCGTCCGCGCCGCTCTCGGTGCCGCCCTGCCCCTCGTCCTCGGGCTGGCGGCCTGCGGCGGGGACATCGACGTGAAGCCCGCCGACAGGGAGGCGGCGGTGCTCTTCAACGAGCGCTGCTCGGGTTGCCACTCGCTTACCTCCGCGAACGCCTACGGCTCGAAGCCACCCGGCCAGCTCGCCGGCGGCGAGCGCACCAACGGCCCCAACTTCGACCAGCGCAAGACCTCCCGCGAGGACGCGCTCTTCGCGATCCGCAACGGCGGCTTCTCGGGCGCGATCATGCCCGCCAACATCATCGTCGGCGATGAGGCCGAGAAGGTGGCCGATTTCCTCTCGCGTTATTCCGGCAAGGGGAGCGGCGACGGCGGCGGCGATGATGGCGGCGCGGGCCAGTAGGTCCCGGCCGGGCGCGTGCTCGACTTGAAGCAGCTCCGGCAGGACCCCGACGCCGCGCGTGCCGCGCTCGGCCGCCGCGGCGCCGCGGCGGCCGAGGCGCTCGACCGCGCACTGACACTCGACGGGCGCCGCCGCGAGCTGCTGCCCGAGCTCGAGCGGCTGCGCGCCGAGAAGAACTCCGCCAGCAGGCAGATCGGCGAGCTCCAGCGCGGGGGCGGGGACGTCTGCGAGGCGATCGCGACCGTCAAGAGCGCGGGCGAGCGCCAGAAGTCGCTCGACGGCGAGCTGCGTGCCGTGGAGGACGAGCTCGAGGTCGCTCTGGCGGGGCTACCGAACGTGCCCGCGGAGGACGCCCCCGGCGAGGACACGGTCATCCGCGAGGTGGGCGAGGTGGGCGAGGCGGGCAGGTCCGGCCGCGATCACCTCGAGCTGCTCGGCGACCTCGTCGATCTGGAGGCCGGTGCGCGCGTGGCGGGCTCGCGCTTCGCCTACCTGAAGGGGCCGCTCGTGCTGCTCGAGCTGGCCCTCGTCCGCTGGGCGCTCGAGCTGTTGGGCGAACGGGGCTTCACGCCCGTCATACCGCCCGTCCTCGTGCGCGAGGAGGCCCTCTACGGCACCGGCTTCCTGCCGGACACCGAGCAGCAGCTCTACCAGGTGCCCGTCGACGACCTCTACCTCGCGGGCACGAGCGAGGTGCCGCTCGCCTCGCTGCACGCCGGCGAGATGCTCTCAGAGGATGCGCTGCCGCTGCGCTACGCCGGCTACTCGCCCTGCTTCCGGCGCGAGGCGGGGGCGGCCGGCCGCGACACGCGCGGGATCTTCCGCGTGCACCAGTTCGAGAAGGTCGAGATGTTCTCCTTCGTGGCGCCCGAGCGGGCGGCGGAGGAGCACGAGCGCCTGCTCGCGATCGAGGAGGAGATCATGCAGGCGCTCGGGATCCCCTACCGCGTCGTGAGCATCGCCGTCGACGACCTTGGCGCCTCGGCGGCGAAGAAGTACGACATCGAGGCGTGGCTCCCGGGCCAGGAGCGCTTCCGTGAGCTGACGTCCTGCTCGACGACGACGGACTTCCAGGCCCGCCGTCTCGACGTGCGCTACCGGCCCTCGGAGTCGAAGGGCCCCCGCCACGTGCACACCCTCAACGGCACGGCCGTCGCGGCGGGCCGGACGATCATCGCCCTGGTCGAGAACGGCCAGCAGGAGGACGGCAGCGTCGTGCTGCCCGAGGTGCTCGGCCCCTTCGGCGCGCCGGAGCGGATCGAGCCCGCGGCGGCGTAGGGCGGCGGCGGTCCGCAGCGTTCGCCGGCGGCATGAACCAGAGGGGGGTTCGCTGCGCCCGCGGTAGTAAGGGGCGGAGGTCCGCCGCGCCCGCGCGCAGCCGGCTCGTGCAAACTTGACCTGCCGCGCGCCGGAGGGGTGGCAGAGCGGTCGAATGCGCCGGCCTTGAAAGCCGGAAACGGGCGTCAGCTCGTTCGTGGGTTCGAATCCCACCCCCTCCGCTCCACAAGCCAAGCCAAGAGAGCCCGAACGTCCCGCGCTGACGGCCATGCGGGGTAGCGCGGGACGCTCGGGCCGCCAAGGTGCCGCCCCGGGGGCCGCCAAGGTGCGCTCCCGGGGGGGGCGAACGTCCCGCGCTGAACCCTATGAAGGTGTATGAGGGATGCTCGTGTGGCCGAGTTGGCCGGTCGGCAGTTCAATCGAATCTCGCGGCACCAGTTGATCGAGCTCGGGCTGAGCGACCACGCCGTTGCGCATCGCGTCGCGCGCGGGCGCCTGGTGATCGTCGAGCAGGGGGTGTTCGCTGTCGCCCCGGCGCTCGAGCACGACGACTGGGGCCGCTGGATGGGTGCGACGCTGACGGCACCGGCGACGGTGCTGGGCGGTGCGAGTGCCGGCGCGGCCTTCGGGTTCTGGACGCACCCCAGGCAGTTCGAGGTCGTGACCCGCCCTGGCAGCGGCGGCCCGCGGCGCTGCGGTGGCCTCCTCGTCTGCCGTAGTACGACACTCCCAGGGGAATGCACCCGGCTTCGGGGCATCCCGATCACCTCCGTGGAACGTACGCTGCTCGATCTCGCCCGGCGACCCGGCGACCCGGCACTGGCGCGAGCCGTCCGCGAGGCCATCCGTCTCCGGCTCACGACCATCGCTGATCTGAGCGACGCGCTGGCCCGCTTCCGCGGCCGCCGCGGCGCGCGTCGCCTCGCGGCAACACTCGCGCGCTACAGCGGGCTCCCGCTTGAACGGGCCCGCAGCGGCGCCGAGGTCCGGGCGTTGGAGGTGCTCCGTGAGGCCGGATGCCCGCCGCCGCGGCTGAACGCTCGGATCGCAAGCGAGGAGGCCGACCTGAGCTGGCCGCGGGCGAGGCTGATCGTGGAGATCGACGGAGGGCCCTTTCACCTCGACGTGGGCGAGGATGCGCGCAAGCAGGCCGCGTGGGAGCGCGCCGGCTGGACCGTCCGCCGGCTGCCCTCCGGGGATGTGTATGACCGCCCGCAGCGGCTGCTTGCCCTGGCCCCCGCTCGCCTCGCGCCGAGCCTCCCGCGCGACGCCGGCTAGCCGTACTCGCGGGCGAGCGTCCCGCGCGACCCCCGCTGGCCGTCAGCGCTGGACGTTCGTGGCGGGGCATACCCCGCTGGCCGTCAGCCCTGGACGTTCGTGGCGGGGCATCCACCTCGGGCCGCCGGCCCTGGACGTTCGTGGCGGGGGCATCCGCCCACCTCGCGCCGCCTCGGCCGCAGCCTCACCGGTCCCCCGGCCCCCACCGAGGCGCTGGGCTCCCCGCTCCGCCGGCTGGTTTGAGGAAGGGGACCGGACGAGGCATGCGCGTCAAGATGGTCTGCCTGCTAGCCGGCAGCCCCGCCCGCGCGCCCCCAGATCACCGTCATCCCGTCGCCCACCGGCAGCAGCACGCACTCGGTGCGCTCGTCGGCGAGGACGTGCTCGTTGAACGCCCGCAGCGCCACCGTGTTGTCCGAGTCCTCGCCGGGGTCGAGCACGCGGCCGCCCCAGAGGGTGTTGTCGGCGACGATCACGCCGTGCGGCGCGAGCTTTCCGAGCACCGCCTCGTAGTAGTCGCGGTAGCCGACCTTGTCGGCGTCGATGAAGACGAGGTCGAAGGGGCCTTCGAGCTCCGCGATCGTCTCGATCGCGGGCCCGAGCCGCAGCTCGATCCGCTCGCCGAGCGGCGAGGCGTCGAAGTGGCGCCCGGCGAACGCCGCCGCGCGCTCGTCGATCTCGCAGGTGACGATCCTCCCCCCGGGCGCCAGCGCCGAGGCCATCGCGAGCGCCGAGTAGCCGCTGAAGGTGCCGATCTCGAGCACGAGCCGCGCGCGCACGGCGTGGACGAAGGCGGTCAGCAGGCCGCCGTCGAGCACGCTCGAGAGCATCTGCGGCAGCTCGAGCTCGCGCCGGGTGGTCTCCGTGACCTCGCGCAGCAGTGGCGAGTCGGTGCTCGAGTGGCCGCGCGCGTAGTCGAGTGCATCCTCGTCGTGGGGCATCGGCGCGAGGTTAGCTGCGCCGCGCCGGATCGGGCGGTGGTTACCCTTGTTGGGGCGAGAGGCCAGGACTCGCCGATGCCCCCCGACCCGATGCCCGACAGCCCACAGCGAGCCGACCCTCACGCGCGAGCGCGCCGCCGCCGGGGCGCGGCGATCGCTTCTGCCGCGAGCGCGGCGCTCGTAGCCTTGGGGGTCGTGCTCGTCCTGACCGGCGGCGGGAAGCCCGGGGGCGACCGCCCCACGGGCGGAGCTCCCTTCGAGCCCGCGCCCGAGACCCCCGCCCGCGCCGATCTCGCCCGCCCGAACACCTACCCCGTCGCCCGTGTCCGCGGGCTGCGTCTGCTCTACGAGCGTCCCGGCGGCAAGGCGAAGGTGCGCATCTCGGGCCGCACCGAGTGGGGGACGCCACGCATCCTGAGCGTCGTCGAGCGCCGCGGCGACTGGCTCGGCGTGCTCGCGCCCGAGCTCAAGAACGGCGACGTGGGGTGGATCAGGCGCGCACGCGTCGACCGCCTCTCGGCCGTCGGGTACTCGCTGCACGCCGACGTGTCGAAGCGCGAGATCGTCGTCCGCCGCGAGGGCAGGCTCCTGCGCCGGCTGAAGGTCGGGGTCGGACGGCCCGGGCACAGCACGCCGCGGGGGCGGTTCGCCGTGACCGACAAGCTGCGGGTCGCCGACCCGGGCTCGCCCTACGGCTGCTGCGTGCTCGCGCTGACGGGCCACCAGACGAAGCTGCCGCCGGGCTGGCCGGGTGGCGACCGGCTCGCGGTCCACGCAACCGGCGACCTGACGAACCTGGGTCAGGCCGTGAGCCTCGGCTGCATGCGCTCCGATCCCGACGACGCGCGCTGGCTGATCGAGAACGTCCCGGTCGGAGCGCCGATGTTCATCCGCGCGTGAGGGCGCGGGTGGATCGCCTGGGCGGCGCGTGAGCGCGCGGATCTCACGCCGGGACCGGCCGCCGCGTTCTTAGGGCGTGAGCCCGCCACCGTTCCAAGCGCTGCTCGACGCCCACGGTGCGGCGGTGCACCGCTTCCTGGTGGCCTACGTCGGGCCCGCCGACGCGGACGACTGCTTCCAGGAGGCGTGCATCGCGGCGCTGAGGGCCTACCCGCGGCTCGACCGTGTCGAAAACCTGCGCGGGTGGCTGCTGCGGATCGCCCAGCGCAAGGCGATCGACGCGCACCGAGCCCGCGCCCGCGCTCCCGTCCCGGTGGGCGCCGCGCCGAGCGAGCCCGCGGGCACCGGGGCGCCCGCGGCAGCGGAGGCGCGTGACGGCAGCGCCCCGATCTGGGCGCGCGTGCGCGAGCTGCCCGAGAAGCAGCGGACGGCCGTCTTCCTGCGCAGCGCGGCGGAGCTGTCCTACGCCGAGGTGGCCGCGGCACTCGACTGCTCGCAGGAGGCCGCGCGGCGCAGCGTGCACGAGGGACTGAAGCGTCTGAGGGAGGAGTGGGGCGAATGACTGAGCTCGATCGGGCACTGGCCGAGGCCGCGCGCGAGCTGCCGGAGGGCGGGCCGTCGGCTCAGACGCTGGCGCGGCTGCGCGCGCGCGCCGAGCGGGAGGATCTCGTCGACGTCGCCTACACCCGCGTCGACTCGCCGCTCGGGCCGCTGACCGTGGCCGCGACCCGCCGCGGGCTCGTCAGGCTCGCCTACCCCGAGCGCGACCTCGACGAGGTGCTGGGCGGGCTCGCGCGGGAGATCTCGCCGCGGGTGCTCGAGGCGCCGGGCCGGCTCGACCCGGTGCGGCGCGAGCTCGAGCAGTACTTCGAGGGCAGTCGCGAGCGGTTCGAGGTCGCGATCGACTGGGCCCTCACGCGCGGGTTCTTCCGCCGCGTGCTGCAGGCGACCGCCGAGATAGAGTTCGGCGCGACGCGCAGCTATGCGGAGGTCGCCGCCGCCGCGGGCAACGTCAAGGCGGTGCGCGCGGCGGGAAACGGGCTCGGCTCGAACCCGATCCCGGTCGTCGTCCCCTGCCACCGGGTCGTGCGTACGGGCGGCGGCCTCGGGGGCTACACCGGCGGGCTCGAGCGCAAGGAGCTGCTGCTCGCGCTCGAGCGCGGCTGAGCCCGAGTCTGCCGAGTCAGGCCGGGCTGAGCTGCTCCGGGCTCGCGTCGGGCGGACGCCCACCTCCGCAGGCGACGGCGGCGGCCACCAGCTCGCGTGTGATGCGCGCGGTGGAGCGGCGGTCCTCCTTGGCCGCCAGCTCGATCAGGACCGGCTCCGGCACGGTCCTGCGCAACCTGCGAAGGACGCAGCCGATCGCCCTCTTCTTTCCGCCGCTCTTCCGGAGCTGCTTTGCGATCGCCTTCTCCACCGGCCGGCGGATGAGCGAGACCTCGCGCCGGTCACAGCGCGACAGCGTCGTGAACAGCCGGACGGTCGCCGGGTCCTTCTGCCCGAGCAGCGAGTAGGCGAGGCGCTTGAACTCCTCGTCGGGAATCTGTGCCAAGCGGGCGACAGCGCAGCGGGCGATGGCGGGCGGGACGTCGTCGTCGGCCTCCAGATCGGCGCTCACCGTGGAACGGAGCAGAGGCGTGGAGAGATCGTCCGCGCGCCAGCCGTCCCCGTCCCTGCGCAGCGCCACGGTGCCGCGTACGCCGTCGACGTCACCCCCGATCGCCCGGATGTGAGCGGTGGCCTCCTCGCCACTCGTCCGGATGCGCGTCACCTCGATCCGCTTCGGCGGGTTGCTCTTCTCACCGTCGTCCTCGGCCTGGATCTTCCTGCACTGCGCGGCCCCGGAGTAGATCCTCCCCAGGAGCTCGGGGGTGAGCGACTCCTCGCAGGTCACGCGGGGGTCGTCGGTCTTGAAGAGCCGCACGAGCAGCCTGCGGATCGCCCTGCGATCCGCGCTCGAGGCGCCCTCCGGCGGGCCGGCGGCAGAGGTGCCGGCGGCGGGGGTGGTGGTCGTGCGCCGCGCCTCCTGCGCGCCGCCCTCGCCGTCGCCGTCATCCCCGCCGCCGCAGCCCGCGGCGCCCAGGCAGAGCGCGGCCGCGGCGAGCAGGCAGCGGGCTGGGAGGGCGAGGGACACGCAGGCTGACCGTAGCGGCTCGGGCCTCCCCAGCGCTCGCCTACTGTGGAGGTGGGCGGAGGGCCCACTGGTACCCCCTACCGGTATATGGTAGCGTCTCGCCGAGACCCTCCCATGGCTCCCGTCACCCTCCTCTTCGTCCTCCTCGCGCTGACTCTGGGTCTCCTCGTCATCGCGTACGGGGTCGTGCTCGCCACCCGCGGGACGAGGACCACCGACGCCGGCGAGCAGCCCGCCTGGCCGCGCTTCCACGTGCGCTACTACACCTTCGCGCTGCTGTTCCTCGCCTTCGACATGGAGATGGCCTACATGTACCCGTGGGCGGTCGTCTTCCGCGACCTCGGCCTGTTCGCCTACGGGGAGATCGGCTTCTTCCTGACCGTGCTCGGCGTCGGCGTGCTTTACGCCTGGCGCGAGGGCGCGCTGGAGTGGACGTGAGCGCCCGCCTGCGCCCCGCCCTCGTCGTCCCCGACGAGACGACCTGGACGATGGCCGGGGAGGACCCCGCCGCGCTGCGGATCGCGCCCGTCGCCACGGCGGAGGCGGCGGACGCCGTCCTCGCGCCGGCCCGGGTCCCGGCGGCCCTCGCGGCCGCGCTGGGCGAGGAGTGGCGGCGGGCCGGCGGGCTGCGTCGGGTCGAGGCGGACGCCGTCGTGCTGCGCGGCGCGCCGCTCGCGACGGTGCTCTCCGAGGAGCAGGGGGGCGGCGCGGGCACGGATGGTGGTGGGCGCGGCGAGCATGGCGGCGGCGACGGCGAGCACGGCGGGCACGGCGAGCAGAGCGAGCACGGCGGCCACGGCGAGCAGAGCGAGGAGGGCGGCCACGACCACGGCGACGGCGAGCAGAGCGAGGAAGGCAGCAACGGCGAGGGCCACGACATGATGGCGATCGTCGGCGACCCCAGCGCCGACGGGCTCGTGATGGAGGCGATCGATCTGCGCTTCGGCCCGCTGAGCGCCGTGCTGCCCGGGGGGCTGACGATTGCGGTCTCGCTCGACGGCGACGTCGTCGCGGCCGCGGTGGTCCGCGCCGGCCTGCGCTCCGGGCGCGACGCCGCCGCCGAGGCGCCGGATCCGCTCACGCCGGTGACCTGGGCCGTGGCCGATCTTGTCGCGCGCGAGGTGGCGGCCGGCACGCCCGCGCCCGCCCGCGAGCAGTGGGAGCGGCTCGCCGCAGTCGAGCTCGAGCGCGCCCTCAGCCACGTCGCGTGGGTGCGCTCGCTCGCGCGCGTGCTCGGCTGGCCCGGGCTCCTCGACGCGGCGCAGGCGGCGGTGCGCGCGCTCCTCCCGCTGCACGGCCTCGAAGCGCGCCCCGCGCCCGCAGCGCTCGATGCCGCTCGCGCCGCGCTCGCCCCGGTGGCGCGCCTGGCGGGCGGGCGGCGCTTCGC
>JBPCKX010000025.1:0-8021 GCA_051003875.1 Thermoleophilaceae bacterium
GCGACTTCCTCGAGGTCTACGAGCCGATCCTCGCGGCGGGTGACGACATCGTCTCCATCCACCTCTCGGGGAGCATCTCGGGGACGGTCAACTCGGCTGAGCAGGCGCGCGACCAACTGTTCGAACAGGGCGTCGACCGCTCTCGCATCGAGGTGGTGGACTCGAAGACCACCGCCGCCGGACTCGGGTTCGTCGTCCTCGGCGCCTGCAACGCGGCCACCGGCGGCCGCGACGTCGCCGGCGTCGCCCAGGTCGCCCGCTCCGTCCGTGCCGCCGCGAAGATGTGGTTCGCCGTCGACACGCTCGAGTTCCTCCGCCGCGGCGGGCGCATCGGGGCCGCGAGCGCCTGGATCGGATCGACCCTGAAGGTCAAGCCGATCCTGAAGGTCGAGCGCACGATGCTCCCCGTCGAGCGGGTGCGCACGAACGCACGGATGTTCGAGCGCCTCGTCGAGTACGCCCGCGAGCGGCACGCGTCGGGCGCCGACGGCTGGACCGTCCAGCACTGCTCGGTGCCCGATCAGGCGCAGCGGCTGGTCGGGCGCTGCGCTGAGATCTTCGGGTCCGAGCCCGCGTTCGTGAGCGAGCTCGGGCCGGTGATGAGCGTGCACGCCGGTCCCGGCATGCTCGGCCTCGCGGCCCTGCCGGCTCGCTTCCTCGAGTAGCGCCCGCGGCCGTCCCGGGGCGCGCCGTCCGACTCCGGGACCAGAATTGCGGTGTGGCCACAGTCGAGCGTCCGTCCTCCCGCTCTGTCGCGCGAACGGTGCTGATCGTGGTCGCGATCACGATTCTGCTGTACCTCGTCTACCTGCTCAGGCGGCCGATCGGCTGGCTGCTCGCCGCTACCTTCCTCGCGGTCGCGCTGTCGGGCCCGGTCAACGCGCTCGACCGCCGCATGCGGCGCGGGCTCGCGATCACGATCGTCTACCTCGGGATCCTCGCGGTGCCGTTCGCGCTCGGGGCGCTGATCGTGCCGCCGCTCGTCGAGGAGGGCAACAACCTCGCCGAAAACGCGCCGCAGTACGCGCGCGACGTCACGCGCTTCGTGAACGACAACAAGACGCTGCGGAGCATCAACGACGACTACAACGTCACCGAGCGACTGCAGCAGGAGGCCGAGAAGCTACCCGCCAAGCTCGGCGGGGCCGCGTCGACGCTGCGCGACGTCGGCGTCGGGATCGTCAACTCGATCTTCGCCCTCGTGACGATCCTGATCCTGACCGCCTTCATGCTCGGCAGCGGCAGACGCTGGATCGCCGCGGGGCTGCGCTACCTGCCCGAGGACCGCGCGGAGCGGATCGACCGCGTGCTGGGCAGGGCGGCGAAGGCCGTCGGCAACTACGTCGCGGGCGCGCTCGCCCAGGCCACCGCCGCCGGCGTGCTCTCCTACCTCGTGCTCTCGATCCTGGGCGTGCCGTTCGCCGCCCCGCTGGCGGTGGTCGTCTTCTTCCTCGACCTGATCCCGTTGATCGGCGCCACGATCGGCGCCGTGATCGTGGCCGTCGTGACGCTCTTCTCGGACTTCCCGACCGCGACGATCGTGTGGGTGGCCTTCTCGGTCGTCTACCAGCAGGTTGAGAACAACCTGATCCAGCCACAGATCCAGAAGCGAGCGGTCGACATCAACCCGTTCCTGGTGGTCGTCGCGGTGCTGTTCGGCGCCGCGCTGCTGGGCGTGCTCGGCGCGCTCGTCGCCGTGCCCGTCGCGGCATCGATTCAGATCGCGATCCGCGAGTACGCCGAGTACCGCGACATCCACCCTCGACCTGAGCCTGAGCCTGAGGACCCGCCGTCAGACCCGCCGCCGGAGTCGCCGCCGCCGGAGGAGTCTCCCGGCGGTCCGGCGCTCAGCGCCGGCGGCGCTTGAGCAGCGAGAGGGTCGCGGCGACCCCGCCGCCGATGACGAAGCCGGCGACTCCCGCACCGATCAGCGCCGCCTGGCGGTTGTCGACGAGCTGCCGGCGCCAGTCGGCGATCTGGGCGACCTTGGAGCGCAGGTCGTTGACCGAGAAGGCGAGCTCCTCGCGGGTAGCCTCGATCGAGCTGCGGATCTGCTCGGGGCTGCGGTTGGCCGGCAGGCTCGATGACATCAGGTCTTCGCCTCCTCCTTCGTTCTCTCGAGCGAGCGCCCGAGCTGATCGCGCTGGATCTCCTGTCGCTCGAGCGTCTGGCGGGTGATCTTGGCCTCCTCGATCGCCGCGTCCGGCGTGGGCGGACCGCCGGACAGCCACTTCTTGGCCTTCAGGCCGGCGAGGATACCCATCGCGACCAGCAGCAGGGTAACGATCCCGAAGCCGATCCAGACGTTGTCGAAGATGTCCGCGAGCAGCCAGGCGAGCGTCTGGAGCAGCATCACGACGGCGAAGATCAGGAAGACGCCGGCAGCCGCGGCGACGGCCGCGCCCTTGCCGAGCGTGCGCGCCTTGTCGAGCACCTCGGCCTTGGCGAGCTCGATCTCCTCCCTGACCAGGAGCGAGGCCTTCTCGGAGACCTCGCCGACGATGTCGCCGAGCGACTTGTCCGAGCTGTTGTCGGGCGGCGGCCTCACCTACCGAGCAGCCTAATGCAGCCCGCCAGCACGATCCCGCCGGCGAAGGCCGCGCCCACGTAGAGCTCCGGCCGCTCCTCGAACGGCGGGGGCGACTGCGTCGAGTCCGCGGCGCTCCCCGTGCCCGAGGTGACCCCGCGCAGGCGCTCGCCCGCCCCCGACGGCAGCCTGTCGCCGCCGACGGCCTTCAGCCTCTCGCCCGCGACGCTGCGTAGGCGCTCGGCGGGCTCGGGCCCGACCCGCTCGGTGACCTTTGCGCGCATGCGATCGGCGGCGCCCGAGAGCGCCGCCAGCGGCGAGCGGCCCTGCCCGTCGGCCGAGTCCGGCGACGCTCCGGCCGAGGTCGCGCCGCGCGCCGCCCCTCCCATCAGGCGTCGGGCGGATCTTCATCGAAGAGTCGCACCCAGATGATGGTCGCGAGGCGGTTCGCCACCATCGCGACGAGCGCCCCCGTGCCGGCGAGCAGGCCGCTCCACATCAAGCGCTTCACGAGATCATTGTCCATCGCCGCATTCAACCAGACGCGGCCGGCGTGCCCGCCCGTGAGACCTCGAGCCCGCCGCAGATCGCGTCCACCACCAGGTGCTTGGCTCTCTCGAACTCCTCCTCGGTCTGGGGAAGCAGATCGAAGATCCAGCCCGAGAGCAACTGCTCGATCGCCCCGTAGAAGCACATCGCCGCGAACTTCGCCGGGATGTCGCCCCTGAAGGCGCCCTCACGGCGTGCGGATTCCACGATCTCGGCGATGCCCTCGTACGCCTCCCGGATCTTCTCCAGGTGCAGGCGGCCGAACGAGTTGGCCGCGCGCGTGACCTCGACGATGATGACCTTCATCAGATCCGGGTGATGCCGGTAGGAGTCGATGATGAAGCCGGCCACCATGTAGAGCTTGTCCCGCGCGGGCACCTGCTCGAGCCGATCTATCTCGGCGATCGCATCGAGCATGATCTGCCAGCGCTCGAGGAAGAGCTCGTTGAGGATCTCCTCCTTCGAGTCGAAGTAGTGGTAGACGAGGCCGTAGGCGACACCGGCCTCGTCAGCGACGTCGGAGACCCGGCAGTGATGGAACCCCTGCCTGGCGAAGACGGTGATCGCGGCGTCGAGTATCAGCCGGCGCTTCTCGACGGCGCCCGAGCGGGGAGGACTCATCGCGTCGTCCCGGTCGCCGCCACCGCGACGGGCGCCCGGTCGCTCGGCGTCGCCGTCGCGCCCTGATCGGGCCAGTGGTAGGCGGAGGGCACGCGGTTGGCGAGGCTCGGCAGGCTGCTGCGCACCTCGTCCTGGTGGTCGAGGTCCAGGTCCGCCGTGACGAAGCACTCCTCATCGGGCGCGCGCGCGAGCACCTCGCCCCATGGACCGACGATCTGGGAGCCGCCGAAGCTCTCGTCGCCGGGGGGGTGGGTGCCGATCTGGTCCGCGGCCACCACGAAGACCTGATTCTCGATCGCGCGCGCCCGGATCAGGACATCCCAGTGCGCGGCGCCGGTGAGCTTCGTGAACGCCGAGGGCAGCGTGATCACGCGCGCGCCCCGTATCGCGAGGATCCGGAACAGCTCGGGGAAGCGCAGGTCGTAGCAGACGGTCAGCCCTATCCCGGCCCCGCGCGCGTCGCTCAGCACCACCTCCTCACCGCGCTCGTGGACGGAGGACTCGCGGTAGTCCCTGCCGGCGACGCTCACGTCGAACATGTGGATCTTCCGGTAGACCCCCGCGAGCGCTCCGTCGGGCGCGATGTGGACAGATGTGTTGGAGAGCTTCTCGTGCCCCTCGCGCCGCTCGACGATCGATCCCGCGACGAGATCGACCCGCAGCTCGCGGGCGATCTCGCGCGCCCAGGTGATGGTCGCGCCGGTGAGCGTCTCCGCTCCCTGCCGGTAGCTCGCGGCGGCCCCGAGCAGGTTGAAGCGCTCCGGCAGGACGATCAACTCGGCGCCGTCGGCCGCCGCCGCGTGGACGAGCCGGTCGGCGCGAGCGACGTTGCGCTCCCTGTCGTCGGTTGAGTTGAGCTGGATTGCCGCGGCGCGCATCGCCCTTCCCTCCGCCGGGGCCCGGCGCGGGCCCTGCGTTGACTGACGAGTCAATCCATTGTAGCCCGGCACCGCCGCGGGGATGCCGCGCCCGGCCTGGGGACGGAGCTGCGCTGGCTTACGCCGCCCACGCGGCGCCCGCCCACGCGCGCCCGCGAGCTACCCCGCCCGCCCCAACCGCCAAGGGTCACCCGGACGCATGCCTCAATCGGCCACGAACGAGGGCGAATGCGGTCGCGGGCACTCACTGCTCCGGTCGGCGCCCACTTGCCACACCCCACGGATTCCGTGTATACTCAACCCACTCGCTCGATAAACGACGAAGCTCACTCGCTGGGCGGTTAGGTGGTTGTGATGTGCATACGAGGGCGATTTCTTCCAGCAGCGATCTTCGCAGGATTGGTGACCGTCGTCGGAGCGAGCCTCGCGTGGGCTTGTACGCCCGCGACGTTCGGCACGCCCGCCACACCGGCGGCACCCCCGCCGCCATCGACACCGGCGGCTACGCTGGGTGGAGCAGGGTCGGCCCCCGCGCCGGCCGCGACCCCCGCGCCGGCACCGGCGACCAGCACCCCGGCGCCGGCCACGAACGTCACCAGTGGCGCACCCGCCCGCAGCCAGATCAAGACCACCGGCGGTTCGCGCCAGAAGACCGCACCGGTGCGGTCTAGGGGCAACGTGACGGCGCCGTCGACGGTGGCTCCGACGCAGTTCGCCGAGCGCGCAGGCGGTCAGACCGCCGGCGTGACCCAGAGCGGTGGCCAGGCAGTGTTCGGGAGCTCGACCAAGTCGAAGGCCAAGACGACTCCTGCCAAGGGCAAGAAGGCGTCCTCCGGCAAGGCAGACGCTGCGGCACCGTCCGCGCAGAGCGCCACCGGTGATCTGTGGGACGGCTTCCAGCCGAGCTCGCGGTCCTCTGTGTTCGCGGCCGAGGCATCCTCGGCGGCGCAGGGCCAGGGTGGAGCGCCGCTCGCCGCGGGTCTCGCTCTCGGCCTGGGGCTGACCGGCATCCTCGGCGCATCGCTGCTGTTCGGGCTGCGCCGCCGGCGTGCACCCGCGCGCAGCAGCAAGGCCGCTGGTAGCGACACCACCGAGCGTTGACATCGGGGGCTCAGGGCTCCCCGCCTGACGGGAGCACCGCCGAGTCCCCACCAAAGGCCGTAACGAGCCCCGTCCGCCACCGGCGGCGGGGCTCGTGGCTTTGGGGGGCCTTGGGCGTGTCGCTCGTGCTGGCCGGGGTGGGGTCGGTGGTCCTCTCGGGAGCGTTCGACGACCCTCCGGAGGTCGATCTCGTCGGGCGCGACGGTCCCGTCAACGTCGGCGCCACCGACGCGGACGACATCGACGCGAACAACTCGCCGACGCTCGTGCGCAACCCGCGCAAGCCCGGCAACCTCGCCGTCACGAACAGGGTCGACACGCCCTTCTTCGGCTGCTCGCTGCACGTCTCCTTCGACGGAGGGAGCCGCTGGACCCGCACGCCGATCCCCGCGCCCGAGGGCGAGGAGGCGAAGTGCTTCGCCCCGGACGTCGCGTTCACGGGCGACGGGCTGCTGCACATCGCGTTCGTGACGCTCAAGGGCCGCGGCAACGTGCCGAGCGCCGCCTGGATCTCGACCTCCAAGGATGGCGGGCGCACCTTCTCCACGCCGGCCAGGGTCGCGGGCCCGCTCGCCTTCCAGGTCCGCCTCGCACCGGACCCGACGCGCCCCGAGCGGCTCTACATGACCTGGCTGCAGGGCGCCGAGGTCGCTCCGCTGCGGTTCACCGGCACGAACAACCCGATCATGGCGATCCGCTCCGACGACGCCGGCCGGAGCTGGACCATGCCGATGCGCGTCAGCGACGGCGAGCGCCGGCGCGTCGTAACGCCGTCCCCGGTGGTAGGGCCGGAGGGGGAGCTCTACGTGCTCTACCTCGACCTCGGCGAGGACCGCCTCGACTACGCGGCCGGACACAACGGCAAGGGCGGACCCCCCTACGACGGTGACTACACGCTCGTGCTGACACGGTCGGTCGACGGCGGGGAGAAGTGGGCCGAGTCGCCCGTGGACAGCAGTATCAGCGCGATCGATCGTTTCATCGTCTTCTTTCCCCCGTCCCCGTCGCTCGCGGTGGCCGACGACGGCCGTGTCTACGCCGCCTTCCACGACAACCGCCTCGGAGACCCGGACGTCTGGCTCTGGTCGCTCGACCCAGACGAGGACAGCGACTGGCAGGGCCCCACCCGCGTGAACGACACCCCCGAGAAGGACGGGACATGGCAGTACCTGCCGAAGGTCTCCGTCGCCCCGAGCGGCCGCGTCGACGTGCTCTACTACGACCGCCGCCAGGACAGCGAGAACATCGAGAACCAGGTGTCGCTGCAAACCTCGATCGACCACGGCAAGACCTTCACGCCGGCCCTGCCGCTCGCCAGCAGCCCGTTCGACTCACGGATCGGCTTCGGGGCCAAGGAAGGCCTACCCGACCTCGGCAGCAGGCTCGGGCTCATCTCCGACGACCGCTTCGCGCTCGCGCTCTGGACCGACACCCGCTCCGGGACCCCCGCAACACAGAAACAGGACCTCGCCTCCGCGGTGGTCGCCATCACCGAGCCAGACCGGCTCTCGGGCCCGCTCGAGTCCCTGCTGCGCTACGGGGGCATCGCCCTCATCCTCGCCGGGCTCGCCCTCGCAGCTCTCTGGGTGGTGGGAACACCCGCCGCTCCCGCTCCGACGGCGAACCCCAAGACCGCCTGACATCGGCGGGCCCCCGCCCGCCCGAGTTGAGACGGCGGCAATCCTGCGAAAGGAGGGCCGAGCGAGGGCCGGGCGTCAGCAGGTTCGGCGCGGGCGTCGGGTTCGGCGTCTTACGGAACCTGCGCGAGGCCGATCGGCGCGGGCGAGCGGCGGCAGTAGCTTCGGTGGAGCGCCGCCCGAAGCCCGAAGCGGTCGGTGACTTGCTCGGGCGTCCAAACGCCGCTACGGCGCTGTGGTCCATCAGAGGAGCACCGAGTCCTCGCTCACCTGCGCGGCTGCACCGTCACGACCTCTCTTCTTACCCCCCCACGCTGCTCAACCCGGGACGACGCTCTCCGGTGCGCGGCGCCGGTGCTGTGTCCTGCCCCCGGCCGGGGGCGGCGGGAGGAACCCTCCAAGGCCCGCCTCGTCGAGCTGCCCGCCCGAGTGAGCGCCCCGTGCTCGGACGCGGGGCGCAGGCCCGCCGCCTCAGCGGCGGCGGACGCTTTCGCTTCGGCCGTGGCCGTTGCTGCGATCACCGCTGCGCCGTCGCCGCGCGGCATAGCGACGCCGCCACGGCGCAGGCCCCGGTCGAAACGGTCAGCGGCGGCGGACGCGTTCGCAGTCGCGGGAGACGCGGTCGCCCCGGTCGGCGACGACACGGTCAAAGCCCGTCCCGCAACGGACCCGGTCGCGCTTGCGGTCACGCGCGAGCAGCAGGTCCCT
>JBPCKX010000026.1:0-6382 GCA_051003875.1 Thermoleophilaceae bacterium
GGCAGCCTCCGCAAAAGGAACACCCCCCGCGGGCTTCGCCTCACCCCTTCTCTCCCCCCCGGCCCCGAGCGGCCCGCGCGGGGAGGCGCCGGTCGTTGAGGCGGGGGGCATCTGAGCCCGGAACACGGGCTGGCGCGCGAAGTCGCGGTCTGTTTCAGCGCAGGCGGCGCCGCAGGAAGCCGATGCTCGCCCGTAGCGCGGTGCGCTCATATTCGCTTGCGTGCAGGTCCCCGGGCAGGATCCAGACCTTCGCCGGAACGCCCACGGCGGTCAGGCGCCGCCCCATCTCCGTCGCCTGCCAGGCCGGGACCATCTCCCTGGCCGAGTTCACGATCAGCATCGGAGGGTCGTCAGCGCTGACGTGGGCGATCGGCGAGGCCGCCCGCCCGAGCTCCGGGCAGAGCCGTGGCCGGCAGCCGAGGAAGCTCTCGATCGCCGGTGCGAGGGCGGGCCCGTCGAGCCGTGCGAGCGAGAGCGGCGCCGATCCGGTCAGGTCGAGCGGAGCCGACCACGTCACGGCCGCTCGCACGCGCGACCCGCGGCTGAGCGGGCCGGAGGCGTCGGTGGCGAGCAGGGCCGCGAGGTGGGCTCCGGCGGACAGCCCGAGCGCCCCGATGCGGCGCTTGTCGAGGCCGAAGCCGGCCGCGTTGCGGCGCGCCCAGCGCACCGCCTCCTGCAGCTCGCGCGGCTGCCTCGGATAGCCGGGGCGCCCGGGGGCGGCGAGCGTGTAGTTGATGCTGAAGGCGACGAAACCCGCGCGCGCCAGCGCCCGTCCGATCGCGGCGGTGCGGCGCTTGTCGCCGTAGCGCCAGCCCCCGCCGTGAACCAGCAGCACGCCGGGGAGCGGGCGGGGCCTGCGTCCGCGGCGGTGGCTAACCCGGCGGCGGTAGACGTCGACGGTGTTGCCCACCGACCCGCCATAGCGCAGCTCGCGCCGGATGCGGACGCCGGCTCGCGGGCCGGCGCCGGGGCCCTGCTCGCCCGTCTGCGGGAAGCGCAGGTGGCTTCCCGGCGCCGGGGCGGGAGAGAGCACGGCGACCAGGCCGATTGCCGCGAGGATCGGGAGCAGGGTGGGGCCGAGGCCAGTCTTCGATGCGCGCGAGCGGATGGGCCGAAGATAGCGCCCGGCGGCCGATCCGACTTCAGCCGCGCCCGCGGCGCGGGACGTTCGACCCACGGCGGCCGATCCAAGGCAGCGCGAGCGTCCCAAACGACCCCGCGTGGGCGTCAGCGCGGGACGTTCGTGCAGGGACGAACCCGGAGACACGGAACCCCTCCTTCGCAGAGCAGTGGAACACGACTGACCGCGATCATGTCGGCCAACAGGGCGGGCCGGGTCCCGGCGGGGCTGTCCGGGGACGCCCCCGTTATCCTCCCGCTCGGATGGACGAATGCGCTCTCACCGAGCGCCTGATCACCTACGACACGGACTCCCTCGAGGGAATGCGCGCCGCCGCCGCCTTCATCAAGGGCTGGTTGGAGGCCCGCGATGTCGAAGTGACCGGCGAGACCCACAACGGTCGCCCCGTGCTGACCGCGACCGTCGGCGCCGAGTCCGGGCCGACGGTGGTCCTGCACTCCCATCTCGATGTCGTGCCGGGGCTCCCGCAGCAGTTCGAGCCGCGCGTGTCGGGCGACCGCCTCTTCGGGCGCGGCGCCTACGACATGAAGGGCGGCCTTGCGGCGATGATGTGCGCGGTCGGCGACCTCGCCTCCCAGGACCTTGTGCGCGTGCACTTCGTCTGCGTCGCGGACGAGGAGTCCGACGAGCAGGACCTGCGCGGCTCGGACCACGTCGTCGAGCGTGGTTTCACCGGCGACTTCGCGATCACCGGCGAGCCGACCAACCTCCACATCGGCATCCAGGCGAAGGGGGTCCTCGTAGTGCGGGTCCACGTCGGCGGTCGCTCCGCCCACGGCTCGACGCCCTGGCTGGGCGACAACGCGGTGCTGAAGGCGATCGACGCGTTCCGCGGAATAGAGTCGATGCCGTTCACGCGCGAGTCCTCGGACCTCTTCGCCCGGCCGTCGATCAGCCTGGGACGGATCGCCGGGGGCGACGCGGTGAACCGCGTCCCCGACACATGCGCGATCGACCTGGACATCCGCTACCTGCCCGGCCAGGACCCCGACCAGATCCTCGCCGACATCGGCCGCGTGGCGGATACCCGCGTGAGCAAGGTCTTCCACCGCGAGCCGATCATCGTCTCGCGCGAGGAGCCCTACGTGCAGATCCTCGCCGAGGCGGTCAGCGAGGTCACGCCGCTGAGCGAGAGCATCGCGGTGGGGCGCGATGGCACCTCGGACGTCATCTCCTTCCTCAAAGCCGGCATGCCGGGGGTCGAGTTCGGCCCCTCCGGGGACGGCCACCACGGGCCCGAGGAGTGGGTCTCGATCGAGTCGCTCGCCCAGTACCGCCGTGCCCTCGTCGCGTTCGTGAGCCTGATCCCGCGGCGTCTGCCTCGGCCCGAGCTGAAGGTCGCGTGAGGGTCCGTCCGTCGATCACCTGCGGGCGGAGCGTGAGTTGAACCCGCGCTTCGAGGACATCCCGCGGCCGGGGCTCTGGAAGCGCTTCCTGCTCGGCGCCGTGCTGGTGGTCTTCGCGACCGCCTCGGCGACCTCGGTCGCCGCGTTCCGCGAGATCGACCGCGTCGTCGGCGCGCTCGAGACCAGCCCCTCGCTGAAGCTCGGCGGCTCGATCGCGACGGTCGATCCCGGCAAGCCGCAGACGATCATGCTGCTCGGCTCCGACAAGCGCCCGCCGGACGCCACCGACGGCGGCGCGGGGACGGGCGCGCGCTCGGACACGATCATCCTCGTGCGGCTCGACCCCGAGAAGGAGGCGACCGCGCTGATGTCGCTCCCGCGCGACCTGAAGGTGCAGATCCCCGGCCACGGGACCGACAAGATCAACGCCGCCTACGAGCTCGGCGGCGCGAAGCTGACGCTGCAGACCGTCAAGCTGCTCACGGGGCTCCAAGTCAACCATGTCATCAACGTCGACTTCCAGGGCTTCAAGAAGGCCGTCAACGCGATCGGGTGCATCTACCTCGACATCGACCGGCGCTACTTCAACGACAGCCCGGACTTCGCCTACATCGACGTCGAGCAGGGCTATCAGCGGCTCTGCGGCGACGAGGCGCTCGAGTACGCCCGCTTCCGCCACGAGGACTCGGACCTCGTCCGCAGCGCGCGCCAGCAGGATCTGCTGCGCGAGGCAAAGCAGCAGGTGGGCGTCGGGGAGCTCTTCTCCGATCGCGAGAAGCTGATCAAGATCTTCGGCAGGTACACGAGCTCCGACGATGAGCTCAAGTCGCGCGAGGGGATCCTCGAGCTGCTCAAGCTCGCCGTCTTCTCGGTCGGCCAGCCGATCCGCGAGGTCCACTTCGAGGGGCGCATCACCGCCGGCGACGAGAGCACCAACACGCCCAGCTACGTCGAGGCGAGCGACGCGAGCGTGAAGAAGCTCGCGGCGCAGTTCCTGGGCGTGGAGGAGACCGAGGGGCCGCGCGGGGAGCTCGGGGAGCGCACGCCGAAGCGGCGCCGCAAGAAGAAGGGCGAAGACCTCGGGCTCGAGCGGGCCGCCGGCCCGGGCGAGGACCAGGCGATCCAGGCGATCCAGCAGGGCGCGGGCGGCAGCCTGCCGGTCTTCTACCCGACCGTGCGCCTGCGCGGATCGCTGTTCGTCGATCCGCCGCGGTACTACAAGATCCTGACTCCGGACCGCAAGCGCCGCAAGAGCTACCGCATGGTCGCCCAGCGCGGGACGATCGGCGAGTACTACGGGCTCCAGGGCACCACCTGGAAGGACCCGCCGATCCTCGACAGCCCCTCAGAGGAGCGCACGATCGGCAGGCGCACCTACGAGCTCCACTACGACGGCGACCGCCTGCGGCTCGTCGCCTGGCGTACCGCGAAGGCCGTCTACTGGGTCTCGAACACGCTGCTCCAGTCGTTGACCGAGGAGCAGATGCTGGCCATAGCGCGGTCGGCGCGCCGCCCCTAATACGCTGCCGGACCGGATGAGCGACAAGGAGCCAATCGGCGTCATCGGCGTGGGCTGGGTAGGCCTCTGCACGGCGGCGTGCTTCGCCGAGCTCGGGCACGAGGTCCACGCGCGCGACATCGTCCCGGCGAAGGTCGAGGCGCTCCTGCGCGGCGAGGTCTCGATGCACGAGCCCGGGCTGCCGGAGCTGGTCGCCAGGAACGCCGGGCGGCTGACCTTCACGACGGACATGGCGCACGTGCTCGAGCGCACGCGGCTGCTGTTCTGCTGCGTGGACACGCCACCCACCTACTCCGGCGACGCGGACCTCTCGCGCGTCGACGCCGTGATCGCGGAGATCGGCGACTCCACCGAGCACGCGATTGTGATGAAGAGCACCGTCCCCGTGGGAACCGGTCGCTCGATCCAGCGCCGCCGCGACGGGCTGGGCTACGTCTCGAACCCGGAGTTCCTGAAGGAGGGCACGGCGGTCGCGGACTTCATGCGCCCCGACCGCGTCGTGGTCGGCGTCGGCGAGGGCTCGGACCGGTTCGCGGAGCGCGTCGCCGCGATCTACGAGCCGCTGGGAGCCCCGCTGGTCCGGACCGACGTTGCGAGCGCGGAGATGATCAAGCTCGCGTCGAACGCCTTCCTCGCCACGAAGATCTCGTTCATCAACGAGATCGCGAACGTCTCCGAGGAGGTCGGGGCGGACGTCAACGAGGTCGCGCGCGGGATGGGCCTCGACGAGCGGATCGGGGACAAGTTCCTGAAGGCGGGGATCGGCTACGGCGGCTCGTGCTTTCCCAAGGACGTCTCCGCGCTGAAGCAGCTCGCCGGCAACTCCGGCTACCACTTCCAGCTTTTGACCTCCGTGATCGAGGTCAACGAGCTGCAGAAGCGGCGCACGGTCGGCAAGCTGCAGAAGCACCTCGGCTCGCTCGTCGGCCGCGAGATCGCCCTGCTCGGCGTCGCCTTCAAGCCGGACACCGACGACGTGCGCGAGGCCACGAGCCTGGTGCTGGCCGCGCGACTACAGGGCGAGGGGGCTTACGTACGCGTGTACGACTCCGTCGCGGCGGGCAACGCGAGCGAGATGCTCGGCGGCGCGCGCATCTGCGACTCCGCGCTGGAGGCACTCGACGGCGCCGACGCCGCCGTCCTCGTGACCGAGTGGCCCGAGTTCGCAGAGCTCGACTGGGCCGGCGCGGTGAAGCAGCGGATGGCCACCCCCTTCGTGGTCGACGGCCGCAACTTCCTCGACCGCGACGCCCTGCGCGCCGCCGGCTTCACCTACGAGGGCGTCGGCCGCTAGTGGGCCGGCGCGGTCCGCTGACGGGCCCCGAGGTCCGCTAGAGATGCAGGCGCTCGTCCTCGCGGGCGGCGAGGGCACGAGGCTGCGCCCCCTGACCTACACGACCCCGAAGCCCGTGATCCCGCTGGCGGGCAGGCCCTTCCTCTCGTTCATGCTCGACTGGCTGCGCGGTCACGGGGTTACCGAGGCGATCCTCTCGTGCGGGTTCCTCTCGGACGGCGTGCGCGAGATCCTCGGCGACATCCACCACGGCATGCGGCTGCGCTACGTGACCGAGGACGAGCCGCTCGGGACGGCGGGGCCGGTGCGCCTGGCGCTCGACGGCGGGCTGCTCGAGCAGCGGCTGCTCGTGCTCAACGGCGACGTCCTGACCGACATCGACCTGACCGCCCAGCTCGAGCGCCACGGCGGCAGTGGTGCCCGCGCGACGCTCGCCCTGATCCCCGTCGAGGACACCGCGAGCTACGGAGTGGTCCCGACCCGTCCCGACGGTCGCGTCGAGGCGTTCCTCGAGAAGTCGGACGGACCGGCCCCGACGGACCGGATCAACGCCGGCGCGTACGTGATCGAGCGCGAGGTCGTCGAGTCGCTGATCCCGTCCGGGCGAGCGGTCTCCTTCGAGCGCGAGGTGTTCCCGGCGCTCGTCGACGACGGGCTCCACGGCTACGCGGCGTCCGGCTACTGGATCGACATCGGGACGCCCGCGCGCTACCTCGAGGCGACCTACGACCTGCTCGGCGGGCGGCCGGAGTCCTCGCTTCCCGCGCGCGACGAGACGGGCTCGCTGATCGGCGAGGGCTGCCTCGTCAGCGGCGCCCACATCGGCCCGCAGTCGGTGCTCGGGGCGCACTGCTCGGTCGGGAGCGACTCGACGCTCGAGCGCTCGGTGCTGCACGACCGGGTGCTCGTCGGCGCCGACTGCGCGGTGCGCGCGAGCGTGCTCGCCGCGGGCGTGCGGGTCGGCGACGGCGCGCGCATCGGCCCCGACGCGCTGCTCGGCGGCGGCAGAAAGGTGAAAACAGGGGGGGTGATCCAGGGCGGCGCACGAGCCGGGACACCGCCTTTTCTGCACACCTGAACCC
>JBPCKX010000027.1:0-6035 GCA_051003875.1 Thermoleophilaceae bacterium
GTGTCGTAGAGCTCGAGCGCCCGCTCGGAGACCCCGACGACGGCGACGCGCCGCCGGTCGGTGGTGGTGACGACGCCGCCGGGCTGGACGGGGGCGGCGACCTGGCGCACCAGCCGGCCGTCCTCGACGAGCGAGAGCGTGTCCCCTCCCTCGTCGCCCGCGAATATGCGCCCCCGGGCGTCGGCGTCGGCGTCGTGGGGCTGGCGTCCGACCTCCGTGGTCGTCGTGATGCGACCGCCGGGAAGTGAGACCTGCACCAGCTCGTCGGACTTCTCGGACGGCACGAGCACCGGTCCGCCCGGAGCGGCGAGGCGCAGGTGGCGGGGCGCCTCCGGCAGCCGCAGCCGCCGCACGACCCGCGGGCGATCGACGTCCACCAGCGCCAGGCGGTCGGGATTTGTCAACCCGACCGCGAGCAGGCGGGTGCGGGGGTCGAGCGCGAGGCCCTCCGGCTTGTTGCCGACCGTGATCACGCGACCGGCGGCGGGCCGCTCGAGCGGCGGGGACCTGGCCGGCTCCGCGGCGCGGACCAGTCCGTCGCCGGACCCGCCGCAGCCCGACGCGAGGGCCGCGGCGGCCGCGGTCCCGACGGCGGCGAGCGCGGCGGCTGAAAAGGCATTGGGCACTGGTCGAATTGGACACCAGCGAGCTTTCGGGTTCCTTACAGCATGCCCCGAACCCTCCCCCCGGCGGGCGCGAGGCAATAGCTTGACGCCGCCATGCAAAACGAAGAGCGCGCCCCGGGCGCATACGCAGCGCAGAGCCATGACAGCATGCGCGCCGCGCTCGAGACGGGCTTCTTCGCCGAGCTCCTGCCCGACCTGCTGCGCGCGGCGGGGGGCGAGGGCGCCCTGCTCGACCTCGGCTGCTCAGACGGACTCGCCGCGCGGCTCGCCGGGAGCGAGCTGCGGCGCTATACCGGCGTGGACCTGCGCGAGCCCGCAGGCGGGGTGCCGGGGGAGATGGTCGAGCACGATCTGTGCGACGGGCTCGGACCGGTGGGGGCCGCCCCGTTCGACGTCTACCTGGCGACCTTCGGCTTCGCGTCGCACCTCTCCCCCGCGGAGCTCGGCCGCCTGCTGGAGGAGATCGTCGCCCACGCCCGCCCGGGCTCGCTGGTGGCGCTCGAGGCGCTCGGGCTGCACTCGCTCGAGTGGCCCCGGATCTGGGAGACCGAGCCCGGCCCCGGGCGCGTGCTCAGCTACCGGCTCGGCGCGCCCGTGCCGGTGCACCCGTGGGGCCCGCTGGAGCTCGGCGCGATCTACGAGCAGGCGGGCATCCGGGTGCTGCGCACGCTCGACCGGACGGTGCAGGCCGGGCCGAAGGTCGGCGAGGGCGGCTACTGGCCGGGGCTGCCGCCGCTGCGCGACGCGATGAACCGCCTGCTGGAGGGCGACTCCCGGCCCACGGCGCTCGCCGACGCACTGCCGCCCCTGCCCGCCGGGCCGGCCGCGGCGCTTCACCACGAGCTCGCGGGGCGGCGCAGGCGGATGCTGACGGCGTCCGCGGGCCGTACGGGCCCGGCGGCGCTCGCTCGAGCCGTGTGGGCGCTCGAGCCCCGCTCAGGCGGTGGCTTCGGCCACGGGCTGACGGTCATCGGCCGCGTGCCCTGACTCACGGAGCCTCGCCGCGAAGCGCGTGCGCGGCGCCAGCCGGGCGACGGCGCGCGCCGCCGCGATCGTGTCGACGTCGGTCAGCACGGGCAGCGCCGCGGTCCGCAGCCCGAGCGCGGCCAGACGCTCGCGCTGCGCGGCGTGCGTGCCGAGGCTCGACATCGGCACCCCGGCGAAGACCGTCCGGTCGGGCCGGCACAGGCCGATGCCCCAGTAGCCGCCGTCGCGCGTGGCGCCCAGCACCGCGCCCGTGCCGGGAGCCTCGAGCCGCGCCAGCGCGGCATCGAGCAGGACCGGTGTGAGCTGGGGAGTGTCCATCGCCACCAGGAAGGCGGTACCGCCGCAGTCCTCGAACGCGGCGGCGAGCCGCTGCTCGAGCCCGCGGCCGCGCTGGGGGATCACCTCGAAGCCCGCCGGCAGCCAGTCGCCGGGCTCGCCCTCGAGCGCGAGGACCCGACGCGTGGCGCCCGCCCCGGCGACGGCCGCAAGCGTGTCGCCGAGCGCGGCCCCCGCCAGCTGCGCCGCCTGCTCCGGCGTGCAGGGCGGGCACAGGCGCGTCTTCGAGCGTCCGGGAACCGGCGCCTTCGCGATCACGATCAGGGCGCTCACCGCAGCGCGACCGCCATGTCCCGCACCGTGCGCGCGGTACCGCGCAACGTTCCCGTCACCTTGGAGCGCCCCGTCCGTGCGCGGTAGGCGACCTCGACCTCCTCGACGCGCCAGCCCGCGGCGACCGCTCGCAGCACCATCTCGAGCGGCCAGCCGAAGCGGCGATCGCGGATCGAGAGCGCGAGCAGCTCCTCGCGCCCGGCGGCACGCATCGGACCGAGGTCCCGCAGGCGCAGCCCGCTGCGACGGCGCAGCTCGAGCGTGAGCGCGCGGTTCGCGATCCGCGCGTGGGCGGGCCACGCCCCGGGCTCGGCGCGCCGCGCGCCGAGCAGCAGGTCCGCGCGCCCCGCGAGCACCGGCTCGGAGACGCGCACCAGCTCACGTGGATCGAGCGACCCGTCGCAGTCCATGAAGCACACGACCTCGCTCGCGGCCGCCTCGAGCCCGGCGAAGCACGCGGCGCCGAAGCCGCGCCGGGGCTCGCTCACCACCTGTGCGCCGAGCCGCGCGGCGAGCTCGGGGGAGCCGTCGCTCGAGCCGTTGTCGACCACGATCGGGACGTGGCCGGCGGGCATTCGCCCGAGCACCCACGGCAGCGCCTCGGCCTCGTCGAGCACCGGCAGGATCGTGTGGACATCGCCCACGGCCGCGAAACTGTAGGCCGAACCCCTTACAGAAGCCGAACGGGGTCCAGACCCTTGGAACGTGTCCTTACAGGCCGCGTAACGGGCGCCGTTCCGGGGTGATCCCCCGACCCGCGGGCCCTAACCTCATGCGACGGTGGAAGCAGGCTCGGCCCAGATCGGCGAGGCGAGGGTCGCGTGGCTGCGCGGGCTCGGCGTCCCGCTGCTCGGTGTGGCCGTGATCGTGGCGACCGTGGCCTGGGGCCTGATCGCGACGGCCTCGGGCGTCGAGCTCGGAACCCGCCATCCACCCTTCCTCTACCACCTGCAGCCGAAGCTCGAGGTCTTCGCGCTCGCCGCCGCGGCGGTCGCGGCGGCGGCGGTGGCGGCCGTGCCGCGGCTACGGGCGCCCTCGCTCTCCCCCGGTCGGTTCGCCGCGGCCGTGCTCGTCCTCGGGCTCGCCCTGCGGCTCGGGGTGGCGGCCGCGCGACAGGGCATCGAGGGCTGGTACGCGGTCTACCGCGTACCGGGCCCGGAGGCCGCGAGCGAGTACCTGCCGACGCTGCCGGCGTTCGACTTCGGTGCCCGCACGTTCCTCGACACGTTCGCGGAGATCGGAACCTCGCTGCCGGTCCACTCCGTCGGGCATCCGCCCGGGCTGCTGCTGTGGATGAACCTGGTCGGGATCGACTCGGCGCAGGGAATGGCAGCGCTCACGATCGGCGTCGGCGCGCTCTCGGTGCCGCTCACCTACCTGCTCGCCCGCACGCTGCTGGAGGATTCGCGCGCGCGGATCGCGACGATCCTCTACCTCTTCGCCCCCTCCGCCGTGCTGCACGGCGCGACGTCGGCCGACGCGCTCTACGCGACGATGGCGCTGCTCGCGGCGATCGGCCTGCTCGCACGCAGCCGGGTCGCGCGCGCGCTCGGGCCGCCCGCCCTGGCGCTCGCGTCCTTCTTCTCCTACGCCAACCTCGCGATCGGCGCCTTCGCGGCGATCGTCGCGGCCCGGCGTGACGGCATCCGTCGCGCGCTCGTCCTCTCAGCCGCGAGCGGGATCGCGCTGGTGGGCTTCTACGCACTCCTGCACCTGGCGACCGGGTTCGACCCGATCGGCTCGCTGCGCTCGACCGAGATCGTCTACCGCGAGGGCATCGCCTCGACCCGGCCCTACGCGTTCTGGCTCTTCGGCTCCCCGGTCGCGTTCCTCGTCGCGTCCGGGCTCCCGATCGCCTGGCTCGCGCTGCGGGCGCTCGGCTCCCGCGAAACGGTGGCCCTCGCGCTCTTCACGGTGCTCGCCGTCTCCGCGACGCTCGGGTTCACGAAGGCCGAGACCGAGCGCATCTACCTGTTCCTCGTGCCGCTCGCCTGCATCGCGGCAGCGACCGCGCTGCCCGCGCGCAGGCTGCAGTGGGTCGCCGCGGCGCTCGCGATCCAGGCGCTCGCCACCGAGCTGCTCTTCTACACGATCTGGTGAGCGCGATCCTCGTAACCGGCGGCGCCGGCTTCGTCGGCTCGCACCTGGTCGACGCGCTGCTCGCGGAGGGCGAGCGCGTGCGCGTGCTCGACAACCTCGACCCGCTCGCGCATCCCGGCGGGCAGCGCCCCGGGCACCTCGACCCGAACGCCGAGCTGATCGTCGGGGACCTGCGCGACCGCGCCGCGGTGGACACGGCGCTCGAGGGCGTCGACCGTGTCTTCCACCTCGGCGGCGTGGTCGGAAACGGCGAGTCGATGGTCAACGTCCGTCGCGCGGTGGACTCCAACTGCGGCGGGACCGCGACGCTCATGGAGGCGGTGATCGAGCGCCGCGACCGGGTGCGGCGGATCGTCGCGGCCTCCTCGATGGTCGTCTACGGCGAGGGCGCCTACGCATGCGGCGAGCACGGTCTCGCCGCGGCGGTCAGGCGGACGCCCGAGAACCTGCGCCTGCGCCGCTGGGAGCCGCTCTGCGAGCTCTGCGGGCGCGAGCTCGAGCCGGTCCCGATCTCGGAGAGCGCGCCGCTGAGCCCGACGAGCGTCTACGGGATCACCAAGCGCGACCAGGAGGAGCTCGTGCTGGTGCTCGGCGCCGCCTACGGCGTCGAGGCGGTCGCGTTGCGCTACCTCGGGATCTACGGGCCGCGGCAGGCGCTCGGCAACCCGTACACGGGCGTGGCGGCGATCTTCGCCTCACGCATCCTCGCCGGCCGGCGGCCGATCCTGTTCGAGGACGGCGGGCAGATACGCGACCTCGTCCACGTCGCCGACGTCGTCCGTGCGACGATCTCCGCGATGCGGGCGCCCGCCGCCCCCGGGAGCCCGATCAACGTCGCGACCGGACACCGCACGACGATCCTCGACCTCGCCGGCCGGATCGCGGCCGCGCTCGGATCGGAGCTCGAGCCCGAGGTGACGGGCGAGTTCCGCGCCGGCGACATCCGGCACTGCTTCGCGGACGTCGGGCGTGCGCGCGATCTGCTCGGCTTCGAGGCCGAGCGCGACCTCGACGCAGGCCTGTCCGAGCTCGCGCGCTGGGTGGCGCTCCAAACGGTCGAGGAGCGCGGCGACGGAGCGCTGCGCGACCTGCGCGCGCGCGGGCTGCTCGGATGAGGCGGGAGACGCGCGCGACCTCCGGACGACCGAGCCCACCGCGCCCAAGGACGGCCCGCACGCGTACCGTTCCCGGTTGTGCGCGGACGCGAACCCGTCACAGCCGTGCTGCTCCTGCTCGCCGCCGTGGCGGCGGTGGCGGTCGTCGCCGTGCTCGGCTTCGGCCGCGAGGACGCGGCGCGCTCGCGGGCGGCGGTCGGGATCCCCGACCCCGACCTCTACCCGGCGCTACGTCAGGTGGCGGATATCGGGGCGATCTCCGGGCGCCCGCGCGACACCGGGGTGGGTGTGTACCCGGCACTGGTCGCGCCGGGACGCCTGCTCTTCCCGGCACCCGAGGCGCTCGAGCGAGCACGCCTGTGGGCCGAATCGCGCGCCGGGCGGGTCGCGTTCGCGGTGACCGACGAGCGGGGTGCGGTCACCGGCAGCGGGCTGCGCGCCCGCTTTCCTTGCGCCAGCCTGATCAAGGGGATGCTGCTGGTCGCCTTCCTGCGCGATCTGGACGAGGCGGGGGAAGCGGTCTCGGAGCCCGAGCGGCTCACGCTCGGCTACATGATCCGCATCTCCGACAACGCCTCCGCGGACTCGATCTACGCCC
>JBPCKX010000028.1:0-19882 GCA_051003875.1 Thermoleophilaceae bacterium
ACGCGACCTGGCTCGAAAGCCGTCGCTCTACGCCGCGGCCGGCGTCGACGAGTACTGGGTCATCGACCTCGACGGGCGCCGTGCGGTGATCCACCGAGATCCCCGGCACGGCGGCTACGGCGAGATCACCGAGATCCACGGCACGGGCGAGCTGCTCCCGGCCGGCCTCGATGTCGGGTCGGTTGCGCTCGAAGACCTGCTGGGCGCCGCCACGGCCTGAGCCCGAGTCGGGTAGCGGCGGTCGACGGGTGCGGCAGGCGCCGTCCGGTGCCGGTCGCGGGCGCGCAGCCCACCCCTCGGCTTTCACGTCGGTCGCGCGGGCGGCATCCGCGCGATACGCCCCCGAAACCACCGGCGGATCCGATCGGCGCGGGCCTTGGAGACAGGGAGATCCTTCACGAGGTCAAGCAGCCGAGTGGGGACGACGAGCCCGTGGTCGAGGGCATCGCCGGCGAACTCCCAGTCGCGATCACGTCCGGCGACGCACTTGGCGAGGACCAGGTCGTGCACCTCCAGGCACAAGCCGGTCGCCCCGCCCGTGTTCTGATTGCGGACGGGGATGAGCCGTGCCTCCCACCCCGCCGGCGCCTTCGCGGTCTCCGGACCGACACCGTGGGCGTAGTAGCCGAAGGTCGCATGAAACTGCGAGCCATCGCCAAGCGCGCCGTCGATCTCATCGGCTTTGTCGGGATGGTCACGCGGAAACACGTCTGCCTCCTGCGAGACGAGCATCGACTCGGGCGCGTCCGGGAACTGGCCCAGAATCGCCTGACTGCCGACGATCACGATGTGCTGCTCCTTGGCTACGTCCGCGGCGGCGCGAACGACGTGCTCGAGCTGCGCGCGGCGCAAAACGAGGTTCCTCTAGCGAACGGCTTCGATGATCCGGCGACGCTCGTTCTCGTGCAGAGCGCCGGCAAACGGGCTGCTCTGACGCAGGGCGCGCGCCTCCGGAGTGTCGCTCGCGACGATGCGGGCGATCTCGCCCGGCGGTTGGGAGAGGACCTCCTCCCATTGCTTCGCATAGACGGGATGTATCCCGGCGGTCCGGCGCCACTCGGCAAGCCGTTCCCGCGCCTCCCGGATCAGTCTCTCGTCGAGTCGAGCCGCCACCGCCTGGTGGTAAGCCCGGCCTCTGCGCTCGGCGGTCCGGTGATCACGGGGCCCCGACCGAGCGCGCCGCGCGCCGGGCTCTGACGGCAGCACGCTCCTCAGGGCATCGGGCCCGGGACGCCGTTGGCGCAACGCGGCGGCCAGCCTGTGTCGGTGGATCCCGCGTCGCTCGAGGTCTTCGATCGACTCGACCAGATCGATGACGAGATGTCTCGGCACCGCCTTACGACCACTCGGGGTCATGACCGCCGGAACCTCACCGGCGGAGATCCAGCGGTCGAGCGCCGTCTGGCTCACGCCGAGGAGTCGAGCGGCAAGTGCCCGTGACACGGTCGGTCCGATCGCATCCTCCAGCCCCGCTCTAACGTCGGCTACGTCAGCGGCGGCGGAGGGTATCCGCTCGGCTCGGCGAAGGCGAACGACGTCCTTGAGGAGCTGTTCCTGGCAAGCCACTTTTCCCACCCCGTCAGTCTAGGTTCATCTTGAGGATACTGTCCTATTCTCTCAACATGGGAGCTCTCTCGTCCGGTAGTGGATCGAGGTTTGCCAGCAGCCGCACCCCGTCGGCCTGCGCCGCGTCGACGAGCGGGGTCTCATCCTCTGCGAGGGCCCAGGCCTTCGTGCCGTCGAGGTTGACCGGGACGAGCGGGCCGGCGCGCTCCCACAGAGCGGTGGCGTGGGATGTTGCCAGGCCGGCCCATCCGGCCAGCAGCTTGGGCCGCGCCGGGCCGTAGGCGCGCAGGAACCGGCGGGCCAGCTCGGCGCCGGGCCCTCTCTCGACCGTCCGCGCCTTCGGCGGTAGTCCGAAAACGGCGCTGCGCCCCTCGCGCCCGACGATCGCGAGCACGCCGCGGATCCCGGTTGCGCGCCAGAGCGAGGGATGCACGTGGTGGCTGCCGCAGCCCTTGCACCACCACAGGAGCTCTGCGGGCAGGCGCTCGCGCAATCTCTGGTGAAACTCGTCGCGCGGGGCGCGGGCCGTCGCCAAGGCTGTCCTGGACGGCCTCGCTCACGCGGTCCAGCGCGTCCATTGCCGTGATGCCCTCGAGCGACTTCCAGGCGTTACCGACGAGCGCCCTGGCCGCTTCCTCGTCGGGCGGATCGAGGCCCGCGGTGAAGACGGCGAGGTCCCGCTCGGCGACGGCCAGCGGCGCGCCGCGGACGCTCGGCACCAATACCAGCGCGTCGAGCGCGTCGGGCGCGATGTCGGCGCGTGCGGAGAGCGACAGCGCGGCGGTGCCCGGCGGCGTGTCCTGCAGCCCCACCACGGCCGCGGCTTCGGTTCCGTCCGGCCCGAGGCGCTCTACGAGGCCGTGACGGGCGACGCGAAAGTCGACGACCTGCCTTCGCGTGAGGCGCACGGCGGGGGGTCCGCTCATGCCGGGAAGGCTAGGCGGTGGATCCCGGGGCCGAGCGCTCGGCGGCGAATCCCCAGATGGTCAGGGATTCCGCCGTCTTCTCCATGACCTTGGGGTTGGCGCCGAGCTCGACCGCGATGCCACGTCCGCCGCCGCGGGGGGTCGGGCTCTACAGGACGGTCAGGTGGTCTTCGCCGGCGCCCTTGACCGAGGCAGTCGACAGCGACGCGTCGAAGGTGACGAAACGCCCATCGTGGACCGTGGCCAGCGCCGGCACGTAAGCGTCGGTGACCTGGCGCGGCCCGTGTAGTCGGGAGCGGTCGACGAGCCTTGCGTCGAGCAGCCTGATGTCGCAGCTTCAGAACTGGTGCGGGGCGGAGTCGCATGCTCGACCCAAGACGCCGATCGCCTCGGCGGGCGAGATCGGGCTCGGATAGCGGGGTTGGCTGATGATCCGCACAAGCCGTTCTGGGTGATCGCGCATGACGCGCAGCCGTGCTCGATTGCGTCCTCGAGTCAGGCGTGAGCTCGGCGGTGATCGATGTGGTCGCTGTCGAGCAGCGCCAGAAGCACGTTGACGTCGAGCAGTGCCCGCTTCACTCCGGCTCGTCCTCCCGCAGCCGGTCGATTAGCGCGTTGGAGATCGCGCCGCCACGGTGTGGCAGGGGAGCAAACCCGTGATGGTCAGTCCCGCGGTCAGCCAGCTGCGAGCGGTGTTCGGTAAGTGCTTGGCGGGCGAGATCGGACAGAACCTGTCCGGCGGTGCGCTGCTCCCGTCGCGCCCGCTCGCGCACGGCCAGCAAGATGTCATCGTCGAGGCGAAGTGTGGTGCGCACGCATCTGATGCTAGAGCGCCAGGATGGCGGCCGTCTTGGCAGAGCCGGGCTACGGCGAGCGGGCGTTCGCGCTCGCGTGAGTCGCCGGCGCGTGGATCCGAGCGCCAGAGAGGGACACCGCCGCTCGCGGTCCCCACGGGCGGCTCCAGGGCCCCCTCGCCAGGGCGCTGGCGAGCGGGTCGGCCTCGCTCGGCGCTACCACCGCCGCGTGATGCTCTGGCCGCGTGTCGCGGCGGACGTACGTCGATTCGTGTGGCGCAGGCGGAGGGATGTTGTAGATCGCCCCGGACACGCGGGCGAAGATCGAGCTCGTCAACTACGTCAACGCGCTCGACCTCATCGACACGCGGTTGGCCGAGAGCACCCAGAAGATCACCTCGGAGTTCTTCAACGAACTGCACGGAACGGCCATGAAGGGCCTCGGGCGGGATGAGGACGAGCACTTCAAGCCCCATCACGAGGGCGAGTGGAGGGACGGCATCGCTCTGGTCGTGGGCAAGCTGACCGGCAAGGTCATGCACGAGGGCCCGGATAAGGACGACGTCCCGGGCCTGATGGAAGCGATGTTCGACTGGCTCCGGCGCAGGCAGGAAGCCGGCGAGGAGCCCCCGTTCGTCCTTGCCGCCGTCGTCCACTACGGCGTCACCGACATCCATCCGTTTGCCGACGGCAACGGCCGCGCCGCCCGCCTGCTCCAGACGTCGGTGCTGATGTCGGCCGGAGTGCTGCCCGGGCGTATGTTCTCCTTCGAGCGCTATTACGCCGAGGACCGGGGCGCCTACTACGCGGCGCTCCGGTCAGTGCGCAGGAACACCCTCAACATCGAGGCCTGGCTGGGGTACTTCCTCGCCGGCCTTGTCGAGGAGTACGAGCGGGTCGCCGCGACCGTCACCGAGCTCAGCGCCCTCCTGACCGCCGGTGGGCCCGAGCCGCTCCGGCTGACCGCGGGCCAGGAGCGCGCCCTCGCCTCGCTGCACGTACAGGGGCGGCGGGAGTTCACCCGGCGCGACTACGAGGCGGCCGCCGGCGTCGGCCGGACCGCCGCGAGCGAGGAGGTCTCCGAGTTGATCCGCCACGGTCTCTTGGTGTCGCGCGGTTCTGGCCCCGCGACGCGCTATGCCTTCTCCACGATTGTCACCGCCGCCGGCAAGGGCGGGCGCCGCCCCGGGCGGCCGCCCTCGTGGAACGACGCCCGCATCGAGCGCGAGCTACGGGAGTTCCTGGCCGGCCGCACCGGCTGGCCCAAACAGGGCGAGTTTGCCGCCGCGGCCAAGGGCGACCTTTACGCGGCCGCCAGCCGCTTCGGGCGGGATCGCACGGTGGCGTCGGGTCTTCGGCCTGTGAGCGCGACCCGCCACGTCCGGGCCACCGGCAGGCGCCGACTTCGGGACTGCGCCTGCTATTCGGACTCGAACCGACGACCTCCTGGGTGCGATCCGGGCGCCCTCGTGACCAGCTCAACCTGAATCCACCGATCCTGACGGCGTTTCCTCACCGGATGCCGTCGTCATCCGGGATCGGGCTCGATCACAGGGTTCACCCTCGTGATGTTCGCCCGATCCCGCCTGACTCGGCCTCCGGCGCGGAAACGCTCGCCAGTTCCGGTGGCTTCAGGCTCAAGCAGCGTCGGCTGCCACGATCTCGTCGAGGCGGCGCTGCATCTCTCGCGTCAGGACATCGCGTGCCGTGGCGATGTCGGTCCCATCGCTGACCGCTCGATGAAGCACATCGGGCGCCAGGTCGGCACCGCCGGGCCAGCACACGGTGTGCCCCTCGGGATCGATGCTGACCTGCCGAAATCCCTCCTCGCTGCGGGCGGTTTCGAACACGGGCCCACGTAGCGAGTCGCTCACGTCCACTTCGCCCTCGGCGCCATCCGCAAAGTGCAGCCAAAGACGCCCGCGGGCGATGACACTGAACTCGGTGATGTCGTACGGGGCACTCATTGCAGCGGTTCGATCCAGTCGAGTGTCTCAGATTGCCTTGCCTTCGCCCAGTTCGCACGGAGCTCGGACCGATGGAGTTCGGCCCAGGCGAGCGCGAGCCGAAGGTCGCGCTTCGGGAGGCTGCCGGCGAGCAGGGCAACGGGAGCGATCGAGATCACCGCGCGATGCTCACCACGCTCAGCATGGAAGTGCGGGATCCCGTGCTCTTCGAAGTACATCGTGATCACGATCCCGAAGAAGCGGCAAATAGTCGGCACGGCCTCATGGTGCCGACCGAGGCGGTCGCCAAAGCAACCAACCATTGAGTGGAGCTAGTCGGACTCGAACCGACGACCTCCTGGGTGCGATCCAGGCGCTCTTCCAACTGAGCTATAGCCCCGGGGCCAAGCTGGCGAATAGATGGTATCGACGCGCCGGTGGCTCCCGATTCCCCCTACCCTTCCGGATGGGCGACCGTTCCGGGGCCGACGGCCAGGGATTGGAGAAGATGACGTTCTACAACAGGCTGCGCCTGTTCTTCACGATCATCGTGCTCATCCCGATGCTCGCGATCGCAGCGGTGCTGTTCGCCCTGACCGGCGACAGCGAACGCGGCAAGGCCGACGCCGGGATCGCGACCGCCGTCGGCGTCGGCCTGTCGGAGCTCCGTGAGGGGCGCGCCGCGGCGACCGCGCTCGTGCGCCGTCTGGCCGCCGACGACGGGCTCAGTCGTGCGCTCTCCGAGCGGGATCCCGCGGTCGCGCGAGCCCGCCTCGACGGGTTCGAGCGCAGTCACCCGGCGATCGTGTCGGCCACCCTTCGCGGCCCCGACGGCGAGCCCCTGGCGCAGCTCGGCGCGGCCCGCAGCGTCGGCGCGGCCCGCGCGGTCATCCTCGATGGAAGCGGTGGCCCTCGCCTGGGCAGCCTTACGGTGTCGGTGACCGACGCTCGCCGGCTGGTCGAGTCAACCGCCGAGCGGACAGGCCTCGAGGTAGCAGTGCAAAGGGGCGGCGAGACTGTCGCATCGACCGTGCCGGGGGTCGGGGCCGTCCCGCGCGAGGCGAGCGACTTCGAGGTCGACGGGCGCGACTACAGGGGTCGACGCGTTACGGCCGGCGGCGCCGGGGGGGCTGCGGACGAGCTGGCGGTCTTCCGCGAGGCCGGCACGCTCCACTCCGCGATCACGAAGAGCCGCCTGCTGATCGGCGCGATCATCGCCGCGTTTCTGCTGCTCGCCTTGGCGACGTCGGTCTTCGTGGTGCGCGCGCTCCAAGGTCAGATCGGGCAGTTCCTCGAGGCGGCGCGCCGGCTGGCCGGCGGACGCTTCGATCAGCGCGTGCCGACCGAGGGGCGTGACGAGTTCGCCCAGCTCGGACGCGAGTTCAACAGCATGTCGGACCAGCTCCGGGCGAAGATCGGGGAGGTCGAGGGCAAGCGCCGCGAGCTTGAGGAGACGATCCGGCGGGTCGGCAAGGCGTTCGCCTCGGGACTCGACGGTCAGGGCATGCTCGAGCTCGCCGTGCAGACCGCGCTACAGGCGTGCGGCGCGGAGTCCGCTCGCACCCTCCCCCTCCACCCCCGCGCCCTGCAGGAGTTTCGCGCGGGAGCGTCAAACCCCCGGCTTCTCGCGGCGATGGGGGAGGCCGACCGCGTCGCCCTCGCCGAGGGCCCCCAGCGGTTGCAGGAGCCCTCCCCTCCCGCGTACGGGCTGGGGCAGACGCGCAGCCGGCCACGCCTGGTTGCGACGGAGCACGACGGAGTGCACGCCCTCGCCGTGCCGCTGCGCGCGAGCCTCGGCTCACAGACCTCCTCGTCCTATCTCGGGGTGGTGTCGATCGCTCGCGCCGGCGAGCCCTTCGCGCGCGAGGAGGCAGAGCTGCTCGAGTACCTCGTCGGCCAGGCCGTGATCTCGATCGAGAACGCCGATCTGCACGCGATGCTCCAGCTCCAAGCCGTCACGGACGAACTCACGGGCCTGTCGAACCTGCGCGAGATGCACAGGGCGCTCGAGCGCGAATTCGAGCGCCACAGCCGCTTCGACAGCCCGTTCGGCTTCGTCCTGCTCGATCTCGACGACTTCAAGGCGATCAACGACAGCTTCGGCCATCTGCAGGGCAACGAGGTCCTGATGGGGGTCGCGACCGCCCTGCGCGAGCTGACCCGCGACATCGACGACCTCGCGCGCTACGGCGGCGAGGAGCTCGCTGTGGTGCTCCCCCAGACCGACCTCGACGGCGCAGCGCTGCTCGCCGAACGGATGCGCGAGGCGATCGAGCAGTTGCGCGTCCCGCGCCTGGACAACGGGGAGGAGCTGAGCGTGACCGCGAGCTTCGGGGTGGCTGCGGTCCCCGACAGCGCGGCAGACCTCGAGGGCCTGATCGCCGCCACCGATGCCGCCCTCTACCGCGCCAAGCGCGCCGGCAAGAACCGGATCGAGCGCTCCACCCCCGGAGACGCGGGGGGTGGACGAACGTCAGGCGGTTGACGTAGGATTCCGCCAGGATGGGTCAGCTCGACGAGGCGATCCGCGCGCACCTCGAGCTCAAGCGCAAGCACGGCGCGAGCGAGGAGGAGCTCCACGCGGAAGAGAAGGAGGCGCTCGGTCCGCCCCGGCGCGAGGCCGAAGGCCGGCCACCCGCGGAGGAGGCCCACCACGCCGCAGAGTCCGCACCCGCGCAGCCCACCGACCTGGAGGAAGACTACGAGGCCGCCTACGACGACACCGTTGTCGAGGCGGCCGAGGAGCCCGGCGGAGGGCAGGCGACAGAGGCATTCGACGCGTTCGCCGAGCCGCCGGCGGAGTCCGAGGTCGAGGATCCGCTCGGCTTGGAAGAGATCGTGGGCGAGCACGAAGCGCTCGACCAGGAGGACGCGCTCGGCCGGGAGGACCGCGAGGACCAATCCCACGCCGCGGAGTATGTGGAGGACGACTCCGACGGGCACGACGGGGAGTTCGACCCGCTCGAGGCCGACCCATCCGACCCGCGTGTGGGGGACACCCCGCCACGGGGCTTCCAGCCGCTCGAGGACGAGCGCCCCCCGGCCCGGGAGGAGCTCGCTCCCGAGGAGGAGGAGGCAGAGGGCGAGGAACTGCTCGAGGAGACCCCGGACTTCCTGCAGGAGACCCCGGAGCACGACCGTCTCTGGTTCGAGCAGCGCCCGCCGCGCGACTTCGACTTCGACGACGAATAGCCGCCGCGGCCGGCCTCGCCTGGACGGATGTCCGTGGCGAGGGCCCTTTCCTAACCCGTCCACCGCACGGCGACGACACGGCTACTACGACGGCACGGATGTACCCGTCGGATGGAGCGGTACGGAAACCGCTTGGTCGAGGCGGGGATCGCCGGGGCGGCGGTCCCCGTTTCGGTCTGCCACGAGATCCCTGCGTCTGTTCCGGCCGCCTCCCGCGGCGCGTCTCCCGCCTGCGAGAATCACCGCCGAGGGGCCATAGCTCAGCTGGAAGAGCGCCTGCTTTGCAAGCAGGAGGTCGCCGGTTCGAACCCGGCTGGCTCCATGGGGGTTGTGGCGCTTCGCACGCGGGATGCGAGGCGGGCGGTCTGCGCCGGACGATCCGCTCGCGTGATGTTTGGAAGCGATTTGGAGCGGCCGAAGCGCCCCCGACACATCACGGGCTTCAACGACATCGAGCTGAAGCTGCGGGCCGCGACTTCGATGCCGCGCGCCATCAGAGCCAACGCATGGCTGACGGCGCCCGCCGTCTCGACGACCTTGGCTGGGAGGACGACCCCGGCCGCGACGAGTTCGCCCTGACGATGCCGCGGGCCGATCTCGCTCGGCTGCTCGGATGCCTCAACGGCGACTCGACTCTGCCCGTCTGCGTCGCGTACCCTAGGAGCCATGGCACATCAGCCTCGTCAGTTCGATGTCGTCTTGGAGCGTGCCGAGGAGGGCGGGTTCGTCGTCTCGGTGCCCGATCTCCCCGGGGTTTGGACGCAAGGCGAGACCCGCGACGAGGCGCTGGCCAACGTGAGCGAGGCGATCGCCGGATACCTGGAAACCCTTGAGGCCGAGGGCTGGCCCGTCCCAGAGCCGGTGATCGAGCGCGCCACCGTCATGGCGTGAGCCAACGGCTCCCGACCGTCACCTCCAAGCAGCTCGTCAAGGCCCTCGAACGAGCGGGCTGGCGCCTCTCGCGGACCAAGGGCAGCCACCGCTATTACGTTCACCCTGACAGGCGCCGGGCTGTCGTAGTGCCGATGCACCCCGGCGATCTCAAGCGCCCACTCGTCGCCGGTGTCCTCAAGGATGCCGACATGAGCCGCGACGAGTTTCTACGCTTGCTCTGACCGGATGGCGCAGGGAGATGTGCCTCCGCTTTGCAAGCAGGAGGTCGCCGGTTCGAACCCGGCTGGCTCCACTGCCGTCCCGCCCTCAACCCGCCCGGAAGCCGAGGTCGAGCAGTCTCGAGGCCTGTCTGCCCGGGTCGGGCGAGTCCAGCAGCACGACCCCGAGCGTCCTGCCGGCGCGCCGGGCGACGCCGACGAAGCAGGCTCCCGCCCCGACCGTGTAGCCGGTCTTGAGCCCGATCGCCCCACGGTAGCCCAGCCGCAGCAGCGGGTTGTGGCCGGCGAGGAAGAGCCGGCCGCCCTTGATCGGGAAGCCGAACGAGGCCCTTCCGCGGCGCGCGATCCGCGCGATCCGCGGCTCTCGCATGGCGAGCCGGGTGAGCACCGCGAGATCCTCCGGACACGAGCGGTTGCCGTCCTCGAGCCCGTGCGCGGAGGCGAAGCGGGTGCAGGTGAGGCCCCACAGTCTCGCCTGCTCGTTCATCAGCCGCACGAAGCGGCGCTCGGAGCCCGACACGTGTACCGCGAGCGCGATCGCGGCGTCGTTGCCCGACACGAGCATCAGCCCGTTGAGCAGCGTCTCGAGCCGCACCGCCCGCCCCTTGGGCAGCACCCCGACGCCCGATCCCTCGTAGCGGAGGGCGGCGGGCGTGATCCGCACCCGATCGTCGGGCGCCGACGCCTGCACGACCAGCAGCGCGGTCATGATCTTCGTCAGGCTCGCGATCGGACGCGCCCGCAGCGCGCTGCGGCGGAAGAGCGCTTCCCCGCTGTCGAGGTCGAACACGAGCGCGGCGCGCGGCGGCCTGCGAAACCGCAGCGAGAACGCATCGACCCCCGTGAGCCGGATCGCGGCGGGTGAGCGCCCCTCGAGCGAGCCGCCGCCTTCGAGCGCCCCGACCTGGGCTTCCGAGCCCGTGGCGACGGCGACGCGCGGGCGTTCCGGGCGCTCGTCGCGCTCGCGGCCGAAGGCGAGCCAGGCGCCGGCCACGACGACGATCGGGGCGAGGATCAGCGCGAGCGGCGCGAGCCGATCCGCACCGCGGCCTCGCCGCGCCCCTGCGCTCATTCCTCCGGCGGAGTCGCGAGCGCCCCGACGACGCCGACCGCGAGCATCCCGACGATCAGCAGCGAGAGCGCGATTAGGGGGGTGAAGCCGTCGTCGAGCATGACGCTGATCGTGAGGAAGCCGAGCAGCGCGATCAAGCCGAGGCTGGCGAGGAGCGCCACCGTGCGCGCGCCCATCAGTAGACCGGCGCCCGGTGCGGCGCCTCGTAGTCCTCGTGCACCCGGTTGGCGAACAGCTTGATCGCCGCGAGACCGAAGAGGAAGCCGCCGATGTGAGCGAAGTACGCCACCCCGCCGCCCTCGCCGACGGGTTGGGCGAGCGACCCCGCGCCGTTGAGTGCCTGCAGCAGGAACCACGCTCCGAGCACCAGCAGCGCCGGCAGCTCGATGATCGTGAAGAAGATCACGATGAAGATCAGCGTCACCACGCGTGCGCGTGGATAGAGCAGCGCGTACGCGCCGAGCACCGCGGCGACGGCCCCGCTTGCGCCGATCGTCGGGACGGCGGAGTCGGGTTGGATCACCGTCTGCGCAAGCAGCGCGACCAGCCCGCCGAGGAGGTAGAAGGCCACGAACCGCGGCCGCCCCATCGAGTCCTCGATGTTGTTGCCGAAGATCCACAGGAAGAGCATGTTGCCGCCGAGGTGCAGCAGCCCCCCGTGCATGAACATCGAGGTGAGCAGCGTCAGCCAGGTCGGCGCGGTGTCGCCGGCCTCGCCCGCGACCCCCGGCTGGCCCTCGCAGAGGAGCTCCCCGCTCGGGCTCAGGTCGCACTGCTTACCGGGATGGCTGATCTCGTAGGGCACCGCCCCGTATTCGACCACCTTCTCGTCGAACCGGGCGTCATCGATAAAGGCACCCTGGAAGCCGAAGAACATCACCACGTTCGCGACGATGATCAGCACCGTCAGGATCGGGAAACGTCGCGTCGGGATGTCGTCCTTGAGCGGGAACACGCGGGTCGGCGCATGATGACGGGCGCCGCGGGCGGGTCGCAGGGTCAGCGCAAGTCGAGCGCCTCGATCGCGCGTGAGACGAAGAAGCCCGGACGCGGGCCGCGCGCCACCGCCACCCGGTCACCGGGCGGCTGTCACGGCGGCTCCGCCGCCGGCCCGGTCGAGGGTCTCCTCGGCGTGGTAGCTCGAGCGTACGAGCGGCCCGGCGGCGACCGACTCGAAGCCGAGCGCGTACGCCTCGCGCTCGAGGTCGGCGAACTCGTCCGGATGCCAGTAGCGCACGACGGGGAGGTGCTCGCGCGTGGGACGCAGGTACTGCCCCACGGTCAGCACCTGGACCCCGTGCTCGCGCAGCATCGCGAAGGTCTCGAGCAGCTCCGCGCGCGTCTCGCCGAGCCCGGTCATGAGGCCGGACTTCGTGACCACGCCCGCGCCGCCCATCTCCTTGGCGTTTCGGAGCACGCGGCAGGAGCGCTCGAAGCGCGACCCCCGCCGGGCCAACGGGTAGAGGCGCGGGACCGTCTCCACGTTGTGGTTGAAGACCTCCGGGCGCTCGTCGAGCACGCGCGCGAGCGGCATCTCCTCGCCGCGGAAGTCGGGCGTGAGCACCTCGACCCTGGTCCCGGGCGAGAGCCTGCGGATGGAGCGGATCACCCCGACGAACGCGGACGCCCCGAGGTCCGGCAGATCGTCGCGGTCGACGCTCGTGATCACCGCGTGGCGGAGGCCCATCCGCTTCACCGACTGGGCGACCCGCAGCGGCTCGAGCGGGTCGTCGTGGGTGGGCCGCCCGCTCTTGACGTTGCAGAAGCCGCACCGTCGCGTGCAGGTGTCGCCGAGGATCATGAAGGTCGCGGTCCCCCGCTGCCAGCAGTCGCCGATGTTCGGACACGCCGCCTCGCGGCAGACCGTGTTGAGCCCTTCGTCGTCGATCGCGCGGCGCAGCTCGCGGTAGCGCTCGCCACCGGGCGCGGGCACCTTGAACCAGGCCGGCTTGCGCTGGCCGAAGGGCACCACCTCCCCCATCTCGAGCAGCCGCGCGCCGCCCGGGTTTGACCGTGAGCGCGTGCTCACGCCGGCACCGTGAGGGGGTCGACGGCCGCCTCGAGCTCCTGGGCCGAGACAGCCCGCCCGCGGCGGCCGAAGGCCTGCGCGAGCTCCTTGGCGATCCGGTCGCGGAAGGCGGGCATCGTGCCCGTTCGCCCCGTCTCGCGGCGCAGGGAGGTCGCCTGGGCGCCGCCGATCCCGCAGGGGACGATCCACTCGAACGGCTGCAGGTCGCCGTCGAGGTTGACCGCGAAGCCGTGGGTCGTCACCCCGCGCGAGACGTGAACCCCGATCGAGGCGATCTTGCGCTCGCCGACCCAGACCCCGGGAAGGCCCGCGCGAGCCCCCGCGACCACGCCCCTGTCGGCGAGCGCAGCGGCGATCGCGGCCTCGATCGTGTGCACGTAGCGGGGGACGTCGTGGACGCGCATGATCGGGTAGCCCACGAGCTGGCCCGGGCCGTGGTAGGTGACGCTCCCGCCGCGGTCCGCCTCGCAGATCTCGATCCCGCGCCGGCGGTACCACCGCTCGCCGAGCGGTAGGTCGCCGGGGGCGGTGCGGCGGCCCTTGGTGTAGACGGGCGGGTGCTCGAGCAGCAGCAGCACGTCGGGTACCGCCTCCGCCTGGCGTGCGGCGCGGATGCGCTCCTGCAGCGCGAGCGCCTCCTCGTAGGGGACCCGCCCGAGCGAGCACACCCAGAGCTCCGAGCCGCCGCGCTCAGCCATCGGGCTGCTCCAGGCCGCGGCGCACCGTGGACAGGAATCCGGCCGCCAGGGCGCCGTCGAGCGCGCGGTGGTCCCACGACATGCACAGGTAGGCCATCGGCCGCACGGCGATCGCGTCGCGGCCGTGCTCGTCGGTGACCGCCACCGGCCGTCGCGTGACGGCCTCGAGGTCGAGGATCGCCACCTGGGGCTGGTTGATGATCGGGGTCGCGAGCAGCGCGCCGAAGCGACCCGGATTGGTGATCGTGAAGGTCCCGCCACCGACCTCGCCGGGCTCCAGGCGCTTCGTGCGGGCGCGCTCGGCGATGTCTGCGATGCGTGTCGCGAGCCCCTCGAGCGAGAGCTCCTGCGCGTTGCGAACGACGGGCACGATCAGGCCATCCTCGCCGAGGCTGACGGCGATCCCGAGGTGCACCTCACCGTGCCTGGTCATCTCCTCGCCGTCGATCGTCGCGTTGAGAGACGGGTGCTCGCCGAGCGCGGCGACCGTCGCGCGCGCCACGAAGACGAGGTAGGAGAGGCGCCCGCGGACCGCCTCGACGGCGGACATGTCGACCTCGACGACCGTCGTGCAGTGGGCCGCGGTTCGGAGCGAGCGGAGCATGTGCTCGCCGATCTGGCGGCGCATCACCGACAGCCGCTCGGTCTGCTGCCGGGGCTCGCCGCCGTCACCGGGCGGAGGCGTCGAGCGCCCGTTGCCCGCCCCGTCCGCCTCTCCTTCGACGAGCGCGAGCACGTCCTGTTTGGTCACGCGGCCGCGGCGGCCGCTGCCCTGCACGCCGGTCACGTCGATGCCGTGCTCGGCAGCGATCCGCCGCACGACCGGAGAGATCGCCGCGGCGGGCTGTGCCTCGGCGGGCGCGGTGGGCGGCGCGGCCTCGGCGGGGCCGCCATCCGGCGCGGCCGCGTCCCCGGCGCGGGGCTGACGATCCGCGCCCTCGTCCAGATGCGCCTCGCCGGGCTGCGCGGTGCCGTCGAGGGTGGCGAGCAGGGTGCCCACGTCGACGGTGACCCCCTCCTCGACGAGGATCTCCCGCACGCGCCCGGCGGCGGGTGAGGGAATCTCGGTCTCGACCTTGTCGGTCGAAATCTCCACCACCGTCTCGTCGCGCTCGACCCAGTCGCCGGGGCGCTTGTGCCAGACGGTGATCGTGCCCTCCGCGACCGAGACCCCCATCTGGGGCATCCGCAGCTCGACCCGAGCGTCCTCAGTATGCGAGGAGCTCACGGCAGGCCTCCCTGACCTGGTCGGCCTGCGGCAGCACGGCGGCCTCGAGCGGCGGGCTGAACGGGATCGGAACATCCGGTGTGGTCACGCGCACCACCGGGCCGTCGAGGTGCTCGAACGCCTCCTCGGCGATCAGCGCGCAGACCTCGGCGCCGACGCCGCAGGAGCGCGTCGCCTCGTGCAGGACGACCGCCTTGCTCGTCTTGCGCACGCTGCGCAGGATGCCCTCGCGGTCGAGCGGGCAGAGGGTGCGCAGGTCGAGCACCTCGACGCTCGCGCCGTCCAGGTCCTCGACGGCCGCGAGCGCGGTCTGCACCATCGCCCCGTAGGCGACGAGCGTGAGGTCGGTGCCGGGCCGGGCTATCCGGAGCTCGCCGAGCGGTGTCTCGTAGCGGCCCTGCGGGACCTCACCGCGCAGGCGGCGGTAGAGGTTCTTGTGCTCCAGGTAGAGGACCGGGTTGGGGTCGCGCACCGCGCCCGCGAGCAGCCCCTTGGCGTCCTCGGGCGTGGACGGTGCGACGACCTTCAGCCCCGGCGCCTGCAGGAACCAAGCCTCCGGGTTCTGCGAGTGGAAGGGGCCGCCCGAGAATCCGCCTCCCGAGGGGAGCCTGATCACCATCGGGACGGCAAGCCCCTGGCGGTAGTGCATCTTGGCCGCTACGTTCACGAGCTGGTCGAACCCGCACGCGATGAAGTCAGAGAACTGCATCTCGGCGATCGGGCGCATCCCCTCGGCCGCGGCCCCGACCGAGGTGCCGACGATCGCCGACTCCGCCAGCGGCGCGTCCCACACCCGGTCGGCGCCGAACTCCTCGAGCAGGCCGGCCGTCACCTTGAACGCGCCGCCGAAGGCACCGATGTCCTGGCCCAGGCAGAAGACGGACTCGTCGAAGCGCATCTCCTCCCGCAGACCGTCGGTGATCGCCTCGAGGTAGGTGAGCTCAGGCACGCGCGGGCTCGCTCCCCGCCCAGCGCGACCAGGGCGCTCGGCCGTCGCCGAGCATGGGATCCTCGGTTGCGAACACCCCGTCGGTCGCGGTCGCCGGGTCGGGCATCGGCTGCGCGAGCGCCCAGTCGGTCGCGCGCTCCAGCTCCGCGTCGACCGCGGCGTCGAGACCCTTGGTGTCGACGCCGTCCGCGTCGAGCCGCTTGCGGAACAGATCGACCGGGTCGCGCCTGGCCCAGTGCTCGAACATCTCGGGTGGCACGTAGGACATGTCGTCGTGGGCGCCGTGGCCGTGCATGCGCATCGTCTCCACCCCGATCAGCGTGGGTCCGCCCCCGCCGCGCGCACGGTCGCAGGCGGCGCTCGAGGCCGCGAACACCGCCTCCACGTCGTTGCCGTCGACCTTGACGCCCTCGAACCCGTAGCCGGCCGCGCGCTCGACCGGGTCGACGGCAAACTCGAGCTCGTTCGGGGTGGAGTAGGCGAACTGGTTGTTCTCGAGCACGAAGACGATCGGCAGCCGCCGGACTCCGGCCACGTTCATCGCCTCGTGCCACTGTCCGTTGGCCGTCGACCCGTCGCCGAACCAGGTCATCGCGACGCGCTGCTCGCGGCGGATCTGGAAGGCCAGCGCGAGCCCGCAGGCCACGGGCGCCATATCGGGCAGCATCGAGACCATGCCGATGCAACCCAGGGTGGTGTCACCGAAGTGCATGTTGCCGTCGCGGCCGTCGGTGACGCCGCCGACGCGCCCCATCATCTGGGCCAGCACGCGGCCGGGGCTCACGCCGCGGATGAGGTGCGCGCCGAGGTCGCGGTGCAGGATGCAGGCGCGGTCGCGCGGGCCGAGCGCGAAGGCGGATCCGACCGAGACGGCCTCCTGGCCGCGGCCGTCGTAGTAGCTGCCGGGCACCTTGCCCTGGCGATAGAGGTTCAGTGCCCGCGCCTCGGTCGCGCGCATCAGGAGCATGTAGCGCAGCAGCTCCCTGCGGTCGTCCGCGGTCAGCTCGGCGTCGCGCTCGCCGGACTCGCGCGGCGCCGGTCTGGCGGTCGGCGTGGCCATCGATCCTCTCCCTTCGCTGCCGCGAGCGGGTTCCGTCCGCTCCGGCGTTGGACGCTTCCGGAGGGGGTTCCACCGGACTTGCGGGTGTCGGATTGGAGGGTAGCCGCCCGGGCGCGGAGTGCATCGCCCGACTCTAGGGTCTGTCAGGAGTAATCGACGGGCAGACCCTAGGCTCCGGAGGGTGAGCCCCGGCGAGCGTTTCTGGACCAGCCGTCTGCGCTGGCGCCTGCGCGGGGCCTGGCTGTGGCCGGCGTTCGTCGTGCTGACGCTGCTGGACGGGGCACTGCTCGACCTGCTCCCACCGCTCGGCGCCGCGCGGATGGACCTGTTCCTGGGCGTCCTGATCGCGACCTTCGCGAACCTCTTCCTCGTCGGTGCGGTCGCCCCGTTCCTCGCCGGGCGGCTGACGGCGCGGCGCGAGGCCGCGCTCGCGGCGCCCGAGCCAGGTCGCCGGGACGGTGCGCCGCCGGAGGCCGAGCGCGAGGTGCTGCGCGACCGTGTCGGCACCGCGCTGCTCGTCGCGGGAGTTGTGGCCGTGCTCGTCTCCGGCCTCGCGAACCGCCCGTTGACCGTCTCCGAGACTGAGGCTACCGAGCAGGTCGGGCGCGAGCTGCGCAGCTTCGTTGCGCGTTCGGACAGCGAGGAGCTGCGGCGCAACCTCGAGACGGCCAACACGATCCGCCTCTCCGACGGCTACTTCCGCGTCTGTATCGCCCGCGACGACCGCCGCCGCTTCGTCTGCCTCCTGATCGACACCGACAAGAGCCCGACCGAGGTCAAGCGCGACCCCGACGCGCGCTCGAACTCGGCGTTCGCGCGGTAGGCGAGGGGCTCCAGCCGCTTGCCCTTCAAGCCGGCAGGCGCGGAAGTCCCAGCTTCGCTCGACGACGAGATCGAGGGCCTGCCTCAGGTGCGCCCGATCAGTCGCAGCGCGGCACCGCCGCGTGTCACCTCGAAGACCTCGACGCTGTTGCGCCCCGGCTTCATCGCGGCCTCCGGCACCATCACCGCGTAGCCCTCCGCGCGGCTCCCACGCAGGTGGAAGCTCCGTCCGACGGCCTCGATCCTCCCGTTCACGGCGACCGCGACCGCGCGCGTGGCTCCGCGCCGGCCGCCGCGGATGCGACCGCCGATCTGGCTCGGAAGCACGCTCGCGCCGGGGTCCACCTCGCGCATCAGCGCCGCACCCACGATCGCCGCTCGGATCGTCCCGAGCGGCGCGATCCGCAGCTTCTCGGTGCGCCGCCCGAGCAGGCGCCGGTTGGGGCCGATGCCCGTGTAGAGGGTGCCGAGGTCGCCCGACCCGAACAGCCGCAGGCGGCGCCGCACGAGCGCGCGCCGGCGCCGGGCCATGGCGCGGGCCGAGACGGTGATCGTGCCGCTGAAGTTGCGCTCGATCACGCGTACCGACCTCCGCCGCCGCACCGCACGCGAGAACGCCGAGCGCCCGTCGGCACGGTAGGGGAGCTTCAGGTCGAGGACATCGGCGATCGTCGGCGCCACGTCGATCGTGCGCACGTAGGAACGGACGGTCCGCCGGCGCCGCTGACCCGGCGCCTTGACGAACAGCGGCACCGGAGCCAGCTCGTCGACGTTCGACCGGCTCACCGTGCGGCGGCTGTCGACCCCGACCTCGAACGCCATCCCGTGGTCGGCGGTCACCACGATCATGCTGGTGTCGAGGATGCCCTCGCGCCGCATCTGCGCGAAGAGCTTGCCGAGCTCGCGGTCGACGAAGCCGATCTGCAGCAGCATGCGCTGCTGGTTGTGGTTGGTGAGGAAGCGGTCGCCGAATCCCTTCGGGCTGTTCATCCCCGGGACCGGGTCGTGCCAGCTCGAGCGCATCTGGCGCCCCGAGGGCAGGAACAGGTAGGGGCCGTGCGGCAGCAGCACGTGCTTGACGTAGAAGCCGGGCCGCCCGCCCCGGATCGCGCCGATGAAGCGCTCGAGGCGCTCGCGGCGTCCGCTGCGCAGCTTGGGCAGGATCTTGGGGCGGTTGCGGTCAGCGCCGGGGCAGTGGCGCGGCGGGCAGATGGAGGTTGCCTCCTCGCTGCTCACGATCCGGTATCCGCGCTCGCCGAAGAGGTCGTAGATGCTGCGCGGGTGGCTCCTGTAGGTGGCGTTGCCGCCGCGGCGCGGAAGCCGGCCGTCGAGCACCTCGGGGACGGCCCGTGTGGTCGAGTCGTAGACCGTCGTAGCGTTCGGGAACCAGGTGCTCCCGGCGGCGAGGGCGGCGAAGTTCGGGTACCGCGCCCTGTCGATCCTCCCGTGCGGGCCAAGCAGCGCGTCGATCGGGAACTCGTCCATGATGATCAGCACGGTGCTCGGACGGCGCGGGAGCTTCGGGCGCGGCGAGCCGGGGTCCACGAGCGGCCCCGCCGGGGCAACACCGGCGGTGCCCAACTGCGCAACACCGGCGGTGCCCAGCTGCGCGACATCCGCGGGGCCCACCGCCGCGATGTCGCGGCTCGCGGTGCCACCGTCCCCGCGCGGCCCGTCGCCGCCCGAGGCGATGGCGAGGAGCGAGAGCGCCGCAAGAACGGCGGGGAGGCCCAGCCAGAGCAGGAGCCGGCGCACGGGCACAAGACTACGCCGCCCAGGCGCGGCTTGGGGCGGGGTCACAGGAGCTTCACGCCGCGGTCACGAGTCGGCCTCGGGCGCTCGCTCATCCATGGGCGATCAGCGGCACGCCAAGGCTTTCCGCGAGCCCCTTGCCTCCCCGCCGCATCACCTGGTCGTGGTTCCAGCGGAAGACGGGACCGGCGAGCGGCGCGAGCGCGTTCATCCACGGCTTGGTCATCCTCACGTCCCAGTCGAAGACGACCGCCGTGACCCCGCGCTCCTCCCACAGACGCCACTCGCCCGTGCCCTCGAGGTCGCCGGTCGCCCGTCCCGCCATGTGTCGCGGCGCGTCGACCTCGTCGGTGTGGAACTCGAACTCGACCGGGTAGGGAATGCTGCTGCGCCACGCGATCGCGTGGCGTCCGCCGACGCCGCGCTCGTCGCCCGGGTCCAGCGCGCGGACGCTGACGACGCCCTGCCACCAGCGGGGCCAGGAGACGGCGTCCTCGAGCCGGCCCCAGACGCGCTCGCGCGGAGCCTCGAGCAGCCATGTCGTGAGGAATCGGTAGCGCGCCACGGTGTTGCGCCCGGTGGGGGCCGGGAAACGATAGCCGGAGGGCCCTAAGGGTCTGCCAAACAATAACTGCGAATGGGGGAGGGTGGTCGGTCACGGTGGTGCTGGTCGGCGGGGCGAGATGGCGTAGTTCCATTCGGGGTGCCAGTCGTTGCGCGTGATTCTGACGGCGGC
>JBPCKX010000029.1:0-19655 GCA_051003875.1 Thermoleophilaceae bacterium
CGCCGCGCACGGAGGACGGCGTGCTCATCGCCCACACGCTGCTCGTCGACGGCTTCGGCAACGCCGCGCTCGACGCGACCTGCGAGCAGCTCGGCGGCGAGCCGGGCGCGGCGGTCGAGGTCGAGGCGGGCGACGGGCGCCACCGCGCTACCCGCGCCACGACGTTCGCCCGCGGCGGGCCGGGTGAGCTGCTCCTCTACTGCGACTCGAACGGTATGCTCGCGCTCGCGATCAATCGCGGCGACGCCGCCACCACGCTCGGGCTGCGCCCCGGCTCCGAGGTCCGGCTACGGCGGCGATGACCGCGCTGGGGCGGCCGTGGGCGCACCTCAGGGAGACCGACTCGACCAACGAGCGCGCGAAGGCTCTCGCGCGGGCGGGCGCACCGCACGGGACGATCGTCACCGCGGACCGTCAGAGCGACGGACGCGGACGCCAGGGACGCGCCTGGACCGCCGCGGCAGGGAGCGCGGTGCTGATGTCGATGGTGGTCCGCGAGGGCGACGAACGGCTGGCGTTGCTGCCGTTGAGGGCGGCGGTCGCCGTCTGCGAGGCGGCCGAGGCGTGCGTGCCCGCGCGCTGCCGGGTCAAGTGGCCCAACGACATCCTGATCGGGGACCGCAAGCTGGCAGGCATCCTGGTCGAGGGGCGGTCGCAGGCGGGCTGGGCGGTGGTCGGGATTGGGCTCAACGTGAGCGCGGCCGAGGAGGACTTCCCGCCCGAGTTGCGCGGAGGCGCCACCTCGCTGGCGATCGAATCCCCCGCCGAGGGACGGCCGGGGCGCACGGCGGCGCTGTCTGCGCTGACGCGCGCACTCACGGTGCGGCTCGCACAGGAGCCCGAGGCGGTGCTCGGGGAGTGGCGCCGGCGCGACGCGCTGCGCGGCAGCCGGATCGCGTGGCGCGACGGAGAGGGCACCGCGACGGGCATCGACGGCGAAGGCGCGCTGCTCGTCGAGACCGCGTCCGGGACCGTGACGCTCAGAGCGGGCGAGGTGCACCTGCGGCTCGGCGCCTGACCGGTCTCGGCCGGCGCGGGCGCGGCACGGCGCTGCGGCACGGCAGTCGCGCTGCGGCTTCGCCGCGCCGGCGCTACTCGGAGGCTTCCGCGGCCCGTGGCGAGGTGCTCTCGGCGGAGGCCCCGTTCGACTGGTCGCCCCCGCCGGCGGAGGAGCCGGCCGAGCCCTCCGCCCCGGTCCCGTTCGGATCCGCGCCCTGCTTCTGGGATGAGCCCCGACCGCGGCGGCGGCGGCCTCCCCGCCGCCGGCGGCCCTTGGGGAAGTTCCGCAGCAGCTCACGCGCGAGCGCGGAGGGCTTGCGCGCCATCCGCATGCGCGCGCCGTCGAGCACCTGCTGTGCCTCCGGGGTGTGTGCCAGCGCCGCGGCGAGCAGCGCCGCCTGCAGCCGGCGGTCCTGGGTCTTGCACGCCTGCACGAGCCGGCGCGCGTTGCGCGCGTGCGCGCCGCCGGAGGAGTTCACCAGCAGGCCGAGCAGGCGCTTGGTCTCCGGCCAGCGCGAGACGGCGTACTCCTCGTGCACCTCGCGGCTGTACTCGGCCAGGTGCCAGAGCCAGCGGCTGGCCTGGTCGCGGCGGCCGATCGGGCGCTCGGCGAGCGACTGGAGCAGCACCTTCACCCCTTCGCGGCGCTCGTCGCGGGTCCACCCGCCGACGATCTCGACGGCCTCGTCGAAGGCCTCCGGGTCGCGCAGCGCGCCGACCTCCTGCAGCGCGCGGACGCGGAGCTGGGAGCTGCGGTTGCGCTGCAGGCAGGTGACCAGGTAGCGCCGCCGCAGCTCGCCGGTGCTGTCGAAGTGGAGCATCGCCTTCGCACGGCGCCAGTTGCTCGAGGCGACCCGCGCGCCCGCGAGCGCCGCCCAGGCGTGCTGCTCGCCCCACGAGAGGTGCTCGACCGCGATCCGCCACAGCTCGCGCTCGAAGACCTGGGCGCGGCGGTCCTCGGAGGCCGTCACGGGGACGACGCGCCGCTCCACCCGCAGCCGCCGGCCGCGGCCACGACGCACGGGGCCGACGACGATCGCCCCGCCCCGGTAGACGTCGCGGTCGAGCAGGCTGTGGAGCGTGACGACGGGGTCGTCGTTGGTGGTCGCAGGGTGCACGAAGTCGACGACGATGCCGGCCTCCTTGCCCTGCTGGCGGCGCGTCACGCGGCCGACGCGCTGCTGGTAGATCCTGCGCGAGGCGGTCGGCGCGAGATGCATGCAGACGGTCGCTCGCGGCGAGTTCCAGCCCTCGGCGAGCAACTGGGCGTTCACCAGCACGTCGATCTCGCCCCGCTCGTAGGCCGCGAGCACGCGCGTGAGCTCGCGCTTGGGGGTCTCGCCCGAGACCGCCTGCGCCTTGATGCCGATCGCCCTGAAGGACTCGGCGACGTTGTGCGCGTGGCGCACGCCGGCCGAGTAGACGACGCCCGGGGCGTCGCGGAAGCGGGTCTTGTAGAGGTCGGCGATCGCGACGTTGAACGGAGTCTGGTCGAGCAGCGCGGCCAGCTCCTCCTGGTCGAAGTCCTGGTCCACCTCGCCGCGACGCAGCGGCACCTTCGAGATCGAGCGCACGCCGACCCCGGGCGGGATGCGCACGCAGCGCAGCGGCGCGATCACGCCGCGGCGCGCCGCCTGGGCGAGGTGGAAGCGGCTGGTCTGGGTCGGGAAGAGGTCCGTCACGTGGCGGGCGATCAGCGCGCCGGTCGCGGTCATGCCGACGAACACCGGGCCGTGCCACTTGCGGATCGCGGCGCTCGTCTTCTCGCCCAGCGCGGTGTGGGCCTCGTCGCAGATGACGATCGCGTAGGCGCCCGAGATCTTGCCCGCGTTGCGCACGAACCACTGGTAGGTCTCGACGGTCACGGGACCGGTGGCGGGCGGGTCGGTGTCCTCGCCGAGCAGCGGAGCGCGCACGCGCTGCTTGTAGCCGCGGTCGGAGAGCTCGCCGTTGAACTGATCGACGAGGTTGCGGCGGTGAGTGAGGATCAGCACGCCGCCGGTGCGCGAGGCCTCCACGAACCCGAGCGCGGCGACGGTCTTGCCGGCGCCGGTGGCGTGCTCGAACCAGAAGCGCCGCGCGGAGTTGGCGTCCTCGGCGACGACGTCCGTCGCGGCGTCGGACTCGGCGTCCCAGTCGAGCGGCTCGTCGTCCTCGGCGAGCTCCTCGTCGCCCTCGATCTCGAGCTCGCCGGAGGGAATCTCCTCGACGACCTTCCCCGGGCGCGCGCCGTTGCCGTTCCCGTTGCGGGTCGCGGAGGCCTGCTCGGCGGTCAGGGCGATCAGCGTGCCCGAGAGCGCGTCGACCTGATGCGCGGAGAGCACGGTGCCGTCGGCGAGGCGGGGTTCCTCGGCGGCGAGCACGCGCTCGAGGCCGAGGATCAGCGAGAACTCGCGGCGCCACTCGACGGAGGGCTCCTCGCGGCCCGCCGCCAGCTCCGCGATCGCCGCGTCCAGCGCGCGCCGACGGACCGTTCCCGTCGCGAGCGCGGTGGCGGGATCGTCGCCCTCGAGCACGAACGGCTCGCGCGCGAAATCTTCGGCGCGCCGAAGATCGGCGCCGGAAACGGGCGTCGCCTCAACCAGGGAAGTGCTGTCAGCCAATCGCGGCCTCTGTTCTGTAAGAAGGCGTGGAGCCAACTACTGCCGCGGTGGAGTCGGACCGTCGCGGCGCAGGGTCCCACACGTCGTGTCGCCGTCCGCTGGTATTCCGTGGGCGGCGTGGAGGCGCAGGGCATCCAAAGCCCGGCGTCTATCGTATTACAGCACAAGGTGTCCACCGGCCACCCTTTCACTTGGAAATGCGAACCCTTCTGTGCACACTCCTCGGCGCCGCGTTGCTCGCGGGGTGCGCCGGCGGAGGGGACCCGGAGAGCGCCGCCCCGCCAGAGCGCCGGACGAACGCCGCCTTCGCCGGCGCTCCGGCGCCGCTCGCCGCGCTGCACGCCGACGCCAACGAGCTGCTCGACGGAGGCGAGGAGGCCTTCGGGGCGCGGCTGAAGAAGCTGAAGGGCTTCCCCGTAGTCGTCAACAAGTGGGCCTCCTGGTGTCCCCCCTGCCGGGCGGAGTTCCCATTCCTGCAGCGGCAGGCCGTCAAGCGCGCGCAGAAGGTCGCCTTCATCGGCGTCAACAGCAGCGACAACGACTCCAGCGCAGAGCAGTTCCTGTCTCAGTTCCCGGTCAGCTTCCCGAGCTACAAGGACCCGGACCTGAAGGTCGCGGCCTCCTTCAACGGCGCCGCGGCGTTCCCGAGCACGGCGTTCTACGACTCGAAGGGAAAGCTCGCCTACCTCAAGCAGGGCGGCTACGCGAACGAGCGGCAGCTCGTCGAGGACATCGAGCGTTACGCTCGCTGAATCGGCGCGAGCGCGGACACCCCCGAGCTGCGGATCGACCCGCTCTCAGGCCTGCGGGTGATCGTGGCCGCCGAGCGCGGCGAGCGCCCCGGGGCATGGCCGCCGCCCGCGCCGCGCCCCCCCGTCGACCCCGAAGGCGACCCGTTCCGCGCCGGCCACGAGCAGCGCACGCCGCCTGAGCTGTTCGCCCTGCGCCCCGGGGGCGGGGCCCCCGACACGCCCGGCTGGCGCGTGCGGGTGATACCCAACCTCTACCCGGCGCTCGGCGAAGGCGACGGGGAGAGCGCCGACCCGCTCGCCTCAGGGCGCGGCGACCCGGACCTGTTCTCCGCTCGCCCGGCCGGCGGCGCACACGAGGTGATCGTCAATACCCCCGAGAGCGTCGGCTCGCTGCACGAGCTCGGTGCCGAGGGGCTGGGCGAGGCGATGGGGATCTGGCGCGAGCGCATGCGCGCCCACGCGGGGTCCGCCTACGTGCACGTGATCGTCAACGAGGGGGCCGAGGCGGGCGCCTCGCTCGCACACACCCACGCGCAGGTGTACGGCCTGCCGTTCGTCCCGGCGACCGTGGCCCGCGAGCGGGAGCGGTTCACCGCCTACTCGGAGCGCACGCACGGGCGCAACCTGCTGGCCGACCTGGTGCAGGAGGAGGTCCGCCGGCGCGACCGGCTCGTCGCGGTCGACGGCGAGGCGGTGGCGATCTGCCCCTTCGCCTCGCGCGTGCCGTTCCACGTGCAGGTCATCCCGCGGGCAGCCGCGGCACGGTTCGAGGACGACGGCCCGCTCGGCGCTGCGCTGCTGCATCAGGCGCTCGGGCGCCTGCGGGGGGCGCTCGGCGCCCTGCCCCCGCTGAACCTGTGGGTGAGGACCGCCCCGCGCGACGCCGAGCACTTCTGCTGGCGGATCGATCTCGTACCCCGGCTCGCACAGCTCGCCGGCCTCGAGCTCGGCGTGGGCGTGCACCTCAACGTGCTCGCGCCGGAGACGGCCGCGGCACGGTTGCGCGAGGCAGATCCCGGCAAGTGATCGCGATCGCGGCGGTGATCGTTGTCGCGATCGCGGGCGGCTTCGGCGCCGAGAGCCGCTTCGGCGGGCGCGCCGAGACGGCCTCGCGGCGGGTGACCCAGCTGATCCTCTGGGTGCTGCTGCCGCCGGTCGCCTTCCTCAACATCGCGGCGCTCGAGCTGACGGCGAGGATCGGGGCCGGGATCGCGTTCGCCTACGCGGCGCTCCTGCTCACCGCCGCCGTCGCCTACCTGGTGGGCACCCACCTGCTGCGCCTGCCGCGGCCGGCCGTCGGCGCGCTCATGCTCGCGTCGGCGTTCGCGAACACGGGCTACCTCGGGCTCCCCTTCAGCGCGGCGCTGTTCGGGCTCGACGAGCTCCCGAGCGCCGTCGCCTACGACATCCTCGTGACGACCTCGGGAATCCTCACGATCGGCTTCTCGATCGGCGCGGCGTTCGGCACTGTCGCCGAGCGCCCGCGCGAGCGCGTCGCCTCCTTCTTCGCGCGCAACCCGCCGCTGTGGGCGTGCGCGCTCGGCTTCCTCGCGCCCGCGGCGCTCGCCCCGCAGTGGGCGGTGAGCGCGTCGCAGATGGTCGTGTTCGCGATCCTGCCGCTCGGCTTCTTCGTGGTGGGCGTCACGCTCGCGCGGGAGGCAGAGGAGGGGCGAGTGCGCTTCCCGCCCAGGCTCGGCGCGGCCGTCTGCACCGGGCTGGCGCTGAAGCTGCTGCTCGCCCCGGCGGTCGTGCTCGGGCTTTCGCAGGCGGTGCTCGCGGTGCCCGAGACCTACCTCGTGCAGGCGGCGATGGCGAGCGCGATCAACGGGATCGTGATCGCACACGAGTACGGCCTCGACCGGGGGCTGCTGGCCGCCGTGATCGCCTGGTCGACGGCGATCGTCGTGGCCGCCGGGCTGCTCGTCACGCTGCTCGGGTGAGGCGGCGCGCCCGCGCTCGGACGCAGCAGCCGCGGGGGAGCCGCCGGGACGCCGCGCGGCTCGGGCCGAGCATGTAGGGTCGCCGCCGGATGCCGCCCTCGGCCCGCCCGATCCCGATGTTCGCCGCCGAGCCGCCGCAGGAGCCGCTGCCCTACGGCCGCTGGGGCGAGGCGCTCGCCGAGCACTTCGACCGCGCCGCGGGCGCGGTCGAGTCCGACGAGGACCTGGGAACGGCGGGGGAGATCACCTGGTTTCCCGAGCGGACCTGGGGCGGGCGCACCTACGTGCCGGCCACCGCGGCGACGGAGGGCGGCTACGAGCTCTTCGGCCACGTCTCCTACACCCGCGAGCACGAGGGCGCCCAGGCGACCGACTTCGCCGCCGCGGTCGACTACACCGACGAGACCGCCGCCGCGAACCCCGACTGGTCGCTCGATCTCTCCGACAGCGAGATCGGCCACTGGCGCGGCCCGGAGGGAAAGCGCGGCACGGTCACGCTCGTCTGGGGCGTGGCGCTCGTCTCCGACGGCGCCGTCGCGACCAGCGAGCTCGGCCCGGCGACGACCGACCAGTGCCCGCTGATCGGGGACCGCTTCACGCTCGTCTCGCTCGACGGCTACGCGGGCGACTTCGTCGAGGTGCGCCTGTACGGCGCCAAGGGGGCCGAGCTCGCCTCAGAATCGCTCTACGAGGACGACGACTGATCGAGCCCGGCGTCTATCGTCTGGCGCGGGCCCCGATAGCTCAGCCGGATAGAGCGACTCCCTCCTATCCGCGCTCCCTAGGCGAGTTCCTGGCGTAGTTTTGGACCGCCGCGGACTGCCTCGACTACGTGGAGTGCGACAACTTCGATCCAGGCTGGCGAAGCTCACTGCAGCGCGAGTTCGGCCCTACACTTGAGGCAATCCGTCCGCGTTCCCGCGCATCCTTGTCGGGACGGCCGCGGACGACCGACACCATGACCACGATGGCGACGACCCCGACACACACCTTCCGAGAGCTCTCCGACGAAGACGGGTTCGCCCTGCTGGATGCCCAGACCCGGAAGCACCTGGGTATCACCGCCGGCGAGTTCGTCGAGCGCTGGGAGCAGGGCGAATACACCGACTCGGACGACCCGCAGGTCCGGCATCTTGCCGTCCTGCTCCCGCTTGGCCGGCCGCACTCCGCCTGAAGCCGTCGCGGCCTTCGTCGAGCCGCTGCAGCAGTCGATCTCCTGTGTCAGCCCTGCGGTCCTGCAGGTCGCCGGCGGCTACCGGCCGGCGGCGCGACCCCATGCGCTGGTGCTCGCCGACGGCGACCCGCAGCCGCTGCGCGGTGATGCCAGTCTGGCGCTCCGCGTCGCCCAGCAGTACCGGATCGTCGAAGACACCGAGCCCCGGGGGCCGTGGAAGGTGCAGACGGCCGCCTACTCCTACGTCGTCAACCGCGGTGAGCAGGAGCTGCTGGCCTACCAGTGGAATCCCGCCGGAGACGGTCGGGTCACGCGCCCGCACCTACATGTCGGCGCCGCCGTAGGCGAACTAACCGGCGACTTCCATCGCCTGCACCTTCCCACCGGCCGCATCGCGCTCGAAGACGTACTCCGTCTGCTCATCGAGGAGTTGGGCGTCCAACCGCTGCGAGAGGAATGGTCCGAGGTTCTCGACGCCGCGCAGTCCGGTTACGAGCGCTGGCGGACGTGGTCGTCCTCATCGGGCGAGCGCTGACGCGGTCAACCCACGGCCTCGTGCTGCCACTCGAGAACGCCCGCGGTCCTCGCGGACGTGGCGCCATGCGCCGCGCAGCCCCAGGTGCGATTGCTACTCAGGCTCGACCAGTGCCCGCTGATCGAGGACCGCTTCACGCTCGTCTCACTCGACGGCTACGCGGGCGACTTCGTCGAGGTGCGCCTGTACGGCGCCAAGGGGACCGAGCTCGCCTCAGAATCGCTCTACGAGGACGACGACTGATCGAGCCCGGCGTCTATCGTCTGGCCTGGGCCCCGATAGCTCAGCCGGATAGAGCGACTCCCTCCTAAGGAGTAGGCCGCTGGTTCGAATCCAGCTCGGGGCACTCCCCCAAGACCGCCGTTATGCAGGACCACGAGCCCGTTGTGCGGTCAGCGTGTCATTGCCTCGACGGACCGCGAGCGCGGGCCGGGATGGCGTCAGGGCAACGATGGGACGGGCGGCCGACAATGTGGCGCCTCTCGCTGACGTTCTGGGCGAGGGGACCTTCGAGGAGCAGCGGGCCAGGCTTGCCGCAGCCGCAGCCGATGCATTGCGATGGGTCGAATCGGTCGGCTTCTCAAGTCGCGACCGCACTCCCTGCCGATCTCGCTCGGCCCAGATCGGGGTGGCACGCACGAGTCTGCGCCGAGGCCCGGACTGAGCCCGTCGAATGTGGCCTCTTGGATGGTACGGTGTCCACATGCGGGAGATCGGCGTCCGACAGTTGAAGCAGTCGCTGAGCGAGACGCTGCGCGCCGTCGGTGAGGGCGCGCAGGTGCGCGTGACGGTTCGGGGGCGCCCGATTGCGGACATCGTCCCGGCCGGTGCCGCTGCCGGCGACGATCGCCTGCGGGAGCTCGTCGCCGCTGGTCGAGTGTCGCCCCCGGCGCTGGCGCGGCCACAACGAGCGCCGAAGCTTGCCACGGGCTCCAGCGCCGCCTCGTCGCTCGTGCTCTCCGAGCGGGACACCGGGCGCTGAAGCTCTACCTGGACGCGAGCGCGCTGGTCAAGCGCTACGTCGCCGAGCCGGAGAGCGAAGCGGTGCGGGCCGCCATGGGAACAGCCGACGGCTGGTACATCTGCCGCGCCGGGTTCGTCGAGACGGTGCGGGCGGTGGGTCTCGTCGCGGGGAGCCGCGCGGTCAAGGTCGTCACGGACGAGTGGCCCGCGTTCGGGGTCGTCGAGGTCGACCAGCCGCTGGTCGAGCACGCCGCCGCGCTCGCTCTCGATCGCGGTCTCAGAAGCCTCGACTCACTCCACCTCGCCGCCGCGCTCGTGCTACCTCGCGCGGGTCTCGTGTTCGCCACGTGGGATCACCGCCTGCACACTGCCGCGAACGCGGAGGGCCTCTCGGTGCTGCCTGGAACGCTCGGCTGAACCACCGCGCCCCGCGGCGAGCGCGAGGAACGGCGGCGACGAAGCTCGCGGCGTGCGATGCCGGCACCGACCGCGACGCATGCGATTACAGTCGTCCCCGATCAAGTACCCGGCCAAGGGAGCGGAGCATGCTCGAGCGGCAACAGAGGCGGATCGAGGCGGCGGTCGCGCCGCGGCTCGACGACGGCGAGCGGATGACTGCCGCGTTCGTCGGCCAGACGCCGATCCCGCCGATCGCCTACCTGCTGGTCGGGCCGCTGCTGTTCCTATTCATGGTGAAGGTCCGCACGATCGTCGTGACCGGGCGCAACCTCTACGTCTTCTCGAACAGATGGATGCGCTCCTACTCCTACACCGACGAGGCTCCGTACAAGGTGGGGATCGCGCAGGCGCGCCTGGAGAGCGGCTCGATGTGGGCGCGCGTCGACGGCGGGCCGAAGCTGTGGACAGCGCCGTTCGGTCCCCTGAGACGCAGCCTGCGCCGGCTCGAGCACGCGGCGTTCGAAAGCCGGGCGCGGGAGCTGCGGACGGACAAGACGCGCGAGCGCGGCTTCGGCACGACGCCGCTGTAGGCCGCCGCGCGCAGGCACCTCATAATCACCTTCACTTCCGGACCAGCGCGCCGCGCATCGCGGCACTGAGGAAGTCGACGAGCAGGGTGAGCGCGATCAGGGCGGCGAGCACCGACATCACGCCGCCGTAGTCGAAGGCCGCGACGCGCTCGGCGAGCAGCACGCCGAGGCCGCCCGCGCCGACCACGCCGACCACCACCGTCTCGCGGATGGCGACCTCCCAGCGGTAGAGCCCGTAGGCGACGAAGCGCGGCACGATCGCCGGGAGCGTGCCGTAAAGGAACGCCTGCGTCGGGGTCGCGCCCCCGGCCTCGAGCGCGCGCCCCGCACGGTCGTCGTGGCTCTCGACGGCCTCTGCCATCAGCCGGCCGAGGATGCCGAGGTTGTAGAGCCCGAGCGCAAGCGCGCCCGGCAGCACCCCCGGGAACACCACCAGCAGGAGCAGGAAGGCGCCGACGGGCGGGGGGACCGCCCGCAGGAAGAGCAGCAGCGCGCGCGTCACGGCCGCGAGGACGCCGGTGCGCGCCCTGCGGAGCGGCGAGCCGCGGATGCGCCCGGCCGCGGCGGCGGGAAAGGCGAGCAGCGCGCCGCCGGCGAACGCGATCGCGATCGCGATGATCGACACGGGGCGGGACTTGCTAGAAAGCCGGGTGTGCCCGGCGACCGGACATGGACCGTGTACCTCGCCGGCGAGATCCACTCGGACTGGCGCGACCGGATCGCGGACGGGGTGGCCGAGGCCGGCCTGCCGGTGACGCTACTCGCGCCGGTCACCGATCACTCGGCGAGCGACGACGCCGGCGTCGAGATCCTCGGAGCCGAGCCCGAGGCGTTCTGGAAGGACCACAAGGGCGCCGGGGTGAACGCGATCCGCACCCAGACGCTGCTGCGCAGCGCCGACGTGGTGGTGGTCCGCTTCGGCGAGCGCTACCGGCAGTGGAACGCGGCCTTCGACGCGGGCTTCGCGGCCGCGCTCGGCAAGCCGATCATCACCCTCCACGACGCCGAGCTCACCCACGCGCTCAAGGAGGTCGACCGGGCCGCGATGGCCACGGCGGCGACCCCCGAGCAGGTGGTGGAGGTGCTCCGCTACGTGACGGTGAAGGAGTAGAGGGGGCGCGCGCGGCGGCGCTCACCGTCGCGCGCGCAGCACGACTGCCCGGCTGACGGACGGCTCGTACGGGTAGCCCGCCGTGCGCAGCACGCGCAGGCGCACGCGGCGCGAGTGGCCGCCGGGAGCGCGGAGCGCCAGCACGAACGACGCCCGCGCGCGCACCCGCCGGTGGGCGAACCCGACCCAGCGGCGACCGATTCCCACCTCCCCCGCGACTCGGACCCCCGCGCGCGGACGGCTGCCGCCGTGCAGGCGACCGCGGACGACGCCGGCGCGCCGTCCTGCGCGGATCGCGATCCCGGCGCCAACCCGCCGCACGAGCACCCGCGAGCGAACGGGACGGCGGGTGGCGGAGGTGGCGTAGTAGACGGCTCGAATGCGCTCGCTGGGGGCGCGGCCGAGCACGGTACGAAAGCGCCCAGCGGGGCCGGTGCGGACGTCGAAGCGCTCGAGCGCGTGGCGGGTTCCCCGCCGGGTGCGGCGCAGGTGCAGGCGGGCGCCGCGGATCGGGCGCCCGTCGAGGGTCATCAGCCGGCCCGTGAGCCGTGCGCGGCGACCGTAGGGGCTCCGCAGAACGGCGCCGCGCCGGACGCTCGATCTTCCCGGCACCCGGGCGCAGCGCCGCCCGAGCTCGCCCCTCGGGCCAAGCTCGGCGCGACAGCGGCGCCGGGTCCGGCGCACGCGGAAGTAGAGCTCGAGCCGGGCGCGCTCGACCGCGGGGGTCCCGTTCGGTGAGATCGGCTCGCCCCGCGGGGCGGGACCAGCGGGCGGACCGGCGGACGGCGGCGGCAGGGTGTCCCCGGCGCCGAGACGATTCTCGACCCGCCAGCCGTCGACGGGCCCCGCGGCGACGCGGCGGTTGCCCGCGGCATCCTCGACGAGCAGCCTCAGCGTGTGCTCTCCGTCGGGGAGCAGGCGCGTATCGAGGGTGCGGCTGCCCGAGACCCGCGGCAGGCACGGGGTCGCCGTCGTGAAGTCGTAGTCCGAGCCGTTGCCCGGCACCTGATCGGCGCACTGGCCGGCGCTCGGGTCGAGCACCTCGGCGAGTCGCTCGACCCCGTCGAGCTCGACGACGAGCCGGTAGACGCCCGCACCGCTGTCCGACGCGTCGAGCGCGAACCCCTCGACCCCGCGGTGGACGCCCGGCTCGAGAAGCCTCCCGGCCAGCTTCTCGACCCGCGGAATCGACAGATCCTCGAGCGTCGCCTGCGTGCGGAACACACGCACGTAGGCCTTTGCCATGCCCGAGAGGGGCCCGCACGGGGCGCCCGCGACACAGCGGGTGCCGAGGAGGTAGGTCCCGGTGGCGGTGAACGGTCCCGTGTCGAAGGCGTTCGCGGCGTCATTCCACGCGCGCATGGTGCCGCGGCCCGCACCAAAGCCGAGCGACAGGTTGCCGAGCCCGTTGTCGGCGATCGCGTCGACGACGTGACCGCCCGGACGGGTCATGGCGGCGAGCCGCCCGCGCATCCGTCGCAGGCGCACGCCGGGCGGCAGGGCCAGGCGCCAGTGACGTCCGGCGGCGGGCGACTGCGTCCCCGAGGCGAGCATCTCCACATCGAAGTACCCGTTGCCCAGACACGCGTCCGAACGGCTGAAGCGAGCGTCGTTGCCACCGGTCGGGGACCAGTCGACAAGGGGCGAGTGCGTGCCGTCGGGAAGGCGGCAGGAGTGCAACTCGTACTGCCCCGCCCTTGCGGGGTCGGGCGGCGGGACGAAAGCGAGCGCGAGGCCCGCGATCGCGGCTATCGTGAGGGATCTCATTGCGTCTCCATCTCCTTTTCCTTCCGGATGTCTGTGAAGCCCAGGCCCCGCGGTGTCGATCTCGCCCCCCGCCCCGCCGCGGGGCCGCAACCGCGATGAGCCCCATCCGCCGCGCCGTCGCCGCGTTCGCCGCGCTGGCGCTGCTGCCGGCAGGCTGCGCGGGTGGCGACGATCAACCCCGTGAAGCGGCCCCCCCTGCGCGGGAGCGCACCGACCCGCCGACGACCCCGCCCCGCGGCTGGCGCACCGTCAGGAACACGGTGGCCGGCTTCACCGTGGCGGTTCCCGGGAGCTGGACGTCGAGGACCAAGGCGGGGCGCACGATCATCAGGTCGGACGACCGGCTCGTGGCGGTCTCGATCTCGGCCGACCGCACGCAGCCCGGACGCGAGCTCACGCCGCGCCGCTACGCCCGTAGGACGGTTCGGGAGCTGCCCCGCTTCGCGGGCCGCATCGACGGGCGGGTCACGCGCGTGCCGGGCTCGTCCTACGACAGCGCGCTTCTGACCGCGCTCGGCACGGTCGCGCCCAACAGCCTCTCGCAGAAGATCACGGTGGCCGTCTTCCAGCGCCCGGGCCGGGTCACCTACGGTGCGCTGCTGTTCCGCAACGCAGGCGTGAAGCCGGCGTTCAACGAGCGCAGGCTGGACGCGCTGCTGCGCAGCTTCCGCGCCCAGGCGCCGTCCTGACTTTGCCCCCTCGTGGGGGGTCGGGTTGGGAAGGTGCCGCCGGCCGCCGCGGGGGAGCTCAGCGGTCCGGCCGATCGGGGTGGATCTCGTCGATCGTCGCCAGCGCGCGGTAGGGAGCGGCGGCGGCCCGTTCGATCGCCTCGCGGCCGCCCGCGAGCCGATCGACCACGCTCAGGACGCCTGCCACCACAAGCCCCTCCGCGAGAACCCGCTCGATCGCGGCGACCGTCGAGCCGCCGGTCGTGACCACGTCCTCGACGACCAGGCAGCGCTCGCCCGGCTCCAGCGGCGGCCCCTCGACCCAGCGCTCGAGCCCGTGGGCCTTGCGCTCCTTGCGCACGAAGAAGGCCTTCGCGTCGACTCCCGCGGCGAGCGCCGCGCAGGCGACGGGGTCGGCGCCCATGGTGAGCCCGCCGACCGCCGTCGCTTCCGTGCGCTCGACCTCGGCGCCGACCAGCTCCGCCAGCGCCGAAAATCCCGCCGGGCGCAGGATGGCCCGCTTCGCGTCGACGTAGTAGGTGGCCTCGAGCCCGCTCGAGAGCGTGACCAGGCCGAGCACCAGAGCGTGCTCACGCAGCTCGGCGAGGAGCCGCTCGCGGGCGCTCACGCGAGGCCGCAGCCGGTCAAGCTCGGGATGAGAGCGCTCATGGACGGCACGGCGGACGCCGATAGTACGGGAGCGATGCCTGCCCTGGTCAGACTCGCCGCGGTGCTCGCCTCCGTCTTCGTGGCGCTCGGCTTCCTGCTCTTCGCCGTCGACCAGTCCGAGGAGAGCTCGGCCCGGCAGGTCGGGATCGTGGAGGGCGACGACAGCCGGCCCGTCTCCGAGACCGCGATCGACCGCCCGGCACCCTCCGCGCCGGTCGAACGGATGCGCGAGCGCCGCCACGGCGGCGCGCGCGAGCTCATAGACGATGTCAACGATGTGCTGCTGGCGCCGTTCACCGGGCTGATCGCCTCGCGCGACGCCTGGGTCGAGCGGATCGTGCCCGGCGCGCTCGCACTGCTCCTCTACGGGCTCGGGGGCATGCTGCTGGCCAACTTCCTGCCGCAGTCGCGCCGCAAGCACAGCGACTGGCGTCAGGCGACGGGGTGACCCTCGCGGCCGCCCCCGCCGAGCGCCTCAGCGGTAGACGAAGATCTTCTGCCCGATCGAGATCTGGCGGTCGACCGCGTGCGCGTTCGGCACCGGCACGCGGATGCAGCCGTGGCTCGCGGGATAGGTCGGGACGGAGTGGTAGCCGTGGATCGCGTAGCCGCCGATGAAGTAGTTGGACTGGACCATCCCGAGCGAGTTGATGCCCGGCTCCTTGCGGTAGAAGCTGAACGTGCCGAACACCGTCGGTGTCGAGGCCTTGCCCGAGGAGGCATGGTAGACGCGGCGCGCACGGCCACCCCTGACGATCGCGAGCACCTGGCGCGACCAGTCGAACTCGACGTGGCTTCCCGCACGGGGGAAGCGCGGCCGGAAGGCCCCGCGGTTGCGCAGCACGCGCGAGAACACGCGCGAGTTCGCGTACCCGCTCGCCCCGAGCCCGTTCGTCTTGCGGAAGGCGAGCACCGCGCGTGAGGTGCCCGCGTCGTAGCTGCCGCTGACGGGCACCGCGAAGCCGAGCCGCTCGAGACCCCGCTGCAGCAGCAGCACGGATCTTCCGCGCGCGCCCTGGCCGGCACGCGGCCGGATCACCTTCACGCGCGCGGAGCGAGAGGCGAAGGCGCTCTGGGCCGCGGTCGCCGGGTGGCGCACGGTGAGCGTCACGAGACCCTTGCGCCGCAGCTTGAGCCGGAAGCGCACCCGCCCGCCGCGTCGCGACCTGCGGATCTCCGCGCGACGCTCGCCGATCAGCCTCCCGCCGCTGCGGATCGCGAGCACCGCCACCTGTCCGGGCACGAACGGCGCGGACTTCCCCTCGACCACGAGCGGCCCGCCCTTCGCCGCGTAGCGGAGCTTGCGGGTGGCCTGCCCGCCGCGGACCTTGATCGAGATCCGCCCGCCCGCCGGGGCGGGGGCGGCGGGGCGTGCGGACCCAGCCGCGGGCGCGGCGCCGCTCGCAGCGTCCCCGCCCGGAGCGCCACCTTCGGCGACCGGATCGCCCTGCGCGAGCGCGGCGGCGGGAAGCGCAAGCGCGGCAGCGGCGCAGAGAAAAGGAATCGTCGGTCTCATCGGATGGATCCCACTGTACCTGCGCGACGCGGATTCAGACAGCGGAAACCCGTGGCCCACGCGCCAAGTAGCGCGGCGCGAGCACGCAGCCCGCGAGCACGAGCGGCCCGACGGCGAGCGACACCTGCCAGCCGCCGTCGGCCTGCGCCGCGTAGGCGATGCTGTTGTTGAACGCGTGCATCCCGATCACCGGGAAGAGCGACCCCGTCTTCTCGTACACGACGCAGAAGACGAACCCCAGCAGCGCCAGCGGGGGCAGCAGCAGCAGCGCGTCGACACCCTCGAAGTTGTAGTGGATGACGCCGAACAGCAGGCCGTCGAGGATCGCCGCGACGATCATCGGGTACCGGCTCCGGAGCGCGCGGTAGAAGAACCCGCGGAAGAAGACCTCCTCCGCGAACGGCGCCACGACCATCACCATCAGGCCCGCGATGATCAGCCCGGCGGTGCCTTGATCGGCGCCGAGTTCCTCGGTGACGCCCTGCTCGGCCTCGATCGGGACGAGCGCGGCGTAGATGCCCGCCACGAGGAAGAAGACGAAGAGCGCCGCCGCGGCCCAGCCCACCGAACGCCAGAACGGCGCCGGGCGCAGGCCGAAATGCCAGGCCTTGGGCTTGCTCACGAAGCCCGCGAAGACGACGGCGGTGGCGATGAACACGACCGCCTGCACGAGCGTCGCGATGACCACGAATGCCGCCGAGTCGGCTCCGCCGCCGACGCCGAAGATCGCGCCGATCGCGCCCGCGAGGAAGGCCGTCGCGGTGATCCCGGCGATGAACCCGACGACCGCGAACCACGGCGGCCAGCGCGGGGCTCGCTCGAGCCCCTCGGGGCGCTCGGGCGGCTCCGGGGGAGCGGGGGTCGGGGCGATGTCGTCCACGCGAGGCACTCAGAGTAGGGACGCGAGCTGCTCGAGCGACCGGATCGCGGCGATCCCGGCCGGCGCGCCGCCGTCGCGGGCGATCAGGACGGCGCGCACGCCGGCCGCGCCGGCGCCGCCGACGTCGCGCCGGACGGAGTCGCCGACGTGCAGCGCGTCGCCGGGGCCCGTCCCGGCGAGCTCCAGCCCCGCGCGGAAGACGGCCGGAGAGGGCTTCGCCTCGCCCACGACGGCAGAGGAGACGACGCCGTCGAGCAGCCCCGCAAGGCCGGCGCGCTCGAGGCGGCGCGCCAGCGAGCAGTCCCAATCGCTCACGACGACGAGCCGGATGCCCCGTTCGCGCAGCCCGCGCAGCGCCGGGGCGGCGTCGGGGAAGACCCGCAGCTCGAGCGCCTCCAGCATCGCGGCGCGAACCGTTGCGAGCTCGAGGCCCGGCATGCCCAGCGCGTCGCGCAGCACGGCGGCGCAGTCGTCGCGGAGAGCCTCGAGGCCGGCCGTGTCGCGGCCCTGGAGATGGTTGGCGCGGTAGTGCGCGATCTCCGCCGCGAGGCCGCGGGCCGCCGCCTCGGCGCCGACGTCGGCTCCGACCGTCTCCCGCAGCGCGGCGCGCAGCCGCGTCTGCGGCTCGTCGAGCTCGACCAGCGTGCCGAGCGCATCGAGCAGCACCGCCCTGACGGAGGCATCGGCCGCGGGGGTTGGCGGCCTCACGTCACCCAGTACCAGCCTGCGAACTGGGTCACGAACAGCCCGAGCATGACCGCGGAGGCGGTAGCGACCCCGGCTGTTATCCGGCGCTCCTCGCACGCCAGCGCGAGCCACATGAAGATCGGGAACAGGACGACCAGGAAGCGCGGCAGCGACATCAGCGGCTGTGGCCCGGCGGGATAGCTGAGCGGCAGCATCAGCGCGAGCACGACGTAGGCGCCGTAGGCGGCGGGCAGCCTGCGCAGCACCCCGACCGCGGCGCCGACCGCGAAGACGAGGAACCCGAACAGGAGCAGGTTGTGGCCCGCGACGCGGAACGGGTCGCCGCCCGCGGCCTCGAAGTAGGCGACCTCGCGCGAGCCCGAGAGAAGCTGACGCGCCCCGTCCCACGCGGCGCCCGCGCCGTCCCAGGCCCCGCCGAGCGGCCCCGCGAAGTCACGCGCCCAGAACTCCTGCGCCGACGCGAACGCGAGCGGATCGCCGTGGGCGGCGGCGAGGTAGGCCATGTAGAGCACGAGGCCGGCGGGCGCGAGCAGCAGCCAGGCGAGGTCCGCCCGCGGCCGGTGGATGGGCGCGAGCGAGGCGAGCCGGCCGCGACGGCGCCCGGTCGCCCGGCCCGGGCGATCCTCCCGCGGGCCGTAGAGGTAGAGGATCAGCAGCGGCACGATCAGCAGCACCCCGGCGCTGCGGGTACCCGAGGCGGCGGCCGCAGCGAGGCCCGCCCACGCCCAGGCGCCGGTCCGGGCGGCGTAGAACGCGCCGACGGAGGCGAGCAGGAAGACGCTCTCCGAGTAGGGAGCGCCGAGCACCAGCGCGGCGGGAAAGGCACAGAGCAGCAGCAGCGTCGGCCCGGCGAAGCGCCGACCGAGCTCGAGCGCGACCAGCCGGTGGAGCAGCACGAGCGCCCCCAGCAGCGCGGCCAGGGCCACCAGGTAGGAGGCGACGAGGACCGCGCCGGGCGTGCCTCCGCCGAGCTCGCCGAGGCCCCGCGCGAGCAGCGGGTAGAGCGGGAAGAACGCGCTGCGCGGTCCGTCCGCGTCGCCGTAGCCCGAGTTCGCGATCGTCAGGTACCAGACCGCGTCCCAGCGTGCCAACGGCGAGAGCAGGGTGTCCCCCGGCCCCCCGAACGGATGCGTGAGCGCGGGTACATCGAAACGCTCGGCGTTGCGCTCGGGGCTTTCGCCGGCACCCACCGCGAGGGCGGCGTACACGGCCACCGCGCAGATCGCCAGGCGGGTCACGAGGAACGCCCGCCACGCCGCCCGGGCAGACTCCGAGGAGAGGACCGCGCCGACCGCCTCCCGCGCCCGGACCCCGGCCCGGACGGGCTTGGCTGGGGTGCTCGAGCTGGCCGGGTGCGCCATGGTTGCGGCCGATCTTTCCATGGCGGCGCGCCGCGCGGGCATGCACCGGCTGCCGGCCGCTCGCGGCCCCGGGCTCGTCGGGCACTGGTGGCTGCGCGCCCACGGCAACAAGCCTTTCACCGCCGAGCAGGCGAGCCTTTATCCTGATGTCCTCGGGATGGCCGCGCCAACCCCGCCCGCCCCAATGACCACCATGCAAAGAAAGCCGAGACGAAACCGCAACCGTGGGCGCAACGGCTTCCTGCTCGCGCTCGGAGGGCTGATCCTGGCCGTGCTGATCACGGTCGCCTCGCTGGTGGGCTACGTGCTCGCGATCGCCGCCTCCGCTCCCGACATCTCGGAGCTGAAGCCCGATGACAAGGGCGAGAGCTCCGTGATCTTCGCCGCCGACGGCTCGCGCCTGGGCTACGTGCAGTCCGACGAGATCCGCACTCCGATCCCGTGGAAGGCGATGCCACAGGACATCCGCGACGCGGTCGTCGCGGTCGAGGACGAGCGCTTCTACGAGCACGAGGGAGTCGACTACTCGGCGATCGTCCGCGCCGCGGTGAAGAACATCCGCTCCGGCAAGAACGTGGAGGGTGGATCGACGATCACCCAGCAACTCGTCCGCGCTCTCTACATCAAGGACCCGAAGCGCACCTTCAAGCGCAAGATCCGCGAGGCGAAGCTCGCCTCCGAGCTCGAGAAGGAGCACTCAAAGGAGTGGATCCTCAAGAGCTACCTCAACGACGTCCCCTTCGGAACGGTCGAGGGACGTACCGCGATCGGCATCGAGGCCGCCGCCGAGACCTTCTTCGACAAGCACGCGCGCAACCTCGACCTCGGGCAGGCGGCGCTGCTTGCCGGGCTCCCCCAGGCGCCCTCGCAGTACAACCCGTTCCGCAACCCCACCGCGGCGCTGCCGCGCCGCGGGGAGGTGCTCCCGCGGATGGACAAGAACGACTTCCTCACCCAAGCCGGGGCCGACGAGGAATCCGCGCAGCGGCTGGGGGTCAAACAGGGAACACGCTACAACAA
>JBPCKX010000030.1:0-27135 GCA_051003875.1 Thermoleophilaceae bacterium
TCCCGGGCGAGGGCATCCAGCCGCCGCGCGCGGCGAGCCGCGCCCGCTCCCGCCGCTGCAGCGCGGGCGGGTTGAGCGGGTTGAGCACCGGCACGCTGGCGGGCCGCGCGGCGAGCGCGCCCCAGAGCCCCGACAGGTGCCAGTAGGGCTCGACCAGCACCGCGCCCCGCACGCTGCCCGGAAGGCCGGTCGTCTCGCGCGCGGTCGTGACCGCGCCCCTCGTTCCGGCTCTCGCCGCGAACGCGAGCGGGTAGCGCGGCGGCGCCGTGGCCGCGTGGTCGGAGGCGACCTCGGTCCCGTCCAGCGTGCCCGCGAGGCAGGCTGCGAGCTCGGGGTCGACGGCGGACAGCTCGAGCAGCGCGGGCGCGCCGCGCCGCACGAGCGCCCGCAGGCCCTCGACGATGCGCGTCTCGCGCAGGAACACGTCGGCGTGAAGCTGGAGCTCGTGGACCTCGGCGATGCAGGTTCCCGCGACCGTCACGAGCGCCGCGTGGCGCTCGAGCCAGGCGCTCGCGCGGCGGCGCGCCTCGGCATCGACCGCGTGCAGCTCGGCGGGGGACATCCAGTCGTCGAGCAGGACCCCGTGGGCGAGCAGGTCGCCGTGGGAGCGCGGCGCGTGGAGTACCACGTCGGCGCCCGCCGCGAGCGAGCCCGGATCGACTCCCGCGGAGGATCCCCGCACGCGCACCGTGGGGGAGAGGTCGGTCAGATCGCGCGCGGTCTCGGGAGGCTCGGATGCGATGCCGCGGAGTATCCCGGCCCGATGCGCGAGAGTATCCGGCCCGATGAGCGACAACCCCACAGGCCCCCCGGCCGCGGGCGGCGGCCAGGCAAGGCTGCTCGCCGTCGGCTCGCTCACCCAGCAGCTCGCCCAGGTCTCGGGCCTGCTCGCGATGTTCGCGATCATCACGGTGCTCGCCCGCCGCCTCTCGCTCGCCGAGCTCGGCGTCTACGGGCTGCTGAGCTCGCTGGCGGGCTACCTGCTCGTGATCCAGAACGCGGCGGCGAACGCCGCCCTGCGGACGATGGGGGGCGCGCTCGGACCCGAGCGCCGCCAGAGCGCCTTCTCGGCGGCGGCGCTCGTCTTCGCCGCAGCGGGGCTGCTGACCGGCCTGCTGGTCGCGGTCGTCGGGGTGGTCCTCTCGCTCGCGGTCGACCTCTCCGACGATCTCCGCGGGCAGGCGGTGCGGGGGTCGCTGCTGCTCGGCGCGGTCACCGCCGTCGGCTGGCCGCTGACGGTCTTCCGCGACGCGCTGCGCGCGAGCCAGCTCTTCGTGCGCGCCGCGCTGATGGACGTCGCGGGGCTCGCCTTCTATGCCGCCCTGATGCTGGGGCTCCTGTTCGCCGACGCGAGCCTCGTCGTGTTGATCGCGGCGAGCGGGACGATTCCGCTCTTCGCCGGGCTCGCCTCGCTGGTCTCGGTGCGGGTCGCGCGGCTGCCCTTCCGGCTCAAGCTGCGTGCGGTGCGCCGCGAGGACGTGCGCGAGCTGCTCGGGCTCGCCGGCTACGTCTCGGCGGCGGAGGCGGCCGGGGCCGTGATGTACGCGTTCGACAGGGCGATCCTCGGACTCTTCAGCTCGGTCGCGACGGTGGCGCTGTTCGAGGGCCCGGTGCGCGCCCACAACCTCGTGCGCGCGTTCAACGGGGCTGTCGGGGTCACCGCCCTGCCGACCGCCTCGAAGTACCTCGCCGAGGGCGACGACGCGCGCCTGCGCGAGCTGCTGCTGCGCGGCACGCGCTACATGCTCGCGTTCATCGTGCCGCTGACGGTCACCGGCATGGTGCTCGCCGGCCCCGTGCTCGAGGTCTGGCTCGGGGCCGAGTTCCGCGAGGGCGCGGCGGCGATGGCGATCCTGCTGTCCTACTGGCTCGTGACCGGGTCGGTCGGGGTCGGCGCGGCGATCGTGATCGCGGCGGGCCGTGCCGGGGTGCTCGCGCGCTACGCCTGGATCGCGGCGATCGCGAACCTGGCGATCTCGCTCGCGCTGACGCCGCTGATCGGTCTCGAGGGCGTCGCGATCGGGACGACGGTGCCCTACCTCGTCGCCTTCCCGTTCACGCTGCGCCTGATCCGCTCGGTGGTGCCGGTCTCGCTCGCGAACCTCGCGCGCGAGGTCTGGGTCCCGGCCTACACGAGCGGCCTCGTGCTCGCCGCGGCGCTCGGCGCCGTCCGCCTCACGACCGCGCTCGACTCTGTTCCGGCGGTGCTCGGCGTCGGCGCCGGCGGGCTGCTCGCCTACTGGATCGCCTTCTACGCGCTGTGGCTGCGCCCCGACGAGCGCGCGCTCGTGCGCGGGCTCGTGCCGGGCGCCTCGCGGGGGGTCTGAGATGCTGTCGGCCATGCCGGAGGCCGATCTGCGCGAGCGCCGCCGGGCGGGATACGAGACGGCGCGCCCCGACGTCCAGGCGCTCGTCCCGCGCTCGGCGCGCGCGATCCTCGACCTCGGCTGTGCCTCCGGCGCGCTCGGTGCCGCGCTGAAGCAGCGCCAGCCGGCGCGGGTGGTGGGGGTGGAGCTCGACGGGGCCTACGCGGCGGCGGCCGCGGAGCACCTCGACGCGGTCGTCAACGCCGGTGTCGAGGACGCCCTGCGGGACGGGGACCTCGGCAGCTTCGACTGCGTCGTCGCCGCCGACGTGCTCGAGCATCTCGTCGACCCCTGGAGCGCGCTGCGCGCGGCGGCGGCGCTGCTCCGCCCCGGCGGCGCGGCGGTCGTGAGCGTGCCGAACGTGCGCTCGCTCGAGACGCTGCTCGAGCTCGGCGTGCGCGGGCGCTGGCCGCGTGTGGACGAGGGCCTCTTCGACCGTACGCACCTGCGCTGGTTCGCGCTCGCCGACGCGCGCGGGCTGATCGAGCAGGCGGGGCTGGCTGTGGAGCACGTCGAGCCGCGCCACTTCTACGCCGGCTGGCAGTTGCGCGTCGCCGAGCTGCTCGGCCGCACCGCGCTCGCGCCGCTCGTCACCGGACAGTACATCCTGCTCGCGCGGAAGCCCGGATGAGGCGGATCGTCGTGCTCGCGACGGGGCCCGGATGAGGCGGATCGTCGTGCTCGCGACGGGGCCGCTCGCGGGCGAGCCCCTCGGCTCGGGCATCCGCGCGCTCGAGCTCGCGCGCGGGCTCACCCGCCACGGCGAGGTGACGCTCGCGGTCGCGGGCGACTCCGCGGCGGTCGGCGCGGGCGCCGAGCCCGTGGCGGGCATCCCGTGCGTGGCCTTCAATCCCCACGACCCGCGTGCGCTCGAGCCGCTGCTCGCGCGGGCCGACCTGGTGCTCGCGACCCCGCGCTGGCCGCGCGTGATGCGGATGCTGCGGCGCTCCGGCGCGCGGCTCGTGTTCGACCTCTACGACCCCGAGCCGCTCGCTCTGATCCCGGGGTTTCCCGGCGCGCGGCCCGTGCTGCGCCGCCGGCTCGCCGACTACGCGATCGACCGCGTCGCCGAGGCGCTCGCGATCGGCGACCAGTTCCTCTGCTCGAGCGAGCGCCAGCGCGACCTCTGGCTCGGGATGATGCTCTCGGAGCGGCTCGTCGGCCTCGCGCGCTACGACCACGATCCGTCGCTCAGGTCGCTGATCGACGTGGTCCCCTTCGGCCTCTCCGAGCAGCCGCCCGCTCCCGGCCCGGGAGCCCGGGCGCGTTTCGAGACGATCGGCGAGCGCGACGAGGTCGTCCTCTGGAACGGCGGGCTGTGGCCATGGCTGGACGCCGAGACGCCGATCCGGGCCGCCGGCCTGCTCGCGGCGCGGCGGCCGCTGCGGCTCGTGTTCATGGGCGCCGCGCCGGCGCTGCCCGCCCGGCGGGCCGGGGAACGCGCGCGTGAGCTGGCGGCAGAGCTCGGCCTGCTCGACCGGCACGTCTTCTTCAACGACCGCTGGGTGCCCCACGAGGCCCGCGGCGGATGGCTGCTCGAGGCGGACTGCGCGGTGTCGGCCCACGGCGACCAGCTCGAGACACGCTTCTCCTTCAGGACGCGGCTGCTCGACTGCCTCTGGTCGGGGCTGCCGATCGTCTGCACCGGCGGCGACGAGATGGCCGACCTGGTCGCGCGCGAGCAGCTCGGCGCGGTGGCGGACCCGGGCGACCCGCAGGCGCTGGCGACGGCGCTCGAGCAGGTGCTCGACCGCGGTCGGGGCTCGTTCGAGCCCGCCTTCGCGGCGACCCGCGGGCGCTTCGCCTGGGGCGAGGTCAGCCGCCCGCTGGCGCGGCTGATCGACGCGCCGGCACCGCCCCGGGCGCGGGGGCGCGGCGGCGGCCCGGCGCGCGCGCTGCGTCGCGGCGTCTACCTCGGATCCCGGCGCGCGCTCGACGCGGTCGGCGTGCGCGACTGGCCGCGCGTGTGAAGGCGCCCGTGGACGTGACGGGCACCTTCCTCGACCTTGTCGTGGGACGCGTGAGCCCGGCGCTGCGAGCGCGGGCGGCGTGGCGGCTCGCCGCGCGCGCGGGGGACCTCGCTCCGGCCGTCGTCGAGCAGCTCGTGCGCCCGGGCGACCTCTGCCTCGACATCGGCGCGAGCTGGGGACTCTTCACGCACCGCCTCGCGCAGGTCGCCGGGCCGGGCGGCGGCGTTCACGCCTTCGAGCCCAACCCCGTCAACCACCGCAGTCTCGATCGGATTCGCGCCGGCCGTGACGGCGTCCGCGTGCACCACTGCGCGCTTTCCGGCGCCGACGGGACGGCCGAGCTGCGGATGCCGCGGCGGCGCGGCGCGAGCGTGCACGCGATGGGGAGCATCTCGGTCCCCGCGGCGCGCGCCGGGCTGTTCGTCGAGTCGGTGACCGTCGAGACACGCCGCCTCGACGACGTCCTCGGCGAGCAGGTCGCCGCCGTGCGCTTCGTGAAGTGCGACGTCGAGGGTCACGAGCAGGCGCTGCTCGACGGCGCGCCGCGGCTGCTCGCCGAGGCGCGGCCCGCGGTGCTGATCGAGATCGAGCAGCGCCACCGCGACGCGCCCGTCGCGGAGACCTTCGACCGCTTCGCCGCCGCGGGCTACGAGGGGTACGCGCTCGGCGCCGGCCGGCTGGTCCCGCTCGCGCACTTCGACGTCGAACGCGACCAGCTCGCACTGCTGACCGAGGGCGAGCTCCAGCCCGCCCCGCCGCCTGGGTACGTGAATGACTTCCTCTTCGTGCAGCCCGGGACCGAGCTGGGCGGGCTGGCTGGGCGGTGAGCGCAAGCTCCCGACGCGGGTGTCAGCGGCCGCCGCGGCGGCACGTCCGCCGCGCAGCCCCGAGCGCGCGGCGCTTGAAGATCAGGCTGAAGCGCAGGCGCCGCGCCCGGCGGCAGATGCGCGCCGAGCGCCGCCGGTACTCGGCCAGGTAGACGGCCTTGCGGCGCCTGACGAACGGCGAGTAGGCGCGGCATTCGCGGAACTCGAAGCACTGCTCGACGACGGCGAAGTCGAAGTCGCCGACGAGCCGGCGGACCTGCTCGGGGTCGTTCTTGAGGCCGACAGCCATCCCCATCGAGCGGACCGTGCCCGCGACCCAGCGGTTGAAGGCGAGCTGGTCGGCCGCTGTCAGCGGAAAGCCGGAGCGGTTCGAGTAGCCATCGACGTTGTCGGGCTCGACCGCGTCGAAGCCCTTGCGGCGGCAGGCCTCGAAGCGGTCGCGCAGGATCGGGGCGAGCAGGTCGATGCGGCGGATGTCGAGCCACCGCTCGTCCGGGAAGCCCGCGATCCGCCGGCCGATCACCCGGCGCGGGAAGCGCCGTGCGTCGGCGCGGAAGGGCTCGTGGCTGCCGGCGGAGACGTAGCAGATCACGCGGCGGCCCCGTCGGTGGAGCGCGCGCACCGCGCGCCGGCGCGCGTCGAGGCCGTCGACGTCGTACACGGCCGTCCGCGGCGCGAGCCGCAACCGCCCGCTGAGCTGCCACTGCCACGGTTGCGTCGTCGGCCGCGGATGCCAGCGCTCGCGCGAGGACCGCGCGTCGCCGGCACCGGATGCCGGGATCGCGGCGAGCGCGGCGGCGGTCGCCAGGGCGGCGAGGGAAGTCGCGGCCGCTACTCGCACGCGAGCCCGTCGTTGTCGCCATCGAGACCGGTGGGGTCGCCGGGGGGCGTGGGGATCGGACCGGCGATCCCGGTGCAGTTCTCGGGGATGACGCCGCCCGCGTCCGGGGCGGCGGGACGGCTCGGGAGCGTCGGGCGATCGCGCCGAGACGGGCGCCGCGGACTCGGCGCAGCGGGAACATCGCAGGCGGTCCACAGCCCCAGGTCGGCACCTCTGGCGTCCCGCTCGATGCGCTCGAAGCGCGCGACGTACCTATCGTTCGGCGCGATCGTCAGCACCTTCGCGTAGCCGCGCCGCAGCAGCGCGGCGTTGTGCATCCCGTCGCGGTAGAGGTAGGCGAGGGTGCGGTCGTAGCGGTCCGTTCGGTCGGCCCCCAGCTCGTAGCCGACCCGCTCGCCTTCGAGCTCCCGGCGCGTGAACGCGGTCGCGGCGTCCTCGTAGCACGTGCCGCGCTCGGGGGTGTCCACGCCGATCAGGCGCACGCGCCCGAGCCGCGCCAGCTCGACCGTGTCGCCGTCGATCACCCGGACGACCAGGTCGGAGGGGAACCCGTCGACGCGGGACCGGTTCGCCGGGCGGCGCCCTCGGTCGTCGCCTGCGTCGCCGAGCACTCGGTCGCTGCCGCCGCGCCTGCCCGAGCCGGCGGCCGCCTCGCCCGAGGGGGAGGGTCGGTCGGCTTCCGCCGGGCGCCCGCCGTCGCTGCCCCCGCCACAGGCGCCGAGCGCGGTGACGGCGAGCAGGGCGCCGAGTAGCGGGCACCTTTTCGCGAGCACGGAACCAGGCTACGCTCGTTCCATGAACCGGGAGGAAGCCGAAGCGCTGGCTGATCGGCTGAACCGCGAGGCGGTCGATCGTCAAGATCCGGGTTCCGGGTCGTCGAGAAGATGGCCCCCGGGGGTTGGGGCTGAGGCGAGCTCCCGTCGTCCCGGCCGGCTACGCCAACGCCGCCAGGGTCTGCTCCAGCCGGTCTCCGAGCACGCGCCAGTCGTAGCGGCGCTCGGCCAGCTCGCGTCCGGCTGCGGCGAGACGCTCGCGGAGCGACGGGTCCTCGAGCAGCCGCAGCGTCGCCGTGGCGAACGCCTCGGCGCCGTCGGCGACGAGCAGCTCCGCTCCGTCGCTCGCGTCGAGTCCCTCGCGGCCGACGCCCGTCGAGACGACCGCCCGCGCGCAGGCGAACGCCTCGAGGATCTTCAGCCGCGTGCCGCCACCGGACAGCAGTGGCACGACGACGGCCGTCGCGCGCTCGAAGTAGGGCGCCATCGAGGGCACGGAGCCGACCACCTCGATCCCGTCGCGGCCATCCAGCCCGGAGACCTCGGGCGGGGGGTCGCGCCCGACGATCAGCAGCTCGGCATCGGGGCGCCGCGAGCGGATCAGCGGCCAGGCGTGCGCGGCGAACCAGCGGATGCCCTCGGCGTTCGGCGGGTGTCCAAGCGTCCCCGTGAAGAGCAGCGTCGCGGGCTCGGACGAAGGTGGCAGCGGCGTCAGCTCGTCGCTCGCGACGCCGTTCGGCACGACCTCGACGGGGACCGCCGTACGCCCGCGGAGGTCGGCCGCGTCGTTGTCGGAGACCGCGATGAGCCTGTCGTAGCGCTCAAGCCAGCGCGCGTCGTGGCGCGCGAAGCGGAACGCCTCGGCGCGTAGCAGGGCGCGCGGCGCGCCCGCGGCGGCGCGCGCGCGGCTCCCGTAGTAGCTCGGGCCGACGTTCTGGAGCACCAGCGCGCGCGGCAGCCCCGCCGGGAGCGCCGCGACCCACTGGGCGGCGTGGTCGTGCTCGACGGTCACGACGTCCGCCGCGGCCTCGAGCGCGCGGCGCGCGTGGGGGCGCAGCGCCACCCAGAGGACGGAAACCTGCCAGGCGAACACGGGCAGGTCCGCCGCGCGCGGGGCAAGCGAGGGCTCGCCGGCCAGCGCCCGCAGGGTCTCCTTCGCGCGCGAGGGCGGCCTGTCGGGCCCTTCGAGCCGGATCCCGGCCGCGGCGAGCTCGGCGCGCCGCGCCTGCTGCCCGGCCGCGACCGGCGCCACCACCGTCACCTCGTGGCCCAGCTCCACGAGCCGGCGCAGCAGGTGGAACTGGCGCGTCGCCCCGCCGCTGCCGCCGGGCCAGCAGGGCAGCTCGGGCGTCAGGTGGATCAGGCGCATGGGTCCGCGGTCGCCGGCACCGCAGGAACATAGGGTCTCGTCCGGCGCGGAGGCTGGCTCGCCATGCGCAGCTTCCCGGGCGCGGCTCCGCGCCCCGCCGCCTCGTCCATACACTCAGCGCCAGTGAGCGAGCGCAGCGGCTTCTACCGGCGCGTCCTCGGGGAGCTGCTCGAGGCCGGGGTGATCCGGCGCGAGCACCGCGTGCTCGTGATCGCGGGTGGGCCCGCGGACGCCGAGGCGTTCCGCTCGCACGGATTCACCGACGTCACGCTCTCGAACCTCGACGAGACGATGAGCGCGGTCGGCGGCTACGAGTGGACGCGCCAGGACGCCGAGAGCCTCGACCTGCCCGACGGCTCGTTCGACTGGACCGTCGTCAGCGCGGGCCTCCACCACTGCCGCTCGCCCCACCGGGGGCTGCTGGAGATGCTGCGGGTCGCCCGGCGCGGGGTGCTCGCGATCGAGGCGCGCGACTCGCTGCTGACCCGGGCCGCCGTGCGGCTGGGGGTGACCGACGAGTACGAGCTGGTCGCGGTCGCGGCGCACGACTTTCGCGGCGGCGGCGTGCGCAACACCGCCACGCCGAACTACGTCTACCGCTGGACCGAGCGCGAGCTCGAGAAGACGGTTGCCTCGGCCGCGCCCCACGCCGAGCACGAGATCCTGACCTTCCGCGAGTTCGAGCTGCCGCTGGTCGCGGTGCGGCGCTCCTGGGCGGCGCTGATGCGCATCGCCGAGCCGCTCGCCCGCGCGCTCGTGCGCGTCGCGCCGCGGCAGGCGAACCTGATCGCCTTCGCGGTCCTCGAGCCGGGTGAGCTGCAGCCCTGGATGCGCTCCCCCGACCAGCCCGACGCGGACTGGATCAACCGCCGGCTCGGCCGCGGAGGCTGAGCGGCGGCGGGGCGCAAGCCCGCGACGGTCCGCGGCGCACCCCCGATCGCGCCCATAGACTGCCGCCGGTGACCGAGCCCCGCGACCGGCGCCAGACCGTGAAGCGGGCCGCCTGGCGCCTCGGGCTCGAGCGGCCCCTGCGCGCCGCCTACGAATGGCGCAACCCGGCGGCGCGGCGCGACCGGACCGACAACGAGACCCTGCTGCGGCTACTGGCCTTCAGCCTGCGCGAGGACTCGAACTGCATCGACGTCGGCTGCCACCGCGGCGAGGTGCTCGCGGAGATGTTGCGGCTCGCGCCCGGCGGGCACCACATCGCGTTCGAGCCGGTGCCCGCCTCGCACGCCTCGCTCGCAGCGGACTTCCCCGCCGCCGACGTGCGCAAGGCCGCGGTCTCGGACACCGACGGCGAAGCCGACTTCGTCGTCGTCCCGGGGCTGCCGAGCTTCAGCGGGCTGCGCGAGCGCAGCTACCCGGGCGAGCAGCGCACCGAGCGCGTGCGCGTCGAGACCTGCCGGCTCGACGGCTGCCTGCCCGCCGGCTACGTGCCGCGGCTCGTGAAGGTCGACGTCGAGGGCGCGGAGCTGCACGTGCTCCGCGGCGCGCGCGAGACGCTGCGCCGCCACCGGCCGATCGTCTGGTTCGAGCACGGAGCCGGGGGAGCCGACCACTACGGGACATCCCCCGCCGACGTGCACCGTCTGCTCGCCGGCGAGATCGGGATGCGCATCTTCGACGCGGACGGCCGCGGCCCCTACTCGGAGCGGGACTTCGTGGCGGTCTTCGACGAGCCGATCTGGAGCTTCGTCGCCCACTGACGCGCCGCGCCCGGCGCCCCGGCGCGCGCCGCGCCCCTCACCCCATCCCCTCCTGCACCCGGTCGGCGATCAGCCCCGCGAGTGCGAGCGAGGAGGTGGCCGCGGGCGACGGCGCGTTGCGGACGTGCAGCGCGCGCTCGGTCGCGTGCACGACGAAGTCGTCGACGAGCTTGCCGTCGCGCGCGAGCGCCTGCGCCCTGACGCCGGCGAAGGCGGGCTCGACGTCCTCGACCGTGAGCGCGGGCACGTAGGCCGCGGCGGCGCGCACGAAGGCCCGCCGGCTCGCGGCGTGACCGACCTCGGTCAGGCCCGCCCGCCAGTAGCGGCGCAGCATCCGCCAGCTCCCCGGCCAGGAGAGCGTCGAGTACACGTCCTCGCGCCGCACGCGCCCGAGCGCGTACGCGTCGCGGGCGCCCGCGAGCAGCGCGGTCGGGCCGACGAGCACGTCGCCGCCGGCGTGGCGGGTGAGGTGCACACCGAGGAACGGCAGCGCGGGGTCGGGGACCGGATAGATCAGCGAGCGCACGAGCTCGCGGCGGTCGGGGCGCAGCGCCAGGTAGGCGCCCCGGAAGGGGACGATACGGGGATCGGCGGGGGCGCCCGCCATCACCGCCAGCCTGTCCGACCAGCCGCCCGCGCAGAAGGCGGCGAAGCGGGCGCGGGTCTCGCCGCGCGCGTGGCGCAGGACGATCCGCCGACCGCCGAGCGAGACGCCCTCGACCCCGGCGCCCGTCGCCACCCGCACGCCGCGGCCGGCGATCTCGCCGGCGAGCGCGCGCGCCACGCCGCCGAAGTCGGCGATCCCCGTCGCCGGCGAGAGCAGTGCCGCGACGCCTCGACAGTGCGGCTCGACCTGCTCGAGCTGGGCGGCCGTGAGACGCCGGAGCCCCTCGACGCCGTTGGCGTGGCCGCGGCGCTCGAGCTCCTCGAGCCGGCCGAGCTCCGAGGCATCGCGCGCGACGATCAGCTTCCCGCAGCGCTCGTGGACGACGCCGCTCTGCTCGCAGAACTCGTACAGCCGCCGCGCGCCCTCGACGCACATGCGCGCCTTCAGCGATCCGGGCGTGTAGTAGATCCCGGCGTGGACGACGCCGCTGTTGTGCCCGGTCTGGTGAAAGCCGACCTCGCCCTCGCGCTCGAGCACCGTGACCGAGAGCCGCGGGTCGCGCTCGGTCAGCTCGCGCGCGAGCGCGAGCCCGATGATGCCCGCGCCGACGATCGCCAGATCGCACTCCCCCTGCGGGTCGACCCTCTCGCGCGCGCCCGCCTCGCCCACGCCGCCGAGTTTCCGCGCGGTCAGCCGGCCTGCTTGCGCGGCGCCCCGCCGGCGAGCAGCTCGAGGTCGGCGTCCACCATCAGCGTGACGAGCTCCTCGAAGGTCGTACGGGGCTCCCACCCGAGCTTCTCGCGCGCCTTCGAGGCGTCGCCGATCAGGTGCTCGACCTCCGCCGGGCGCAGGAACTTGGGATCGATCCGCACATGCTGCTCGGGCTCGAGCCCGACGTGCGCGAACGAGAGGTCGACCAGCTCCCTCACGCTGTGCGCCTCGCCCGTGGCGACGACGTAGTCCTCGGGCTCGTCCTGCTGGAGCATCAGCCACATCGCCTCGACGTAGTCCTTCGCGTAGCCCCAGTCGCGCTCGGCGTCGAGGTTGCCGAGCGCCAGCTCCTCCTGGATCGCGAGCCGGATGCCGGCGGCCGCGTGCGTGACCTTGCGCGTCACGAACTCGAGCCCGCGGCGCGGGCTCTCGTGGTTGAAGAGGATCCCCGAGCAGGCGTAGAGGTCGTAGCTCTCGCGGTAGTTGACCGTGATGAAGTGCCCGTAGGCCTTCGCCACCCCGTAGGGGCTGCGCGGGTAGAAGGGCGTCGTCTCCGACTGCGGGACCTCCAGCACCTTGCCGAACATCTCCGAGGAGGAGGCCTGGTAGAAGCGCGCCTCGGGCACGGTGTCGCGCATCGCCTCGAGCATCCGCGTGGCCCCGACCCCGCTGAACTCAGCCGTCAGCACGGGCTGGTTCCACGAGGCGGCGACGAACGACATCGCCGCGAGGTTGTAGATCTCGTGCGGCTCGCAGTCCCGCATCACGTCGCCGAGCGAGCGCTGGTCGAGCAGGTCGCCCGTGTGCAGCGTCAGGTCGCCGCGGATGCCCTGCAGGCGTTGGAAGGTCTCCGTCGAGGAGCGCCTGACCATGCCGTGCACGTCGTAGCCCTTCTCGAGCAGGAGCTCCGCCAGGTAGCTTCCGTCCTGGCCGGTGATTCCCGTTATCAGTGCGCGTTTGGTCTCAGTCACGGCCGGGCACGCTACCGCGTTGCCCCGCGACCCCTGCCTGCGCCCCGCCGCCGGCGGGGGCGCGGCAGAGGACGGCGAAGGCCTCCTCGCGGTGGCGGTCGGCCTCAACGTTGCCGAGGCCGCCGGGATGGAAGGCGAAGCCCTCCGCGAAGCCGGCCGCGCGGCAGCGGTCGAGCAGCTCCTCGGGGTAGACGGCGCGGGGCCGGTGCGGATCCCCCGCCAGGCGCCGCGCGACGCGCAGCGAGTGGGGGTTGGGCTCCTCGGCGAGCAGCACGCCGTCGGGGGCCAGCGCCGCGAGGGCGCCGGCCACGAGCCGGCGCACGCCGGCGTCGTCGAGGCGCCCCGCGAGGCTCCGCAGGCGGACGGCGCCGAGCGAGCCGGGATCCGTGCGCTCGAGCAGCGCCGCCGGGTCGGGCGCCGTCTCGTCGAGCTCGAGCAGCGGCTCGCAGCCCTCGAGCAGCTCGTCGGCGCCGCGCTCGGCCTCGGCGTCCGCCTGCGGCGCGGCAGTCGCCCCCGCCCCGCCGTCGCGGAAGCCCACGACCACCCCGGCCACCGGGTGCTCGCTCAGCTCGAACGGCTCGGCCGGCGTGAAGGGCGAGGCGCGCAGGTCCGTCAGCGCGCGCTCGAGCTCGACCTGCGTCGCCGCGAGCGAGCGCACGGTCGCATCGAGCGTGTGGATCGCGCGCAGCAGCTCGTGGTCGACCCGCTGCTGGTGAACGGCGAAGGGCTTCAGCAGCCGCAGCAGACCCGCGCGGGCGCTCGTGCGAGCCGCCCCCAGGCGCGAGGGGGGCGAGGGCTGGACCGGGCCGGAGCGCACGAGCTCGGCGGCGACGGTCGTGTCGGCGATCCGCAGCGGGCCGCGCAGCCCGCGCGCCCCGGCGAAGGACCGCACGCGCAGCAGCCGGCGTGCCATCGTCCTACCGGCCGCCTCGGCGCAGTGGCTCGCGAGCAGCTCCGCGCGGCCGCCGGCACCCCGCTCGGCGGCAGCCGCACGGTCCTCGAAGACCTCACGCATCAGCCGTGCGGCGTGGGCCACGTCGGGCTCGGCCCAGTCGGCGTCGGCGGGGTAGGGTGGCGACCCCGCGCCCACCTTTACCAGCCGGTGGTCGACGAGGAAGCTGTTCTCAGCGCGCATGAAGTCGAGGTTGCCCGAGTAGCCCGTGGCGAGGACCGGCTTGCCGAGCGCCATCGCCTCGGCGAGCGTGATCCCGAAGCCCTCGGCGCGGTGCAGCGATGCGTAGCAGTCGCAGGCGGCGATCATCGCGTCCTTCTCGGCGCGGTCGACGTGCCGGTCGAGCACGTGCACGTCGGGGTGGCGGCCCGCTGCGGCGAGTAGGCGCGCATGCTGCTCGGGGTAGTGCTCGTGGTTGATGCACTTGAGCACCAGCGCCGCGCCCTCGCCGGGCGCGAAGCCCTGCTCGAAGGCCTCCACCAGGGCGAGCGGGTTCTTGCGCTCGAAGACGCTGTGGTAGTCGAACACGAGCAGGAATACGAAGCCCGCCGGGAACCCGAGCTCCGCGCGCGGCGTCGGCCGCGGCTGGGGCCGCGCGACCGGCAGCGTGACCCGGATCACCGGTACGGGCGAGATCGGGGTGAGCGCCTCGGCGACGTGGCGCGAGCCGACCCACACCTCGTCGACGTGCTCGAAAGCCTCCCGCCACCGCTCGGGCAGGCGGTTGACCTCCCACCACCAGAGCCCGATCGTGTAGCGGCCCTGGAAGTACGCGTGCCCGAGGTCGCGCGCGAGCGGCGCCACCTGGTCGGCGTTGACGCACATCAGGTTGATCGCGTACGGGGCGTCGCGGCGCTCGGTCACGGCGACCCCGTCGTCGCCGCCGCCGGGGCTGGCGTCCGCGATCAGTCCCGTCGCCGCGATCGGCACGCCCTGCGTGGAGAGCGCTTCGATTACCTGGCGGGCCGCCTCCCCGACGCCGAGCACGGCGCTGAAGTAGCCAGTCAGGTTGACGCCCGGCAGCGCCGCCGGGGATCCCGCCGCCGGCATCAGCTCGGAGGCGATCTGCCCGCGCCCGTAGACCTCGGCCCACGCGAGCAGCCGCGCGGCGTCGGCGTCGCCGGGGTCGGGCAGCTCGCGCTTGAGGTCCTCCCGCGTCTGGTGGAAGGCGAGCAGGTAGCGCGTGATGCCCACCTCGCCGCCCTCCTCGGCGGGCTCGTTGGCCCAAGCGAGCAGCGCCTTCGCGCCCTCCGCGGTGAACGGCGGGGTGGCGAGCTCGTCGGCGAGCACGGCGTCGCGGCAGGTGCGCCGCAGCGCCTTGTCGAGCGCGACCCCGCCGGGCAGGCGAGCCCACGAGTAGGGCCAGCCGCCAGCCTGCGCGAAGCCGCCGTCGAGCAGGTCGGCGGCGTAGGAGCGGCACAGCTCGGCGACGGCGGGGCGCCGCTCGAGCCTGATCCGGTTCTGGTGCTTGGAGAGCCGTGTCGGGATGCGCGGGTCGAAGCCCGAGAAGTGAAAGAAGCGCAGCGGCCTGCCGTTGACCTCGTAGCCCTGCTCGCCGCGGCGCACGGTGCGGCCGGCGAGGTTCCAGTAGGCGACGTTGTAGCCCGGGTCGCGCAGCACGTGGAAGCCGTCGAGCAGCCCCGGGGCCAGGTCGATCCAGCGCTGGTCGACGAACAGCGAGTCCTCCGGCGCGACGATGCAGTCGGTCGCGAGCCGCTCCGACCACCACTCCAGCAGCCGCTCTACCTCGGGGCTTGCGGAGAGCCCGAGGAAGCCGAGGTTGTAGGCGCCCGAGCTGAGGATGTCGCGCTCCGAGGGCTTGGCGCCGTCGCGCGGCATCGGCTCGGCCAGGTGCGGCGTGACGACGACGGGATGCTCGCGCAGCAACGCGTCGACCTCGTCGAGCGGGTCGAACAGGCGGATGTCGGGATCGAGGTAGGCGACCCGCTCGACTCCGCGCCGCTCGATCAGGTGGCGCAGCAGCCACGGCTTGACGGCCGTCGAGAGCTCGAGCACGTCGTACATCGCGGCCATGCGGTCGAAGCGCGGGATCTCGAGGTCTGCGATCTCGACCAGCTCGAAGGGCTCCTCGGCGGGGTCGATGTAGCCGCGCGGCTCGTCGATCACGAGCGTGAAGCAGCGCGCCCCCGGGCGCTGCTCGGCGAGCGAGCGAGCGAGTACGCGCGCGAAGGGCACGTAGTTCTTGGCGATGATCGTGCAGATGTCCACGGGCAGCAGGACACTAGTGGCGCCCCCCGTCCCGGCGGTTGCCGGGGCACGCCGCCGCTCCGGGGCGCGCCGCCGCTCAGCCGCATAACCTCGGCAGGTGCCGGCCGGCTCGTGAGCTGCCGAGCTTTCGACCGAGGGGTGGGCATAACCTCGGCAGGTGCCGGCTGGGCCGTGAGCTGCCGAGGTTTCGACCGCCCCCCTGCCCGCCCGCCGTCCGCGACGCCCGCCCCGCCGCGCCCCCGCTCAGCCCCGCCGCCGCTCAGCCGCGCGCGGGGACCGCGGGGCGCCGCGCGCCGAGCGTGTACCAGTCCACGTAGCGCCCGCACGCCTCGCGCAGCGGCACGAGCTCGCGCTCGGCGTCGACGCGCACCACGCTCAGCTCGCGGATGCCCGTCTGCTGGGCGCCGGCTCCGAACGGGAGGCCGGGCGCGCTCGCCTCAAGCCACAGCCGCCCCCCGGAGTGGCGTACGGTCGCGATCCGCCAGCGGTTCCCGAGCCTGTCGAGCGTCGCGACGAAGGGCGCGGTCGTCCCCGGTCCGCGCAGCTCGCCGTCGCGCAGGGCGACGTAGTCCATCGAGACCTCGTACGTCCCGGGGCCGGCGAGCGCCGAGAAGCGCCGGGTCGCCCCGGGCGCGACGCCGGCGTCCGCCCGCGCCGATCCCTCCGGTCGCGCGACGATCGGCTGGGGCGCCAGCCGCGCCCAGCCGGAGCGCCGCGCCAGCGCGCGCCCCGGCTCCGAGCCGCAGTCGAGCACCGCGCCGCTGGCCGACCCCTCGCCGGCGAGCACGCGCCGCTCCGGGGTCGGCCCCCCGCGGCGCCACAACTCGTCGAAGCGCCCGCGCTTCTCGAGGCTGAAGTTCGGCGGCGGCTCGCTGCGGTTGGTGCTCGTGGTCGAGATGACGAAGTCCGCCTGGTCGAGCAGCGCGGGTTTCAGCACGTCGAAGTCGCCCGGCTCGCCCGGGCCCGCCGCCTTCTCGGGACGCACGCCCGCGCCGGCGACCCCGAGTACGGGCCCCGAGAGCTGCGTGCGAGGCAGCTCCCAGCGCGCGAAGTCGTCGTAAGGGAGCATCACCACCGCGCGGTCGTCGACCAGCGGGCGCAGCGATACGAGCTCGTCGTGACGGTCCTCGGGACCGACCCGCGCCGAGCGTAGCGCGACGAAGGTGGACCCCGCCGCGAGCAGCACGAAAGCGAGCGCGAGGCCCGTATGGGCGAGGCGGGTGCCGCCGGCGTCGGTCTCCCAGCGCGCGAGCAGCGCGCGCACTGTGAAGAGCATCGCCAGCGGCGCGCCGACGGCGAGTGCCTTGGCGGCGATGTAGGGCGACTCGTCGCGCAGACGCACCGCCGCGTAGATCGCGGCGGCCGTCAGCGCGGCGGCCGGGATCGCGACGTCGTCGCGGCGGCGCCACCACCACGCGGCGGCGAGCGTCGCGGTCAGCGCGACCGCGCTGCCCAGCCCGGCGCGGTAGGCGTTCCCGAGGTCGAGGAAGTAGGCGCGGAAGTCCTCCGCGGGCCAGACCCCGAGCGCCGTGAGGACGGGGATCTGCCCGGGCAGGTTGCCGAGATCGGTTGTGCCGATCACGCCGGTCGCCGAAGGCGAGACCCCCACGGTGCGAAAGAACGAGATGGCGCGCGCGAGCTCCGGGCCCATCAGCGCCAGCGCGAGCAGCACCACCGCGGCGGCCCCGGCGGCGTGCCGCGGCGACCCGCGCAGCCGCGCGAGCGCTCCGCGCGCGGCGGGGAGCGGGTCCGGTCGCCAGCGGTGGAGAACGACCAGCAGCCCGACCGCGACGGCCGCGGTGGCGAGCGGCCAGACGAGCCCGACGTAGCTGTAGTTGTGCAGGAAGCCCGCCGCCAGGATGGTCGCCAGCAGCGCGGCGCCTCGGTCGGCCGAGCGCGCCGAGAGCGCCTCGCGCAGCACCGCCACGAAGGCGAGTAGCAGCAGCGTCTGCAGCGTCTCCTTGAAGGCGCCCTGGGCGTAGTAGGCGGCGCCGAGGTAGGGCAGCGCGACGAGCGTCGCGCCGACGCCGCGGCGCGTGTCCGGGAGCCCGGCGAGCAGCGACCAGGCCGCCGCCAGCGCCAGCACCCCAATCAACAGCGTGACCGCCGCCGAGGCGTCCGCGACGCCGATCCCGATCGTCTCGCTCGCGGCCGCCATCACCGCGTGCGGCCCGATCGGGTAGCCGGGCGAGATCGGGATCCCGCGCTCCTCGGGGGCGACCTTGAGCCCGTCCGCCCACGCGAGGTGGGTGGCCATGTCGTTGTTGACCCCGACTCCCAGCACGCCCACATTGCCCGCCACGGCGAACGGGATCGCCATCACGAGCAGGGTCGCCGTGAGCGCGAGGAGGGCCGCGGCCCGGGGCCGCCGCCCGCGCAGGGTGGGGGCCGCGTAAGCCGCCCCCGCGAGCGCCAGGACGCCGATCGCGATGCTGCTCGTGACCGCCCGCCCGGGAAGCCGGATGGTGATCGCTGCGACCGACATCAGCAGGGCGAAACCGACGGCCGGCCCGTAGCCCAGCCAGGGATCACGCCGCGCGAGCCGGAGCGTCGCGGCACCCACGGCAGCGGACGCGACGAGAATCAGGGTCGCCGCTGCATAGGTGGCCCACACGAGCGGGGGAGTCTAGGTGGTGGCGGTCCCGGGGACACCGGCTTCCCGCGAGCTCGCACCGCCGCGGCCGGGTGCGCGCCGGCCGGAGGATGCCCGCCGAAGCCTCTGTACCGTGTCCGGGCATGGTCTCGGCACCCCACGCCTCCGATTCGACGACCGTGGTGGTCGACGGCGTCTCGAAGGCCTTCCGGCTTCCGCACGAGCGCGTGCACACGCTCAAGGAGCGGGTGCTGCACCCCTTCCAGCGCCACAGCTACGAGGACCTGCGCGCGCTCGAGGACATCAGCTTCAGCGTCGAGAAGGGCGAGTTCTTCGGCATCGTCGGGCGTAACGGCAGCGGCAAGAGCACGCTGCTCAAGTGCGTCGCCGGGATCTACGCCACCGACGCCGGCCGGATCTTCCTGCGCGGGCGGATGGCGACCTTCATCGAGCTGGGCGTCGGCTTCAACCCCGACCTGACAGCGCGCGACAACGTGATCATCAACGCCACGATGCTCGGCCTCACCCCCGCGGAGGCGGGCCGCCGCTACGACGCGGTGATCGACTTCTCCGAGCTGCGCGAGTTCGAGGACCTGAAGCTGAAGAACTACTCCTCGGGGATGTACGTGCGGCTCGCGTTCGCGACGATGATCCAGGTCGACGCCGACATCCTCGTGATCGACGAGGTGCTCGCCGTCGGCGACGCGAGCTTCCAGGCCAAGTGCCACGAGACGCTGCGCGAGATCCGCTCGCGCGGGCGCACGATCCTGTTCGTCACGCACGACATGGCATCGGTCGAGAACGAGTGCGACCGCGCGCTGCTGCTCGAGCGCGGCGGCATCGTCGAGATCGGAGAGCCCGACCGCGTCGCGCGGCTGTACGACCAGCTCAACTTCGCGCGCGGGGTGGAGGCCAACAGGGACGGCGAGGAGCGCCACGGCGACGGGCGCGGCAAGGTCGTGGACGCCTGGTTCGCCGGCGAGGACGGCCAGCGGACGTCGTTGATCGAGCGCGGCCGCGAGTGCTCCCTGCACGTCGTAGCCGAGCTCAGCGAGCCGGTCGAGGACCCCGTCGTGGGCCTCTCGATCGGCGGCCAGCACGTGCGCTGGCTGTTCAACACCACGTCACAGCGGGTCGCCGGCAGTACGGGCACGTTCGAGGCGGGCGAGCGGGTCGAGCTCGCGGTGCGCCTGCGCGTCCCGTTCGCGCCCGGGCGCTACGACATGAGCCCGTTCGTCGGCTACGGACGCGGCGAGCGCCAGCTGATGGACCGCCGCGAGGCGTTCGTCCCGGTGACGGTGGTCGGCGATCGCTACGACGCCGGGCTCGTCGAGATCGAGCACGAGGGCACCGTCGAGCGGCTCGGCACGGGCGTGACCGAGGTGGTCGAGTGAGCGCGCCCGCCCCCGCACCCGCCGCCGCGGCGGGGCCCGCGCTCGTCGAGATGACCGGCCCGTCGGCCACCTCGGGCGACTGGGGCCGCTTCTACCACCTCACCCGCACGCTCGCGGTGACCGACTTCAAGGTGCGCTTCTACGACTCTGCGCTCGGCTATCTGTGGACGCTGATGAAGCCGCTGATGTTCTTCGGCGTCCTCTACGTCGTCTTCAGCCTGATCGTGAAGGTCGGCGAGGGGGTCGACCACTACCCGGCGATGCTCGTCTCGGGGATCGTCCTGTTTTTCTTCTTCAGCGAGTCGACCGGCAAGGGCGTCACCTCGGTCGTCGACAGCGAGAACCTCGTGCGCAAGATCCACTTCCCGCGCATGGTGATCCCGCTCTCCGGGGTCCTCACGAACGGCTTCTTCCTGCTGCTGAACCTCGTCGCGGTGATGTTCTTCTTCGCGGTCGACCGGGTCGAGGTGCGGCTCACCTGGCTCGAGCTGCCGGTGCTGCTGGCGCTGCTGTTCCTCTTCACGATCGGCGTGACGATGGTGCTCTCGGTCCTCTACGTGCCCGCGCGCGACGTCAAGCCGATCTGGGAGGTGGGTAGCCAGGCGCTCTTCTACCTGACGCCGGTGCTCTACCCGATCTCGCTCGTGGCCGAGAAGAACGAGCAGCTCGCGAACCTTGCGATGTGCAACCCGCTGGCGGCGATCATCCAGCAGTCGCGCCACGCCCTGATCGACCCCGATCAGCCCTCGGCGGCGGCGGCGATCGGCGGCGCGCCGCGGCTGCTGATCCCGCTCGGCATCCTCGTCGGCACGTTCCTCTTCGGCCTCTGGCTGTTCAACCGGATGGCGCCGCGGATCGCGGAGGAGCTGTAGTGGACCGGCGTCGAACCGGCAGGATGGTCGACTAGATGGCGCTCTCGCTCGTCACCGGATTCCCGGGGTTCATCGGCCGCCGGCTCGTGCGGACCCTGCTCGACCGGGACCCGCAGGCGACCGTGCTCGCGCTCGTCGAGCCGCGCATGCTCGCGGCGGGCCGCGAGGCGGCGGCGGCGATCGACGCGGAGCGCGTCGAGGTCGTCGGGGGCGACATCACAGAGCGCGGGCTCGGGCTGGCGCCCGCAGCGCTCGACCGCCTCAGGGGCGAGGTCCGCCGCGTCTTTCACCTGGCGGCGATCTACGACCTCTCGGTCCCGCTCGAGCTCGCCCAGCGCGTGAACGTCGAGGGAACCGGCAACGTGCTCGAGCTGTGCCTCGAGGCCGAGCGGCTCGAGCGGCTCGTCTACGTCAGCACCGCCTACGTGGCGGGGTGGCGCACCGGGGTGGTCTACGAGCACGAGCTCGTGCTCGGGCAGGAGTTCAAGAACCACTACGAGTCGACCAAGCTCCAGGCCGAGCTCTGGGTCCGCACGGCGATCGACCGCGTCCCGACCACGATCGTCCGCCCGGCGATCGTCGTCGGTGACTCCCGCACCGGCGAGACGCAGAAGTTCGACGGCCCCTACTACCTGCTGCGCGCGATCGCCGAGGCGAGCCGCGCGCACCGCCCGCTGCCCCAGTTCGGGCGCCTGCGGTCGACGTTCAACGTCGTCCCGGTCGACTACGTCGTCGCCGCGATCGCCGCGGTGGCGGACGATCCCGCGGCCGCGGGCGAGACGCTGCACATGGTCGATCCCGAGCCGCTGACGAGCGCCGAGCTCATCACGCTGCTCTCCGAGCGCTACGCGGACCGTACGCCCAGCGGGCGGGTCCCGGCCGGGCTCGTCGCCGCGTCGCTGCGCCTCGCGCCGGTGCGCGCGCGCTTCGGGGGAACGCCGCCCGAGTCGCTCGCCTACCTCAACCACCCCGTCCGCTTCGACACGCGCCGGGCGACGAGCCTGCTCGCCGGGCACGGCCTGCGCCCGCCGAACTTCGTCGACTACGTCGATGCGATGGTCGAGTTCTTCCGCGCGAACGAGCGGGACCCGGCGCTGGTTCCGGCCGCCGCGCGCTGAGGCGCGGCCGGCGCCGCCCACGCAGCAGCGCCCGCGGCTCGCTCACCTTCGTGAAGAGGCTCGTGGGGCGCCGTACAAGCTCACGTAAACTTGAACTCAAGCGCGGTACGTGCTTGGCTGTTGCGCGTGTCCGCCACCGAGCTCACGATCGGCCAGGTCTCCGAGCGCAGCGGCGTCGCCAGCTCGGCCCTGCGCTACTACGAGGAGCGCGGCCTGATCAGCTCCCAACGGGCGGGGTCGGGCCACCGCCGCTTTCCGCGCCCGGTGCTGCGCAGGATCGCCTTCATCGTCTTCGCCCAACGCGTCGGGCTGACGCTGCAGGAGATCGGTGAGGAGCTCGAGAAGCTCCCACCGCACAAGGCGCCCGTCCGCAAGGACTGGGAGCGCCTCTCACGCACCTGGAGCGCGCGCATCGACGAGCGGATCGCGGAGCTCGAGCGGCTCAAGGCCGGGCTGACCGGCTGCATCGGGTGCGGCTGTCTATCGCTCGAGCGCTGCAAGCTCGCCAACCCGGACGATCGCGCCGCGACCCTCGGGCCCGGCCCGCGCTACTGGATCGGCGACCGCCCGCTCGACCGCTGAGCCGGGGGCCGCGGCACCGCGCGCTCGGGGGATCTTGGCGCGCGACCGCCATGGGGCGCGGCCGTGCGTTGGTAACGTCACAGCCGTGAGTTCGATCGCCGTCCGCGGCCTGATCGGTCGCCGCCGGCTTGCGCTGGCTGCGACGGTCTTGGCGCTCGCCGCCGGTGTCGCCGCCTACCACAATCCGGACGTGCATCACGGGGTGGCGGGCGGGGCGCTGGCAGGCGTGTGTCTCGGGCTGGCCGCGATCGGCTCGGTGGGCGGTGCGCTCGGGATGGGCTCCACGACGTGCCGCAGGCGCCGGGTGCCGCGGGCGCCCGCTCCCGCGGCGCCGGCGATCAGGTCGGCCGCGCCGCGTGCTCGACACGGTCCCTGCCGGCTCTCCCTGCTCTGTGTCAGTCGCCGTTGACCTGCGGCCGGCCCGGCGCGCCGTGCGGCGCTTGCCGGGACGTCGTGCCCGCATGCAGTCGACCTCGAATGCAAGGAGAACGGACAGGATGAGCTACTCGAAGATGATGGTGGCGGTGCTCACCGCAGGTGCGCTGATCGCCGCCGGATGCGGTGAGGACGATGCCGGCAGCGCCGCCGGCAACGAAGTGGACCGGGCGTTCACCGCCGAAATGGTGCCCCACCACGAGTCGGCGGTCGTGATGGCGAAGATCGCTCGGGACCGCGGTCAGAGCAGGTTCGTCAAGGCGCTCGCCGACGACATCGTGCGCACCCAGAACCAGGAGATCGATCTGATGCGTCGGGAGGACACCGAGCTCGCCGCCGCCGGCGTCGAGAAGGGCTCGCTGGGAGTACCCGAGCACATGATGGGAATGGACGGCGCGCCCGCATCGCTGAAGGCCGCCAACCCGTTCGACCGGGAGTTCATCGGCATGATGCTCCCCCACCACGAGGGAGCGCTCGTGATGGCGAAGGCCGAGCTGGCGAAGGGTGAGAGCGCCGAGCTGAAGGCGCTCGCGCGCAGCATCCTCAGCACCCAGCAGCAGGAGATCACGGCGATGCGCCGGCACCTCGGCACGGACCCGCCGAGGCAGGGCGCCGGCCGGAGCGGCTGAGCCTGGCGGGCGTGGCCGGCGGCCGGCCGCCGCGCCACGCCCGCGGGTCGAGGCCGGGGCGGGCCTACGAGGCCTCGAGCGCGGGCGTCGCACAACCGTCCGTCACCTGGCGGCGGCGCTAGACGATGCCGGCGTAGGACTTCACCCGCGAACCGGGTGGTGGTTTCACAGCGCGGCAAGGATCGGCCGGCTGCCTATCGCTCGAGCGCTGCAAGCTCGCCAACCCGGACGACCGCACCGCGACCCTCGGGCCCGGCCCGGGCTACTGGATCGGCGATCGCCCGCTCGACCGCTGAGCGGCCCAGGCGTACCGTCGCGAGACCGGGTGCGCGCGGCGAAGGTCTGTCGCGTATATGCGAGTAACCGTATAAACGACTAGTCTGGGAGAGTGCTCTTCGCCACTCCCCGAATCTCACGAGACCTCGGGAGGCAGCTCGGCGAGCTTGACGAGCAGCGCCGGCGCCTTGGTGACCGGACCGCCGGCGCCGGTCCCTGGCTCGGCAGCCTCAGGCGCCGATGGCGCGCGTCGTCGGCCGGGAGCTCGATCGCCATCGAGGGATTCCACGTCCCCGAGGGCGAGGCGCTTGCCATCGTCGCAGGGGGCCAGGTGCCGGATCCCGACGACGAGGATCGGATGGCGCTGTCGTGCTATGCCCGGGCGATGGATCACGTGGGAGTCATGGCAGCGGACCCGGGCTTCCACTGGATCGATCGAGTGATCCTCGATCTCCACTTCGACGCCTGCTCCTTTCAACTCGACAGGGAGCCGGGCCGGTACCGCCGGCGCGGGGTCGAGGTGACAAGCGCTCGTGGCGGGCCGCCGGACTACACCGGACCGCCCGGGGACGAGGTGCCCGGCCTGATGGGCGAGCTGGTCGCCTGGCTCGATCGCGGCGACCCCGACGCCCACGTGGCCGTTCGGGCCGCGATGGCGCACCTGCACGTCGTCTCGGTTCACCCCTTCGCTGATGGCAACGGCCGCGTTGCGCGCATAGTCCAGTCGCTGGTGCTGGCCGGCGCGGGACTGTCGGCGCCCGAGCTCGTCTCGATCGAGGAGCACCTCGGGGCCAACACGGGTGCGTACTACGCGACTCTCCGGCAGGTCCAGGGTGGCAGCTACCGGCCGGAGCGCGACACAACGCCGTGGGTGCGCTTCTGCATCGGGGCTCATCTCGAGCAGGCCGGTCGCCGGCTCGAGCAGATCGCGGAGGCGGCGGCCCGCTGGGCCCTGCTGGAGGACGTAGTCGATGGTCATGACTGGCCCGACCGGCTCGTCATCGCGCTCGAGCAGAGTCTGTTTCGGGGCGTCGACCGCGCCTCCTACGCCACCGAGGCCGCCGTCTCCGTGCCGACCGCCGGCAACGACCTCCGGCGGCTGCGGGACGCCGGCCTCGTCGTCCAGCGCGGCCGGGGGCGCAGCACGCGCTATGTCGCGAGCGAGCGGCTCCAGGAGGATGTTCGCGCGCACGGACGGGAGCGGCGAATCGGCGAGTGACGCCGGACCGAGGCGTAGGCCACAGCGGCAGCGCGAGCGGAGCCTGACGACCGGCACACCCAGCCCGAACGGCACGATCACCGGCACCGGCGCGTTGACGACGCGCTGATCGCTACGCCGGAGCGACCACCTCGAACTGCGACATCAGGCCGTGATCCTCGTGGTCGAGCATGTGGCAGTGCACCACGTACTTGCCGAGGTAGTCGCTCATGCGCCCCGCGATCACGAGCCGGTCGCCCGGGTCGAGGAAGAACGTGTCCTTGAGGCACCGCTCCCAGGGTCGCGGCCGGCGCCCGTTGCGCGAGAGCATGTACCAGTCGGTGTGGTGCAGGTGCAGCAGGTGTGCGACGGCGGTGTCGTTGCGCAGCTCCCAGGTGACCGTCCGGTTCAGCTCCACGGTGCGCTCGACGAAGGCGGGGTCGTAGGTGCGGCCGTTGATGAGCCAGCGCGGCCGGATCCCGTTGCTGACGGTGAGCCGCCATGTGTGGGAGGGCCTTGCCGGCGCGCCGGCGAGCCACGCCGGGAGCGGGCCCAGCCGCGCTGGCACCGACGTGCGGTCGGCGCGGCGCCGCGAGCCGACCCGGAACTCCATCAGCGGGCCGACGTAGGCACGCGATCCGCGCGCGTCGTGATGGCCCCCGCGGCTCGTGCTGTGCAGGCGGACGCGCCGGCCGCGCGCGGGGGCGAAGTCGACGATCAGCTCGACTCGCTCGCCGGGCCCGAGCAGCACCCGGCGCCGCAAGACAGGCCTCGGCATGAGACCCGCGTCGGCGGCGATCTGCAACATCCGGACGCCGCCCGTGAGGTGCAGGTTGTAGGCGCGGAAGTGGGAGGCGTTGAGCACCCGCAGGCGGTAGCGCTGCGGCGGACCCCGTGATGGGGCAGGATCGCGCCGTTGACGAGCACGTGGCGGCCGGTGACGCCGTCGTCGGGAGGTCGCCGGGCGGCTCTGAACGGATCGGTCAGCTGGTTGTGCCTGTCGAAGGACCGGTCGCAGAGCATCAGCGGGATGTCGCGGTGTCCCGCGGGCAGCGGCAGTGAGGCGTCGAGCTCGTCGTCGATGATCCACATCCCGGCCAGGCCGCGCCAGACGTTCCGTGCCGTGCGGTCGAGTCGGTGATCGTGGTACCACTGAAGCGACGCGCGCTCGGGACCGCCGTGCTCGATGCCCTCGTACACGTAGGTGCGCTCTGCGCCGGGCCGGATCAACAGGTCGTTGCCGGAGTCGGAGGAGGGAAGGCTGCGAGCGATGTCGCAGTAGAGCGACCGTGACTGCCGCGCTGTCAGGCCGCCGGGCTGCCCGTCCTCGCTCGAGCGGTTGTGCCCGCCGTGCAGGTGGACTGTCAGCCACGGTGGTCAGGCCTCCCGGCGGGGGAGTTGCGTACGGGCCGGGAGAGGCCGCGAGGACGCAGGCACCCGGTGCCGGCCTACCCGAAGCGCCCGATCCCCCAGGTGGGCTCTCGGCCAGCGAGCTCAAGCTGCGCGAGCGGGCGCTGGCGGTGCTCGAGGGTCATGCCGCCGGCGTCGCGCCCGCCGCTCAGCTCGACGCGATTGAGCTCGCACTCGACGTGGGCGTGTTGCAGGACGACGAGGCTGCGGCCGCGCGGGCGTGGCGAAAGCGCCGGCTGCCTTGAAGCCGGCGCTCCCTCCGTGTCCTTGGCATCGTCAGGCCGCGCTCAACCGCGGGGAGGGCCCTGGAGGTCGCCCTCGATCTTCTTTGCACGTGAGCAGCTCCCCCGACGATGAGCGGAGCTCTTCCCAGGCAGACGCCTCCACGTTTGGGCGGTGCTGGACGCGCGCCGGCCCGCACATTGCCTGTCATAGCCGAGGGCCGGAGATCTCGGCCATCGATCCCGGTCTGTACGCGAGCGTCCCGACTGCCAAACGCTGCGGACCATGTTTGGTTGCCCTCACAAGAGGGGGATTAGCTGTCTTGAATCACCGACACGAGACTCGACGGCCGCCCCGCCAGAGGGATGTCAGAGAGGACCGGCGAGATGACAGGGAGGGGAGCTTCGGATGGCAGAGCAGGCTGCCGATGACCGGACCGGCTGGACGCGCCGGGTCCACTCTTTCGAGCGCACAGAGTTCGAGGCATGAAGGCCGTCGTTCGCTCTGGGGGCCGGGGCGAGAACGTCGAGCTTCACATCGCGGGCATCACCCAGGCACCGGACCACGAGGTGCGGGCTCCCGTGCTCGACGAGCCAACGCCGGACGAGCTCTTGGCGGCGAGCCTTGCCTCCTGCACTGCCACGGCGATGGAGCTCTACGCTCGACGAAAGGGATGGGGAGTCGACACGATAGAGGTGGACGTGGACTACGCCCCCTCCCAGCGCGGCTCCCTCACCCGCTGCACGGTCGTCGTGCGGCTACCGGAGAGCCTGCCCGCCGAGCAGTGTGACCGGCTGATGCAAGTGGGAGCAACCTCCGGGATCCATCGGACCCTCGAGGGTGAGGTGGTGTTCGACGAGCGGCTCGAGCTCATCGACGCCACAAGCTCGGACCCCACGGAAGCCGGTCCCCGGGAGGGCCGGGCCGCAGGCGCATTCCGATCCTCAACGGGTTACGCGGGGCGCTGAAGGCTCCTCAGGCCTGAGGCGCCGCCGGCGTCAGCTCGGATCGAGGGTGATCTCGTCGATCAAGAGGGTGGCCTGCACCTTGGTCACGTGGAAGGTGATGTCACCACCCTCGG
>JBPCKX010000031.1:0-5883 GCA_051003875.1 Thermoleophilaceae bacterium
GCGCTGCGCCGGGAGCGCGCCGGCAGGGACCGCTCGCGTGGGCGGGCGGCGCCCGCTGCTCCGCGCCGGCGCGCGCGAGGGTCGATCGCCGACCGTCCGCCGCCCCTCTGGGGCGCCTTTCCCCTCACGGAGCTGATCACGCTGGCCGGTATCGCGCTGATGGCCTGGGGCTTCCTCGCGGGCGCGGGACGCGATCAGAACGCGAAGATCGCGGCGGGCCTCGCGATCGCCTCGATCGCGGGCCTCGAGCTCGCCGTGCGCGAGCACGTGACCGGCTTCCGCTCGCACACCACGCTGCTCTCGGGCGCGGTCGCGATCGTGACGATCCTCGTGCTGGGGCTCGGGGCGGGGCTCGAGACGCTCGGACTGCTGCTGGGAGCCGGCCTCGCGGCGTTCGCGGGCTCGTTCGTGGGGCTGCGCGGCCTGTTCAGGCGCCGCTCCGGCGGGCTCTCCTTTCGCTGAGCGCGACCGCCCCGCCGCGGTCCGGTCCTGCGACTACCCTGCACGCCATGGACGAGCCGCGCCGCCTGCGCATCTCCGGCATCCACCACATCACGCTGATCTGCAAGAGCCTCGACCGCTCGACGGCCTTCTATCGCAACCTGCTCGGGATGCGGATGGTCAAGCAGACCGTCAACGACGACGACCGCGACGCCCGGCACCTGATCTTCGGCGACGACCGCGGCGCGCCCGGCACGCTCGTCACCTGTCTCGAGTATCCGGAGCTCGAGCAGGGGACCGTCGGCACGGGCTCGACGCACCACTTCGCGCTGGCCGTCGAGAGTGAGGAGGCGCTCAGCGCCTGGCGCGAGTACCTCACCGCTCAGGGAGTGAGCTGCACCGCCGTGCTCGACCGCGAGCTGTCGAAGTCGATCTACCTGCGCGATCCGGACGGCCACATCGTCGAGCTGGCCGCCGTCGGTGGCGGGCTCACGCCCGACGAGTAGCTCCCGGGCCGCGGTCCCGGAGGCGGGCGGGTCAGCTCCGCAGGGCGACCCGTGTCTCGGTCGCCGGCCGCAGTGGGTAGGGCTTCGGTGTCGCCGGGGCTTCGAGCCCGGACACGAGCGCGCGCCGCTGGCGCTCGGTGAGCGTGCCCACCTTCTTGTCCTCCGGGATCCCGACCGCCGTGAGCAGGCGCCGGCAGCGCGAGGCTCCCCAGCGCCGCTGGCTCAAGAGCAGGTCTGAGATCGACATGCCCTCGATCTGCCAGGGGCAGGCGAGCACGATGTCCGCGACGCGCAGCTCCCCCCGTCGGATCCGTTGCTTGGTCGCGGCCCGCTCCAGGCGCACCCTGTTCGCAAGCCTGAGCGCCCGAGAACGCTGTTGCCCGTTGTCCGACGTGACGAAATCGCCCATGAAAGCCTCCCCGCGACCGTGTGCGGTCCTTGTCGACAGCTGATGAAGTTCCCCGGCACCCGGGAGTCGCGAGAGCCGTCTCCCGCGGCCACCTGGCCCGCGCTCCAATAAAGCTGAGCGCCCGGCCGCCGTCAACCGGGATCGGTCGCCCCCCGCCGCTAAGAGCGGGGATTTCGGCGTGTCCCCCATTTGTCCATTTCCGAACAAGCGCCGCGTGGGTGGCCGGACGTCGTAGCCCGGGCCGTCAGACGGATTCCGCGGCGGCCTCGGCGTCCTGCGGCAGCCGCTCGCGCGCGCGCTCGAAGGCCGCCAGCGCGCGGTCGAGATGGTCGCGCTCGTGGGTTGCCATCACGCTCGTGCGCAGCAGAGCGGCGCCGGGCGCGACCGCCGGGTGCAGCGCCACGTTGGCGTAGACGCCCTCGTCGTAGAGGTCCTTCCAGAACTGGACCGCCTTCCAGTCATCTCCGATCAGCACCGGCACGATCGGGGTCTGAAGCGACGAGCCGTCGGGCATCTCGCTCGGCGAGCCGGCGTCGAAGCCGAGCTCGGTCAGGCGGCGCTGCAGGTAGCGCGCGTTGTCGAGCACCTTGGCGATCAGCTCGCCGCCCTCCTCGGAGCGGATCACCCGCAGCGCCCCGAGCGCCGCGCCCACGGCCGCCGGCACCGCGGAGGCCGTGAACATGAAGGCGCGCGACTGGACCCGCAGGAAGTCGATCACCTCCCCCGGGCCGGCGATGAAGCCGCCGCATGACGCGAGCGACTTCGAGAAGGTCCCCATCCGCAGGTCGACCTCTCCACCGAGCCCGAACGCCTCGCAGGCTCCGGTGCCGCTCACGCCGAGCACCCCGACGCCGTGGGCCTCGTCCACCATCAGCCGCGCACCGTGCTCGCGGCAGAGGGCGAGAACCTCCGGCAGGGGCGAGATGTCGCCCTCCATCGAGAAGACGCCGTCCACGATGACGAGCACGCCGCCGCCCTCGTCGGCCGCCCGCTCGAGCATCGTGGCGAGCCTGTCGAGGCGGTTGTGGCGAAACGGGCGGATGCGCGCGCGCGACATCATCACCGCGTCGAGTATCGAGGCGTGGTCGCCCGAATCGACGATCGCGGTGTCGCCGACCTCGAGCAGCGTGGCGATGCAGCCGACGTTGGCCTGGTAGCCGGTCGTGAAGACGAGCGCGTCCTCGCTGCCCATCCAGTCCGCGAGCTCACGCTCGAGCTCGAGGTGCAGCGGCGTGGTGCCGTTCATGAACCGCGATCCGGTCAGCCCCGTCCCGTAGGCCTCGAGCGCGTCGCGCGCGGCCTGCTTGACGCCGGGATGGGTGGTCAGGCCGAGGTAGTTGTTCGAGCCGAGCGTGATCCGCTCACGGCCCTCCATCTCGACGACGGGCCCCGGCTCGCCCTCGACCTCGCGGAAGTAGGGCAGCAGGTCGCCCGCGCGCGCCGCGCGCAACTGCTCGAGCCGCTCGTGGGAGCGGGCCTTCTCGAAGAGGTCGGTGGCGCGCGCCATCTGCAATAGGGTTTCACGCCGTGTCCCTCGCGGTGACCCCGGTCGAGTCCCGGCGCGAGCTGCGCGAGTTCGTCGAGCTGCCGTTCACGCTGCACGGGGGCGACGGGCCGTGGATCCCGCCGCTGCGGGTCGAGCGGCGGATCTTCCTCAGCCCGCGCTTCAACGCGTTCTTCAAGGACGGCGACGCCCAGCTCTTCCTCGCCCGCCGGGATGGGCGCGTCGTGGGCCGGATCAGCGCGCAGGTCGACCACGCGTTCAACCGCTACCACCAGAACGCCTGGGGGATGTTCGGCTTCCTCGAGCTGGAGGAGGACGGAAAGGTCCTGGCCGCGCTGCTCGACGCCGCCGCAACCTGGCTGGCCGAGCGGGGCCGCGACCGGATGATCGGGCCGATGGACTTCACGATCAACGACGAGTCGGGCGTGCTGATCGAGGGGTTCGATCGCGAGCCCCTGATCAAGCAGCCCTGGCACCCGCCCTACTACCAGCGCCTCTGCGAGGAGTGTGGCCTGACGAAGGCCGTCGACCTGTGGATGTGGGAGCTCGTCATCTCAGACCGCGAGCAGATCGTCCCCGGCATCCTCGACGCGGCCGAGCGGCTCGAGCCCGAGCACGGCATCCGCATCCGCAAGATGTCGCGCCGGCGGCTGCGCTCGGAGCTCGACCTCTTCGGCGAGACCTACAACGAGGCCTGGAAGGACAACTGGGGCTTCGTCCCCTACACCGAGGAGACGCTCGACCACTACGCCCAGGAGCTGCAGCTCGTGTTCGACCGCCACTGGTTCATGCTCGCCGAGCGGATCGAGACCGGCGAGAGCGTCGGCATCGCGATCACCGTGCCCGACATCAACCAGGTGCTCAAGAAGATGAACGGGCGGCTGCTGCCCTTCGGCTGGCGGCACTTCCTGCGCCGCGCATCGATCATGGATCGCGTCCGGGTCGGCTTTCTCGGCGTCAAGCCGGGCTACCAGCACACCGGCGTCGCGGCGGCCTTCTACGTCGAGCACTTCGACGTGGCGATCGGGCGCCCGCAGAAGTGGGGCGAGATGGGCTGGATCCTCGAGACCAACGACGCGATGAACCGCGGGATGGAGGGGATGGGCGGGCGGATCGTCAAGAAGTACCGCGTCTACGAGCGCGAGCTGCCGGCGGCCCGAGGCGCCGCCGCGCAGGCGGGTCGGCCCGCCGCCGCCCCCGGCTTGTAGACTCGCGCCCTCGTGCCGGAGCATGACGACAGCGTCCCCGAGGTCGACGGCGAGCTCGTGGCCGAGGTCCGGCACCTGCCGGCCCCGGTCGACGCCCCCCGGGGCGAGCTCGACCGGCCGGAGCCCGCGACGTTGCCCGCCACGCTCGCGGCGGCGACGGGCGGCTTCGTGCTCGGCGTCATCGCCTTCGTGCTGATGAAGCTGCTCAGGCGCCCCGCGCCCGCGCGCTCGATCGTGCGCCGGCGGCGCAGGCTGATCGCCGGACGGCGCGGCCCCGACGTCGCCGACACGCGCTCCTTCCTCGTCGACGTCCACCTGCTGAAGCGCTGAGCGCGGCCGCGGCAGGCCCGGCGGTCCGGGTCGTCGTGGCCGAGGCCGAGGCCGTTCCGGTCGGTCCCTACCGCATGCCCGGGTGTGGCCGCGACGGCGTGATGCGACGGCGCGGGGCGGCGCTCGAGCGCCTGCTGCACGTCGACGGCGAGCCGGCCGTCGTGCGGGCGTGGCCCGCCGCGGGAGGCGTCCGCATCCGTGCCGAGGCGTCGACCCGTGCGGCCGCTGCGGCGGCGCTCGAGCGGATGCGCTTCTGCCTCGGCGTCGACCACGACCTGACCGCCTTCCAGCAGGCTTTCAAGCGCGACCCGCTGCTCGGCCCGTTGATCCGGCGCCGCCCGTGGCTGCGCCCGCGCCGCCGGCCGGAGCCCTTCGAGGCGCTCGCGTGGGCGATCTGCGAGCAGCTCATCGACGGCGAGCGCGCGTCGGCGATCCAGCGCCGGCTGGTCTTCGGTCACGGGCCCCGCAGCGCCTGCGGCGGGCTGCGCGACGTGCCGGGCGCCGCGGTCCTCGCGCGCCGCTCGCCCGCCGAGCTCGAGGCCTGCGGTCTCTCGCCGGGCCGGGCGATCACGATGATCCGCGCGGCGCGCGAGGTGGCGAGCGGCCGCGCCGACCTGTCCGAGCACGAGCCGGCCTGGCGGCGGCTGCGGACGATCCGCGGGATCGGGTCCTGGACGCTCGAGTGTCTCGCGCTGCACGGGCAGGGCCGCGACGACCAGCTCCCGGCGGGTGACGTCGCCTACTTCAAGCTCGTCGGCACGCTCGCGCGGCTCGGGCGGCGCGCGACCGAGGACGAGGTGCGCGCCTTCTTCGCCCCCTACGGCGAGTTCGCGGGCCTGGCGGGGACCCACCTCGCCGACGCCGCGGCGCGCGGCGCGTTCAGTTCCCGTTAATCGGGCGCGCGTAGGATTGTGGAATGAAGAAGACCGACGAGGAGAAGACCGACGAGGAGTGGCGCGCAGAGCTCGCGCCCGACCGCTACAAGGTGCTGCGCGAGAAGGGCACCGAGCCGCCGTTCACGGGCGCCTACACGCACTCGAAGGAGAGCGGCATGTACCGCTGCGGCGCGTGCGGCGCCGACCTCTTCGGCTCGGACGCCAAGTTCGACTCGGGCACCGGCTGGCCGAGCTTCACCGAGCCGGCGGTCGCCGGGAACGTCACGCTCGAGCCCGACAACAGCGTCTTCATGCGCCGCACCGAGGTCAAGTGCGCGCAGTGCGACTCCCACCTCGGGCACGTCTTCGACGACGGCCCCGGCCCGGACGGCCGGCGCTACTGCATCAACTCACTGGCGCTCGACCTCGAGCAGGAGTCGGACACGTAGAAGGAATCCCGGCACACTTCGGGTCCAAATCGCACGAAGGGGCTTTCCATCTCGGTGCAGTAGACGGCACTGGCATGCCGCGATGATCCGCTCCCAGGCGCGGGGCCCGCGCGAAGCTGATCGGGCGTACGCCAGGGCCGTAGCGAGCCCCAGGGAGCGCC
>JBPCKX010000032.1:0-8519 GCA_051003875.1 Thermoleophilaceae bacterium
AGCAGTCGGCGACGGTGTGCCGGAGAGCCACAGCGCAAACGGACACCGAATGAACGTCTTGGGACAGCGAAACGAACGTCTACACCTACCCGCACCCCGTGTTGTTGCCGCAGCTCGAGCAGGTGTAGCAGGAGCCGGTGCGCTGCATCATGCCGCCGCACTGGCTGCAGGCGGGGCCGAGGTCGAGGCCGACGAGCTTGGCCGGGGTGACGGGGGGCTCGTCGGTCATCGCCTCCGCGGCGGCGCGGGTGGTGCCCGGCTGCTGGACCGCGCCGCCGTGCGCCGCGTGGCCGTTCCCGCCGCTGTTCCCGCCGGCGTGCCCGTTGCCGCCGTTCGCGGGCGCCGCCGTGTCGCCGCGCATGAGCGCGTCCTGGGCGGCCTTGCGTGAGCGCACCTCGGGGGTGAGGATGCCGAGTTCCTCCTGGACGTCGCCGTCGAGGAAGCGCGAGGCGAGCCAGCGCATGATGTAATCGGGCATCGACTTCGCGAACGGGATCTCCGGGTTGGTCGTGACCCCCTCGGGGTCGAAGCGCATGTAGGAGAACTTGCGCACGAGCGTCTCGAGCGGCACGCCGTACTGGAGCGCGATCGAGACCGAGGTCGCGAACGCGTTCATCATCCCGCGCAGCGTCGAGCCCTCCTTGCCGATGTCGGTCAGGAAGATCTCGCCGATCGTCCCGTCCTCGTACTTGCCGGCGGTGATGTAGCCCTCGTGCCCGGCGATCGAGAACTTGTGCGTGATCGACTCGCGCTCGCGCGGCATGCGGCGCCGCGTCGGCTTGGGCTCGGTTGCCTCCGGCTCGTCCTTGGCATCCTGCGCGTCGGTCCTGAGCGCCTGCGCGGTCTTCGACCCGTCGCGGTAGATCGCGAGCGCCTTGAGCCCGAGCTTCCAGCCCTGCATGTAGGTGTCCGCGACGTCCTCAACGGTCGCCGAGGCCGGCAGGTTGACCGTCTTCGACAGCGCGCCGCTGATGAACGGCTGTGCGGCGGCCATCATCTTCACGTGCCCCATGTGCGAGATCGCGCGCTCACCGACGGCGACGTCGAACACGGGCAGGTGCTCGTCCTTCAGTGCCGGGGCCCCGATGATCGTCGAGCTGTGGTCGATGTAGGTGACGATCTGGTCCATCTCCGCCGCCGTGTAGCCGAGCGTCTGGAGCGCACGCGGCACGGTCTGGTTGACGATCGTCATCCGGCCGCCCCCGACGAGCTCCTTGAACTTGACGAGTGAGAAGTCCGGCTCGATCCCGGTCGTGTCGCAGTCCATCAGGAAGGAAATGGTCCCCGTCGGAGCAAGCACGGTGGCCTGCGCGTTGCGGTAGCCGTAGACCTCCCCGAGCTCGACCGCCTCGTCCCACGAGCGCTTCGCCGCCGCGAGCAGCGAGCGCTCGACGAGCTCGGGGTCGATCTCATCGGTCGCCGCGCGGTGCTTGCGCATGACGCGCAGGTGGGGATCGCGATTCTCCCCGAAGCGCTCGTAGGGCCCGACCGCGCCGGCGACCTCGGCCGACTTGCGGTAGGCCCGCCCGGTCATCAGCGCGGTGATCGCGCCGGCCATCGCGCGCCCCTCCTCCGAGTCGTAGGGGAGCCCGTTCGACATCAGCAGCGCGCCCAGGTTCGCGTAGCCCAGCCCGAGCTGGCGGAACGCGCGGGCGTTGCGGCCGATCTCCTCGGTCGGGTAGCTCGAGGGTCCGACGACGATCTCCTGCGCGAGGATCATCACGTCGACGGCGTGCTCGAAGGTGGCGGCGTCAAAGCCGCCGTCCTCGCGGCGGAACTTCATCAGGTTGAGCGAGGCGAGGTTGCACGCCGAGTCGTCGACGTGCATGTACTCGCTGCAGTTGGCTACCACGAGGCCGTCCACGATGTAGGAGTGGTGCAGCGGCTCGGTCAGGTTGTAGACGACCTCCTGGCCGTCGATGTCGCGACTGACCATTGCCGTTGCGGGCTTGGTCCGGTAGCGCATCGTCTCCTCGAGCAGCGCTTCGAGCGCCGCCTGCTTGCGCGGAGTCGAGAACCCGATCGCGTCCGCGAAGCGCTCGAGGTCGGAGCCCGTGACTCGCAGGTCGAACCCCGGGCGGGACTGGCACTCGACGGACGTGCCATCGCGGCGCTCGTAGCTGAACTGGCTCTCGCGGCTGTCGCCGACCGCGTAGATGCACCCCCGGATGCCGAACCCGTTGAGCAGGCGCTGGACGTCGCGAAGCATCGCCTCGCTGCGGCTGCCGAGTCCCGCGTAGCGGCTCGCCTTGCCCGACTCGACCCGCGAGACGCAGCCGTCCGCTCCGTAGAGACCGCGCAGGAAGGCGGCCTGCACCTCGCGCGGCGCGGTGAAGACCGAGGCCGGCACCCGCTTGTCGTGAGCTCGGGCCGAGCTGATGCCGAGGCCCCGGAAGAGCTCCCGCACGGCCTCGCTGCCGGCGCGCAACTGGACTGTCCCGTTGTCCATCTGCTGACGGGAGACTCCGCCGATCAGCTCGCCGAGCGCACCCTCGTGGGAGTCCGCGAGCCCGTCGTCGATGTCATCCCCGCCGTAGACCCAGACGGTCGTTGCGTCGGTCATGCAGCCGTCGCCGAGCAGGTGGCCGGTCAGCTCGCCGAGCCCTTCGCTCCAGGCGCTCGGCAGCTCCCGGCAGGCGACCGACCCGCCCCTGCTGAAGGACTTCGCGAGTGTCTCGACGCGGACGGGCAGCTCCCAGGTGGAGTCCTCCGCCGGGGTCGGGCTGTCGTTCAGCAGCACCCGGTCGTCGGTCGTCAGATCCTCGGCGGCGACGTATCCGCGGTTGACCGTCCACAGCCGGTGGTTGGGCGTGCAGCGAAGGTCCTGGCCGTTGGCGAAGCGGAGGCGCACTATCGGCTTGACGCCGTTGCGCATGACCGCGAGCGGGCGGGTGGCGACAACGCCCTCGCCCGGCTCGTCGGCGGTCGCGCGGTGCGTGTACACGCGGATCTCCTCGCCGGACCGTGCCTGCTCGTAGAGCTCGCCGATCGGCAGCAGGCCGCGGGTCGTGTGCACACGGGCATCTGCCGGGAAGCACGGGTTCGACGCGTTGATCCGACCCGAGTTCGGGCAGGTGTGCCAGTCGTTGATCGTCGTGTCGTACTGCATGCCGGGATCGGCGCAGCGCCAGGCTGCGTCGGCGATCTGGCGCAGCACGTCGGCCGCGTCGAGCGGGTCGCCGACGGGCGAGCCGTCGACCCGACTCGTCGTCTGCCACTCCTCGCCGCGCTCGGCGCGCTCCATGAACTCGCTCGTGACGCGCACGGAGTTGTTCGCGTTCTGGTACTGGATCGAGTTGAAGCCCTCACCGTCGATCGACATGTCGAAGCCGGCGTCGCGCAGCGCGCCCGCCTTCTGCTCCTCGCGCGCCTTGCACCAGACGAAGTCGAGGATGTCGGGGTGGTCGACGTCGAGCACCACCATCTTGGCCGCGCGGCGGGTCTTGCCGCCCGACTTGATCGTGCCCGCCCAGGCGTCGGCCCCGCGCATGAACGAGACCGGGCCGGACGCCAGCCCGCCCTTCGAGAGGTGCTCCATCGAGCCGCGGATGTTCGAGAGGTTGACCCCGGCGCCCGACCCGCCGCGGAAGATCTTGCCCTCCTTGGTGTTCCAGTCGAGGATCGACTCGATCGTGTCCTCGACGCTGAGGATGAAGCAGTTGTGGACGGCGACGTTGTTGGACAGGTACTCGCCGGACTCGGTCTGGATGTCGTAGACCTCCTGTGCTTCGAGATCCTCGACGGCCACGACCTCCTCCTCGCGCAGGTCCGGGCAGCGCTTCGGGTTGCGCAGCCCGAGGGTCTCTGCGAGGGTTGCGGACTTGCGACGGTCCGCGAAGCCGACCAGCTCGGCGAAGCGCGCGCGCTCGGAGCCGATGCTGATCGAGAGCTCGTGCATGTCCTTGCGATCGGACCGCGGCTCGGCCTTGCGGGTGCGGCGTGAGTAGATGCCGATGACGTTGAGCAGGAGCTGGACATCCTCCGTCCAGCGCTCGGAGATCACGGCGAAGCCGATGCGCCCGCTCTGCTCGCCGTTCTGGCGGCGCACGGTCACGTATCCGTCTGCCTGGAAGATGCTGCGCAGATAGGCGACGACCTCGTCGTGGGTCGCGGTGAAGAGCTGCGACGGGACGCGGATCTCCGTGCCCCGCGCGCGCAGGCCCCACCGGTCGACGAAGTCGCGCAGGACTTCCCCGTAGAGCCGGATGCGCCGCACGGTCAGCGACTCGTCCAGCGACTCGACGTCGCGAACGTTGTAGTGCACGCCGGGCAGGGCTGTCGCGAGATGCTCGAGGATCCATGCGTACTCGTCCGCGGTGGCGACCTGAAACTCGATCGTCAGCGAGCGGTTGGTGCCGCTTTCGTACTGGCCCACGAAGCCGCCGGCCTGCAGCCAGCCCGCCAGCGCGGCCTCCGCCACGGCGACCGTCTCGGCATGGGAGCGCTCGGCCCCGAGGGCCGGGATCGCATCGACGCTGTCGCCGCCAACGTCGCCCGCCGCCACGAGAGCCGGCTCGGCGACCTTCGCGCGGTGCGGGTGCAGATGCATTCGCATGCCGGGCTCGAGCTGATCGACCCGCATCCACTCCGGGGTCGTGCGCCGGGTGCGCACTGCCTTGACGATGTGGTCGGCTGTCGCCTCGACGAACTGTCCGTTGCCGAGCCGCACCCGCTTCACGGGCTTGCGGCCGTTGTGCTTGACCGCGACTATCCGCGTCACTCCGGCGGCGTCGTAGACCTCGCGACCGACCTGCTCGCCCTCGACCAGCTCTCCGATCGGGACCATCCCGGCCGGTGTGGAGATCAGCGCGTCGTACGGCTGGCACGCCGAGCATTGCGGGCTCTCCTCGAAGCCGACGTTGAACCAGACGGGCGAGTTGAACGCCGCGATCTGGTGCAGCAGGATGTGGGTCAGCTCGGCCTCGAAGGCGTCGCCGTCCTCGACCGTCGCGAAGTAGCCGAGCTCGCGGCCCCAGGCGGCGATCGTCCCCGCGACGCGCCCGATCATCTGCTTCACCGAGGACTCGCGCTCCTCCGAGCCGGCGCGGCCGCGGAAGTACTTCTGGGCGACGATGTTGGTCGCGTTCTGCGACCACGCGCGCGGAAACTCGACTCCGCGCTGCTCGAACGCCGGCTGCGCGGGATCGCCTATGAGCGCGTCGCGCAGCTCCCACTCGACGGCGTCGAACGGGTGCACGCCGGGCTCGGTGAAGCGTCGCGCGATCATGACTCCGTCGGTGCTGGTGGTACCTGCTGCGGCGGCGCTGCGGCTACTCGGCATGACCTCTCCTCTTGATGGTGCCTGGCTCCGATTGGGCCCGCTGCGGAGGCTGCGGGGGAACGACGAATATTGCTCTCCTCGTCGGACGGAACCGGCATGGGATCGGTACTGCCTATTGTGACAGGCGCGGGCCTCTTCGCGGCCCTCGCGGACCGCCCCTCAGCGCCCGAAGCGGGCGGCGTCGCGGAGCTGCGCGAGCGCGTCCGCGGTACGTCCGCCGGCCTCGCCGAAGGCGGCCCGCAGCGGGCCGGTGAAGCGCTCGGCGCTCCAGCCCCCGACGCGGATGCCGGCCAGCAGCAGGCCGCCGAGCGAGAGGCCGGCGAGCAGCGGCAGCAGCCAGCCGGGCGTCTTGGCGCCGGTGGCGACGGCGGTCGTCACGGTCGGCGTGTCGATGTCCGCCAGGCGCCGGCGTGCCTTCGCCTTCGGCGCGGGCGGCTCGGGGACCTCGATCTGGGGTGGCGGCGGTGCGGTCGGCGCTCCCGGCCCGCCTCCCCCCGCGGAGGGCACCGGCACGGCGCCGGTCGGCTGGATTCCGCCGCTTGCACCGCCGCAGCCCTCGCGCCCGGCGGCGAGCTGGTCGGCGAGGCCCGGCGCGTACTGCTGGATGTCCGGGGGCAGGCCCTGGAGGCCCTGCTGGAGTTGGCCGTCGGAGTAGTTGCAGGGGTTGATCGTGCCGTTGCGGCGGAAGTCGTTGAAGACGTCCTGCGCGCTCGCCGGGACGGCGGCACCGAACGTCGTCACGATCGCGACGATCACCGTGGCTCTGATCCCTCGCATGAGAGGAGAAGTTAGCGCCCCGCCGGCCGCGGCGCGCCTATGGAGCGCGCCCGCAACAATGAGCGCCGATGGCGGCGACACAGACACGCCCCGCCGGCCGGGTTCCCCGCTCCGGCTACCTGAGCGGGATCGCCGGCGACGAGAACACCCCGCGCCCCGCGCCGCTGCTGCTCGCGGCCGGACTCGCCGCGGCCGTCCTCTACGCGGCCTTCGCGAGCGGCGCGATCGGGATCCCCGACGAGAGCAGGCTGCAACTGATCGTCGCGGCGGTCGCGCTGCCGACGCTCGCCGCGACCCTCTTCGGGGCGCTGCGCTTCGAGGCTTCGGGGCGGGCCGTCGCCGGGATCGGCCTGCTCGCCGGCTTCGCCGTCTGGTCGGCGCTCTCGATCACCTGGTCGGTCGCCCCCGACGAGACCTGGCTCGAGGTCAACCGCGCGATCTCCTACGCGCTGGTCGCGGCGCTCGGGGTCGTGCTCGGCTCGAGTCTGACGCGGGCGGTCGAGCGGGTCGCGCTCGGCTACCTCGCCGTCGCGGTGCTCGTCGCGCTCTACGCGCTCGGAGCCAAGCTCGCGCCCTTCGTGGAGATCCCCGGGGTGCTCGACCTCGACCACGCGAACGGGATCTCGCGCCTGCGCGCGCCGATCGAGTACTGGAACGCGCTCGGGCTGTTCTGCGTGCTGGCGGTGCCGGTGGCGGTGCGCGCGGCGGCCGACCTCGAGCGCTCGGCGCGGCTGCGGATCGCGGGGCTGGTCGCGCTCGTCGTGCTGCTGACGACGCTCGCGCTGACCTACTCGCGCGGCGGGCTGCTCGTGCTCGTCGTCGCGCTCGCGCTGCTGGTGGCGATCGGCCCGGACCGCCTGACGCTCGCCGCGATGGCCGGGATCGGGGTGCTCGGCAGCGCGCCCGCGGTCTTCGTCGGCGTCACGAGCGACGACCTCACCTCGACGAAGATCGGCGGGCTCCCGCTCTCCGATCGCACCGACGACGGCGCGCTGATGCTCGCCGCGCTGCTCGCCGGCCTGGCGCTCGCGACGGTGCTCCAGCGGCGCATCACGCGCTCGCCGCGCGGGGTGGTCCTCTCAGAGCGCGGCGCCTTCCTGCTCAGGCGCGGATCGGCCGCCGCGGCGGTGCTCGCCGCCGTGCTGCTCGCCGGCGGGCTCGCGGCCTCGGAGCGCGGCCTGTCGGGGACGATCGACGACAAGATCGACTCCTTCACCGAGGCCAAGGTCGACCGCCAGAACGATCCCGCGCGCATCCTGCAGACGAACTCCGGCAACCGCTGGGTCTGGTGGCAGGAGGCCGCGGGCGCATGGTCGGATCGACCGCTGGTGGGCCACGGGGCGGGCTCCTTCCCGCTCGTTCACCGCGCCTACCGCGACAACACGATCGACGTGCGCCAGCCGCACAGCGTGCCGCTCGAGTTCCTCTCGGAGACCGGCCTGATCGGGGCCGCCCTCGCGCTCGGCGGCCTGGCGCTGCTCGGGTTCGCCGCGACGACCTCGACGCTCTCGCGGGCGCCCTCGCGCGAGCGCGCCTACGGGGCCGCGCTGCTCGCGGGCTGCGCGGCCTGGGCACTTCACATCTGGGTCGACTGGGACTGGGACATCCCGGCGGTGACGCTGCCGCTGATGATCTTCGTAGGGGTGCTCGCGGCGCGCTCGCCCGGCGGCGGGGGCGGTGAGGGGGGTGGCAACGGTCGCCCGCCGCGCCGGTCGCGGGGGATGCCGCTCTCGCGCGGGCCGGCGCTGGCGGCGGGGGCGGCCGTGCTGTGCCTGTTCGGGGTCTCTGCGCTGCTGCCGGCGCTCTCGAAGGACATGGCGAGCGACGCGCTCGCGAAGGCGGCCGCGAGCAGCGGCCCGGAGGACCTCAGGGAGGCGGCCGAGGAGGCCGACATGGCCGCGCGGCTCAACCCCTTCTCGGTCCAGCCGCTCTTCGCGGGCGCCTCGATCGCGCGCCGCAGCGGGCAGCCCGAGAAGGCCGGGCGCCTGTTCACCGAAGCCGTCGAGCGCCAGCCCGACAACGCGCTCACCTGGTTCCGGCTGGCCGGTTTCCAGGTGCTGCTGACCGACTCGCCCGCCGCGCTGGGCTCGATCGCCACCGCCCGCTCGCTCGATCCGCAGAACGCGCTGCTCGCGCTCGTGCAGCTCACGGCGGTCTTCGACGAGCGCCGCTCGGCGACCGCGACCGGGACGCCGCTGCCGCAGGTCGTCGAGGTCGAGGAGCCCGCCGCACCTCCTGCGCCGAAGCTCGGGCCTCGGCGTCCCGGCCGGGTCCCCGGCGCGGGGAGCCCCGCGCCCGCGCCGGGATCGGTGCCCAACCCGGCGCCTGCACCCGCCCCTGCACCCGCGCCGGCGCCTGCACCCGCTCCGGCACCCGCTCCCGCACCGACGGCGGGGAAGACAGTCGGGTTCGGGGGATGGGCGCGGCTCGGTCTGTCGGGGGAGCGTCTCCTCTGCCCACC
>JBPCKX010000033.1:0-11476 GCA_051003875.1 Thermoleophilaceae bacterium
GAATGGACGCGGCGCCGGGGATGTGGCCGGAGCGCTGGGCGCCCTCCTGCTCGTAGCCGAACATGGAGATGAGCTCGCCCGAGTACTCCTGGGGGGCGCGTACGTCGACGAGCTTGGTGTCGGCATCCAGCGCCGCGAAGACCTCGTCGCGCTTGGCCCGGATGGCGTCGTCGCCGTCCTGGGCCGAGAACGTCGCGGCGGCGTGAGCGGGCAGCTCGGTCGTCGTGGGCCGGCCCTCGCCGATCCACTTCTCGCGCGGGCCGTTGAGCAGCTTGACGTTGTCGTGGCCGTAGTACTTCAGGTACCAGTAGGTGTAGGCGGCGAACCAGTTGTTGCGGTCGCCGTAGAGCACCACCGTGTGGTCGTTCGACACCCCGCGGCTGCCGAACAGCGTCGCGAAGTCCTCTGGCCCGAGGAAGTCGCGCTTGACCTGTTTCTGCAGGTCGCTCTTCCAGTCGAACCCTATCGCGCCCGGGATGTGGGCCTCGGCGTAGAGCGCGGGGTTCTCGTCCACCTCGACGATGCGAACGGTCTCGTCGCCCAGATGGTCCTCGACCCACTGGGTGTCGACCAGGACGTCATTCGCGTAGTCGGTCATGGGCGCCTCCTAAAGGCTCTAAACTTGGCAGGAATTATGGATTTTAGTGGACGCGTCGAACCGCCGGGGTCGCCGTGAGTATCCTGAAGTCGATGGAAGGCGCCCCGCTCCGCTCGCCGGCTCCCCGCCCCTCCCCCGCGGCCCCGGCCGACGCGCTCGGCTACGCCGCGCGCGAGCTGCCGGACCTGGACCGAGCGGCTGCCCAGGCGCTCTCCCTGATCGCCCTCGCAGGACGGTCGCGCGCAGAGACCGCGGGCGAGACGGGCCTCGCCGGCGAGGAGCTCGCCTACGCGCTGACACGCGCACGCAAGGCCTTGCGACGGAAGCTGTACCCGCTGCCGGGCAGCGGCTGGTGCGAGCGGGCCGAGCGCCTGATCTCGGACCGCATCGACTCCGCGCTCGAGCCTCCGGGTCCGGCACGGCTCGAAGCGCATCTGGCCAACTGCGGGCGTTGCGTCGAGCACGAGGCCGCCCTCGCCACGGCGCATGATGCGCTCGTGGCCGGCTTCCGGCGGGACGATCCCGCCGCGGCGCAGGACGCCACGCACGTGCGGCCGGGCGCGGATGCAGATGCGGATGCGGATGCGGCGCAGCCGGCGGCCGGCGCCGGGCCGCTGCTGCGCGTGGTGACCGCACCGGCCCTGCCGCCGCCGGGGGCGACACCCGTTCCCTTCGCAGAGCCGGACGCTGCCGAGCCCCCGACGGCCGAGCCCGCGGCCGCCGCGAACGAGTCCGCGGCCGCCGAGCCCTCCGCGTCCGAGCCCTCCACTGCCGAGTCCGCGGCCGCCGAGTCCGCGGCCGCCGAGCCCGTGACGGCCGAGCCCGCTGCCGACAAGTCCTCCGAGCCTGACCCTGCCGCTGCCGAGCCCTACGCGCCCGAGCCCGATCCCGCCTCGTTCGCCGCTAGCTCAGCGCCCTCGCCGGATCCGACCCCGCCGCCCTCGCCGGGGCCGCCGCCGGTTGTCGCACCTCCCGCGCCGCCGGCCCCTCGACTCTCGGCCGACCCTCCAGCCCCGCCGCCCAGACTGACCGCGCCGATGATCGTTCAGGTGCCTCCGCCGAGACCGTCCGCCCCCGCCATCCCGCGGGTGCCCCCGGCGGCGGCGTCCACGCCGGCCCCAGCTTCCGCGGCGGCGGCCTCCGCGCCGGCCGCCCCAGCCTCCGCGCCGACGCCCCCGCCGACGCCGCCCCGCGCGGAGCCGCCTACGCAGTCACCGCCGCCGCAGTCTGAGAGACAGGCACCGGCGCGGCCGGCAGTCATCGCCACGCGGCCGGTAGTCATCGCCACGCGCCCCGTGCTCGAGGCCGAGAGCACCTGGACGAGCGTCGGCCCGCTCGCGGTCGTGCTGATCCTGATGGTGGTGCTCTTCGCCGTCGCCGGCGGGCTCGCCGTCGGCGTGTAGCGAGCCGCGCCGCCGCCGCTCACCGCGCCGCCGCGCTCACCGCGCGCGCCGCCGCGCTCACTCTCCGAGCACGTGACCTACGGCGGCGGCCATCGCCGCGATCCAGTCGGCCAGGTCGGTGGGCCGACGGTCGACCACGGCGACCGGCATCCGGTGGGTCACGCCGGCCTCGCGGACGAGCGCCCCGCCCTCCGCCAGCAGCGCCGCCGGCGCCGAGCCGGCGGCCTCGTAGACGAGCCCTCTCACCGGGGTGTCGACGAGCTTCGCGAGCAGCGAGCCCAGCCGCGGCCCGTGCAGCGCGGCCGGCGTGGACGCGCCCTGCGCGCTCCCCATCAGCCAGCAGACGGCGCTGACCCCCTCGAGCGCGGGCAGCAGCGTCCCCAGTCGATCGGGGTCGGCCACGACGGCCTCGGCGCCGGCCGCCTCGATCACCGCGAGCCGCGCGGGCGAGCGTGTGGTGCCGCGGACGAGGTGGCCCAGCTCGCGCAGCGACGCGGCCAGAGCCCGCCCCCGGCAGCCACAACCCACGAGCAGGATCCGGGCCACAGCCGCCAGCCTACGCGGCGACGGCGAGCGGCGGCGGAAGTGAGCAGTGTCACTCCGAGGCGGTCACAACCTCGGCCGGTGCGACGAGAACCCCGAGCTGCCGAGCTTTCGCCCAGCAGTCGGTCATAACCTCGGCCGGTCCGACGCGAGCCCCGAGCTGCCGAGCTTTCGCCCAGCAGTCGGTCACAACCTCGGCCGGTCCGACGCGAGCCCCGAGCTGCCGAGGTTTCGCCCGCCCGGGACCGCCGTCCAGGGCACCCGCGGCGCAATCGAAGCGGCCCCCGCGCCGCCGCGCAACCGCGCGCCCGCCGCGCGCTACCCCGTGCCGAGCTGGCGCAGCACGAACTGGAGGATGCCGCCGTGGCGGTAGTAGAGCCACTCGTTCGGCGTGTCGATGCGCACCCGCGCATCGAACTCGATGACCTGGCTCTCGCCCTCGCCGCCACCCTCGCCCCCGCCCCGGCCCGCGGCCGTCACCGCCAGCTCCCGCGCACCGTCCTCGAGCGGGGCGAGGTCGAAGGTCTCGAACCCGTCGAGCCCGAGCGACCCGACCGACTCGCCGTCCGGGAACTGGAGCGGCAGCACGCCCATGCCGATCAGGTTCGAGCGGTGGATGCGCTCATAGCTCTCGGCGAGGACGAAGCGGACCCCGAGCAGCCGCGGCCCCTTCGCCGCCCAGTCGCGCGAGGAGCCCGAGCCGTACTCCTTGCCGGCCAGCACGCACAGCGGCACCCCCTCGGACTCGTAGGCGGCCGCGGCGTCGAAGATCGACATCTGCTCGCCGTCCTTGGTCGTGAACCCGCCCTCGGTGCCGGGCGCGAGCTGGGTGCGCAGGCGGACGTTCGCTAAGGGGCCGCGGACCATCACCTCGTGGTTGCCGCGGCGCGAGCCGTAGGAGTTGAACGACCCGCGCTCGACGCCGTGCTCGAGCAGGTAACGGCCGGCCGGGGAGTCTTGCTTGATCGGGCCCGCGGGCGAGATGTGGTCGGTCGTGACGCTGTCGCCCAGCAGCCCGAGGGCGCGCGCTCCGACGATCCTGTCGAAGCCCTCGGCCGGCTCGGCGGACATCCCCTCGAAGTACGGTGGACGCTTCACGTAGGTGGAGTCCTCGCCCCAGGCGTAGCGGTCTCCGTCGGGCACGTCGAGCCCGTGCCACCTGTCGTCGCCCTCGAAGACGTGGCTGTAGCTCTTGCGGAACATGTCCGACTCGATCGCCTGCTCGATCGCCGCCTTGACCTCCTCCTGCGAGGGCCAGATGTCGCGCATGAAGACCGGCCGGCCGTAGCGGTCCTCGCCGAGCGGCTCGGTCACGAGGTCGAGGTCGATCCTGCCCGCGAGCGCGTAGGCGACGCACAGCGGCGGCGAGGCGAGGTAGTTGAGCTTCACCTCGGGGTGGATCCGTCCCTCGAAGTTGCGGTTCCCCGAGAGGACCGAGCAGACCGTCAGGTCTGACTCCTCGATCGCCGAGGAGATCTCGTCCCGCAGCGGGCCCGAGTTACCGATGCAGGTGGTGCAGCCGTAGCCGACGAGGCTGAAGCCGAGCCGTTCGAGCGGCTCCGACAGACCGGCGCGGTCGAGGTAGTCGGTGACGACCTGCGAGCCCGGCGCGAGGCTCGTCTTGACCCACGGCTTGCGCGCGAGCCCCCGCTCGACGGCCTTCTTCGCCAGCAGGCCGGAGGCGAGCATCACGGACGGGTTCGACGTGTTGGTGCAGCTCGTGATCGCCGCGATCACGATCGAGCCGTCCTCGAGCTCGAACTCGTCGCCGTCGAGCAGCACGCGCGTGCTCTGCTTGACGGGACGCTCCGCGAGCGCGGCGTGGCGGTGGGCCGGCCGGGTGTCCTGGTCGCTACCGGTGAGCGAGGAGATCGGATCGCTCGCCGGGAACGTGAAGTGCCCTCCGTTGGCGCCGTTGTGAGGAGAGGAGCCGTCGGCGCCCTCATCCGCGAGCTCCGCGTGAAAGCTCTCGACGACGTCCCCGAGCGCGATCCGGTCCTGCGGGCGTCGCGGGCCCGCGAGGCTCGGCTCGACCGTCGAGAGGTCGAGCGCGACGGTGTCCGAGTAGCCGGCCTCCTCGCCGCCGGGCTCGTGGTAGAGGCCCTGAGCGCGCGCGTAGGCCTCGACGAGCGCGACCTGCTCCGGTGAGCGCCCGGAGAACTCGAGATAGTGCAGCGTCTCGGCGTCGATCGGGAAGATGCCGCACGTCGCGCCGTACTCGGGCGCCATGTTGCCGATCGTCGCGCGGTCGGCGAGCGGGAGGCCCGCGAGCCCGGGCCCGTAGAACTCGACGAACCGGCCCACGACGCCGCGCTCGCGCAGGATCTCGGTGACGGTCAGGACGAGGTCGGTCGCGGTCGAGCCCTCGGGCAGCTCGCCCTCGAGCCGGAAGCCGACCACCTGGGGCAGCAGCATCGAGACGGGCTGACCAAGCATCGCGGCCTCCGCCTCGATCCCGCCCACCCCCCAGCCGAGCACGCCGAGCCCGTTGATCATCGTGGTGTGCGAGTCGGTGCCGACGAGCGTGTCCGGGAATGCCTGGCCGTCACGAGCGGTCACGACGGTGGCGAGGTACTCGAGGTTCACCTGATGGCAGATGCCGGTGTTCGGGGGGACCACCGAGAAGCCGTCGAACACGGTCTGGCCCCAGCGCAGGAAGGCGTAGCGCTCCTCGTTGCGATCGAACTCGAGCGCCGAGTTCTTGCTGAACGCCAGCCGCTCGGCGAAGGCGTCGACCTGGATCGAGTGATCGATCACGAGCTCGACGGGGACGAGCGGGTTGATCTTCGTCGAATCGCCCCCGAGCGCGTCCATCGCGTCGCGCATCGCGGCGAGGTCGACGATCGCGGGCACGCCCGTGAAGTCCTGCATCAGGACGCGGCTCGGCGTGAAGGCGATCTCGCTCGCGGGCTCGTCGGCTGCGACCCAGCCGGCGACGGTCTCGATCGAGCTCGCCGTGACGGCCTCTCCGTCCTCGTGACGCAGTAGGTTCTCGAGCAGGATCTTCAGCGCGTAGGGCAGCCGCGCGACGTCGAACCTCGGCTCGAGCGCGTCGAGACGAAAGATCTCGTAGGCGTTGCCGCCGGTGTCGAGCGTCGAGCGCGCGCCGAAGCTGTCGCGTTGGCTCACCGCCGGAAAGGTACTACCCGCGCTCGAGTCCGCGGTCCCCGCCGTGACCTCAGCGCGGCCGGCGCTCGACCGCCGCGTAGTTGATCCCGCCGTAGGCGAAGCTCGGAACGACCGGCCACTGGCGCCTCAGGGCCGTCAGCTCAGACGACGGGAGCACGTTCATCCAGCGCGGATCGGCGCGGTTGGGATCGGCCAGAGCCTTCTCCTTGACCATCGAGTCGTACTGGTCGAGGGGGTCCGCGAGCGTGTTCGAGTTGAGGATCACCTCGCAGCCCATGAGCTCCGCCTCCTTGCGCACGCCGGGGATCTTCGACAGGTGCGGATGCCAGTTGTCGGCCGCGACCCCGTTCTGGGAGGAGACCCAGACGCCGTCGGGCGTGTTGATCACGAGCGACTGGTTGCCGTCCGTATGGCCGGGTGTCGACGCGAGCGCGACCCCCTCCCCCAGCTCGACGTCGCCGTCGAGCAGCACGAGGCCGTCCTCGATCACGTGGTCCATGGCGCCGGGCACGTACCACGCCCACTGCATCGGGTGCGGTGCGCGCAGCGTGTCGACCTCCTTGCGCCGGCAGAGGAAGCGGGCGTTCGGGAAGAGCGGGCTGCGCGCCTCGTACTCGCCGTCGACCGGCCGGGTGGTGCCCATCAGGATGCGCATGTCCTGGGCCTGCAGGTGGTCGAAGGCGACGAGGTCGATGTCGCCCGGCGCCAGCCCGCAGAGCCCGAGCGCCTGCTCGACCGTGTTGTGCGTACGCCAGAGCATGGTGCGGGCGAGCCGCTCGTTGTAGCGCTCGGTGAGCCGGCGGTAGAACGGAGCCTCGATCGCGCCGTCCGCCACCGTAGGCTCCCAGCAGAGCGTGCGCGGCGCGCCCTCGAAGTCGCGGAACTGGACGACCACGAGGCGGTTGACGATGTTGACGTAGGGGTTCACCCCGCCCCTCGCCGCACCGCCGAATGCGTAGCGGACGGGGTAGCCCATGCCGAGCAGGTCGACGGTGCACACCGCGCTGACCTCTCCCTGCCGCTTGAAGCGGCCGCGGAAGTCGTCGGCCGCGGAGCGGATCGCCTCGAGCCGCTCGCCGCGCGGCCAGGCCGCGTTCGCCTCGTCGAACTCGTGGACCGGGCGCAGGCCGAGTTGCTCGAGCTTCTCGCTCACAGCCATCCTCGGACCGCGCTCAGGCGCGGTCCTCGGCGGCGGCCTCCACCTTCTGCGGGTCACCCGCCCAGTGCGCCTCGGGATCCGGCGGGGTGTCGCGCAGGTAAGCCTCCGCGTCGAGCGCCGCCGCGCAGCCCGAGCCGGCCGCCGTGACGGCCTGGCGATAGGTGTGGTCGACGAGGTCGCCCGCGGCGAAGACGCCGGCGAGGTTGGTCCTGGTCGAGGGAACGTCGACCTCGACGTAGCCGTTCTCGTCGGTCGTGACCTGGTCGCGGACGATCTCCGAGTTCGGCTGGTGACCGACGGCGATGAACGCCCCGTCGACCTCCAGCTTGACGTCCTCGCCGCCGCCCGTGTCGCCCAGGACGACCTGCGCGAGCGAGCCGTTGTCGCCGGCCTCGAAGCTGTCGACCACGTACGGCGTCAGCAGCTCGATGTTGTCCGTTCCCCGCGCGCGCTCGAGCATGATCGCCGAGGCACGGAACTCGTCGCGCCGGTGGACGACCTTGACCTCGCTCGCGAACTTGGCGAGGAAGGTCGCGTCCTCCATCGCGGTGTCGCCCCCGCCGACGACGATCGTCGGCTTGTCGCGGAAGAACGCCGCGTCGCAGGTTGCGCAGTAGGAGACCCCGCGCGAGGCGAGCTCCTCCTCGCCCGCGACGCCGAGCTTGCGCGGCTCGGCGCCCATCGCGAGGATCACGGTCCGCGCGAGGTACTCCTCGTCCCTGATGTGGACGCGATGGATGCCTCCCTCGCGCGAGAGCTCCACACGGTCGACGTCGTCGGTCACGAAACGGGTGCCGAAGCGCTCCGCCTGGTCCCTGAACTCCTGCATCATCGCCGGGCCCATGATCCCCTCGGGGTAGCCCGGATAGTTCTCCACGTCGGTGGTCTGCTGCAGCAGGCCGCCCCACTCGAACCCCTCGATCACGAGCGGCTCGAGATCCGAGCGCGAGGTGTAGAGCGCGGCCGTGTAGCCGGCCGGCCCGCTGCCGATGATGATCACGTTCTCGATCTTGCTGGCGTCTTCGCTCACGTAGCCTCCGCTGTCACTTTACTTTCTGAAGTATAGACTCCGCGCTCCTCCTCCCAGCGCGCCACCGTGCGGCGCAACTGGAAGTAGGCGACCAGACCCGGCGGGATCGGCAGCCAGAAGGCGATCACACGGTAGACGAGGACCGCGGGGAAGACGGCGCCGCTCGGAATGCCGAACAGGACGAACGCGCCGATCATCCCGGCGTCGACCGAGCCGACGCCGCCCGCCGGCGAGGGCACGAGGTTGGCCGCCATGCCGACGAAGAACCCCTGCACGAGGACGGCGAACGGGACATCGCCCCCGAACGCCTCGAAGCTCGCCCACAGGACGCCGATGTTCGCCGCCCAGAAGCCGGTCGCACCCGCGACCGCCAGCGCGCCGCGGCTGGGGTGGCGCAGGTAGTCGATCGAGGTCCGCACGCCGGCGGCGAGGGTGGCCGGGCCGCTCGCGAACCGCGCGGCGAGGCGCGCGCGTCGAGGAGTGCTCGCGAAGTTGCGCAGGCGGCGCTCGAAGTCCCCCGGGATCAGCGACACCAGGCCGAGCAGGGCGATCGCCACCGCGGCGATCACGGCGGGGACGATCGTCCCGCCGACCGGGTTGTCCCCCGGCAGCACCCCGGTCCTCAGGAGCACCCCGAAGACGATCAGGGCGAGCAGGTAGATCGAGTAGAGCAGCGCGAGGAAGGCGACCATGCGGCAGGCCGAGCGCCGCCGCGGCATGCCCGCCTTGCGCAGCGCCCAGTAGGAGAGCACTATTCCGCCCGCGCCCCCCGCCGAGAAGATCCGCGTGGCCGCGAGCCCCGCCATCGTGATCTGGTAGGAGGCGCTCACGTCGAGCCGGCTGCGGACGTCGTCGATGCCCGACCCGCCGAGGATCCCCCGGAAGAGCGCGACGTATGCGGCGAAGGCGGCGAAGTTGAAGGCGACCGCGATCACGATCCAGTACCAGGTCGCCTGCGAGAGACGGTCGAGGCTCTCGTCGATGCCGACCACCTTCGGCAGGACCAGATAGACGCCGACGATCCCGGCCACGATCACGACGACGGCGGTCGCGAGCTTGCGGCGATCCTGGAGCAGGACGCCGAAGCCCGACACGTTTAGATCCTCGGCGTCGTCCCTCCGCTGTTCCTCGTCGCGCGAGTCGACCTCGGCCTGCGGGCGCTCGGGACCGCGGTCGCGCTGCGCGGGGGACATCAGGCCGTCCCCGGCTCGAGGCGCTGGATGCCGCGCGCGCACGCGGCCAGGACGGGCCCGGCGCGCGGTGCCGCGCGCAGCACCCCCTCCGCGAGCGCGAGCCCGGCGATCAGGTCGAGCACGTAGTGCTCGCCGAGGTAGACGAGCCCGAACCCGAGCGTGAGCGCGTATGCCCAGCCCAGCGCGCCCGGCACCCGGCCGACCTCTGAGAGCAGGCGCGCGCCCATCACGGATGTGCCGAAGTGCAGGGACGGCATGGCAGCGAAGGGGTTGCCTTCGAGTGAATCGTAGAGCGGACGCCAGAGGCGCTTCCAGAACCGCTCCCCCGCCTCGACCATGATCCGCCGGACAGGCTCCGTGCGGCCGCTCTCGGCGGCCCACCAGGGCGGGGCGGTCGGCAGCGCCCAGTAGCCGACGAGGCCGAGGTCGAAGGTGGCCGCCATCAGGCAGGCCGAGCGCGGGTACCGGTGCGGGTGGCACACGAGGATGTAGACGAGCGTGCAGTGCGGCACCGCGAACCAGCTCCAGTGGACGAGCGCCAGCGCGAAGTCGCCGCGGCGGAGCCCGCCGGGCTCGCTGAGCGCGCGCTGCAGGCGGCGCGTCGGCAGCTCGCCGAGACCGAGCAGGCGGTCGGCCCGGATCGGGTAGTCGATCCGCGTGCGGCGCAGGAGGCGGTCGGGGTCGTCGTCGGGCATGTCGTAATGGGCGTAGTAGGCCCACATCTGGAGCGCGTAGATGCCCGCGTCGCGCAGCCGCGAGCGGGGCGTCGCGAGCGCGAGCGCGAACGGCGCCTGAGCGCTCAACGCCGAGACGGCGGGGACCGAGAGCCGCAACCGGTGGCGAGCGAGGGGCGTGGCGACGCCGACGGCGACGGCGCCCCAGGCGAGCAGACGGAGGGCGCGCGGGCGTCGCAAGACGGCGGCCATCATACGGCGCGCTCGAGCAGCCGGACGTCGACGGGCGCAAGCTCGGCGAAGCTCTCGGCGTCGGCGCGGCTGCCGATGTGCTCGCCCCAGTGCATCGGGATGGCCACGCGCGGCTGGATCCTGCGCGCCGCCTCGGCGGCCTCGCCCGCGGTCATCACGTAGACGCCCGAGACCGGCAGCAGCGCGACGTCGACTCCGCCGACCCCGTCCATCTCGGGGATCACGTCGGTGTCGCCGGAGTGGTAGATCCGCTCGCCCCGCACGCCCAGGTCGAACCCGACCCAGCCCGCCTCGCGCGGGTGGAAGAGCACCCCTGCGCTGTCGCGCTTGGAGGTGTTGTACGCGGCCACGCCTGCAACGTCGACGCCGGCCACCGGCTCCAGCTCGAGCTCCTCGCCCGGCGCGATCGACCTGACCCGGCCCTTCGCGCGCTCGGCGACGGGCGCGGGGGCGACGAGCCAGGTGTGCTCGTCGGAGAGCAGCTCGATGTCCCGCGGCGAGAAGTGGTCGTAGTGGCCGTGGGTCACGAGGATCAGGTCTGCCTTCGGCCCCCCGGAGACGCGGTAGGGGTCGATGTAGATCGTCGCGCCGGGCGCCGTGAGGCGAAACCCGGAGTGGCCGAGCCACTCGAGCGAGTCGAGGACCATCGTGTGAGGATAGGGTCGCGTCGGAGAGCCGATCGGCCGGGAGGTTGGAAGTGAGCCACGAGACCGTCAAGTGGGAGCAGTCCGAGGGGGTCGGGCGGATCACCCTCGACCGGCCGGACTCGCTCAACGCCTGGAGCGCCGCCCTCGGCAGCGAGCTCAGCCGGCTCGTGCGCGAGGAGGCCGCCGAGGACTCCGTGCGCTCGGTCATGATCACCGGGGCGGGGCGCGCGTTCTCCTCGGGCGCGGACCTCAAGTCGGGCTTCGGCCGGCGCGCCGAGGACGGCGGGCCCGATGTGGCCCGGGAGCTGGCGGAGGTCTACCACCCGATCATCCTCGGCCTGCGCCGGCTCGAGAAGCCGGTCGTAGCGGCGGTCAACGGGCCGGCGGTCGGCATCGGGCTCTCGCTGGCGCTCGCGTGCGACCTCGTCCTCGCCGCCGAGTCCGCCTTCCTGGCGCTCGGGTTCGTGAACATCGGCCTGATGCCCGACGGCGGGTCGACGCTCTTCGTCCCGGCCGCGATCGGCAAGGCGCGCGCGTTCGAGATGGCGCTGCTCGGCGAGCGGATCGGCGCGGCGCGGGCGCTCGAGTGGGGGCTCGTCAACCAGGTCCACCCCGACGATCGCCTGGTCGAAGCCGCGCACGACCTGGCCGTCAGGCTCGCCAAGGGCCCGACGCTCTCCTACCGGGCCTCCAAGCGGGCGCTCAACCGCGCCCTCTACCCCGACCTCGAGGCCCAGCTCGCGCTCGAGGCCGCCACGCAACACGAGCTCGCCCGCAGCGGGGACTTCGGCGAGGGCGTCGCGGCGTTCGCCGCCAAGCGCGAGCCGCGCTTCCGCGGCGCGTAGCCG
>JBPCKX010000034.1:0-18276 GCA_051003875.1 Thermoleophilaceae bacterium
CGCCGCTAGCCTGTCCGCGCGATGAGCGCGGCCCCGGAAGTGGTGATCCTCTGCGGGGGAAGGGGCACGCGGTTGCAGGAGCGCACGCGTGAGATACCGAAGCCGCTGGTCGAGATCGGCGGGCGGCCGATCCTGTGGCACGTGATCCAGATCTACGCCGCACAGGGATTTCGCAGCTTCGTCCTGTGCACCGGCTACCGCGGCGAGCTGATCGAGCGGTTCGTGGAGGGGGAGAGCTGGCCCGAGGGCACGCGCGTCGACTGCGTCGAGACGGGCACCGAGACGCCCACTGGCGGGCGCATCCACCTCGTGCGGGAGCGGCTCGAAGGGCGCCGGTTCTGCGCCACCTACTCCGACGGGGTCGCCGACATCGACCTCCCGGCGCTGCTGGAAAGCCACGCCGACTCCCGCCGGACGGCGACGATGACCGTCGTCCAGCCCGAGCTTCAGTTCGGCGTCACAGAGCTCGGCGAGGACGGTCGCGTCGACGGCTTCAGGGAGAAGCCGCGCTCTGAGCACTGGATCAACGGCGGCTTCTTCTGCTTCGAGCCCGAGGTGTTCGACTACCTCGCGCAGGACAGCGTGCTCGAGCGCGACCCGCTCGAGCGACTCGCGGCCGACGGGCGCCTCAACGGCTACCGCCACCAGGGCTTCTGGGAGTGCATGGACACCTACAAGGACTCCGTCCAGCTCAACGACCTGTGGGGGCGGGGCGATCCGCCGTGGAAGATCTGGGCCTGATCGAGCCGATCGACGTCGCCCTACTTAGCCCCCGCCACTGGCCCGAGGTCAGGCGCGGGAGCGAGCGCTTCGCGCGTGACCTGGCGGACGGGCTGATAGAGCGGGGCCACCGGCCGCGACTGATCACCAGCCACGCGGGTAGGCCCGCAACGACCGTCGAGGACGGTCTCGTCGTGCGCCGCAACCGCCGCCCGCCGGACCCGCTGGCGGCGTGGCTCGGGGTCGAGCAGCACCTCGTCCACGCGCCGCTCGCCTACGGGTCGCTTGGCCGCGCCGGCGTCGAGGTCGCGCACGCGCTGCACCACGCCGACGCGCTCGCCGCCGCGCGCTGGTCGCGGGCGACGGGCCGCCCCTCGCTGTTCTCCTTCATGGGCATCCCCCGCGAGGACGGCTTCGGTCACCGGCGCCTGCTCGGGCGCGTGATGCGCGCAGCGGTCGAGGGCACAGACGCGGTGGTCGCGCTCAGCGGCGTCGCGGCGAGGAGGCTCGAGCGGCTGCTGGGCGTCGAGGCGCGGGTGATCGCGCCGGGCGTCAACACCGTGGCGTTCGCTCCGGCCGGCGGGGGCGCGGGCGCGCGCTCAGAGCAGCCGACGATCTTCTGCGGCGCCGACCCGACCGAGCCGCGCAAGCGGGTCGGGCTGCTGATCGAGGCGTTCGCGATCGTGCGGCGCTCGCTGCCGGGCGCGCGGCTCGTGCTGTCGGACCCGGGCGGTGGGCGTGGCGCCGGCCTGACGGCGGTGGAGGGGGTGGAGCTGCGCGACGTCGACGATCGCGCGGCGCTCGTGGCCGCCTACCGCGAGGCGTGGGTGTCGGCGCTGCCCTCCTACTCGGAGGCCTTCGGCCTCGTGCTGCTCGAGGCGCTCGCGTGCGGGACGCCGGTCGTCGGCAGCGACCTCGACGGTATCCCCGAGCTGGTCGACCGCGACTCGATCGGGCGCCTGTTCGAAGGGGACGCCCCGGAGCCCCTCGCGCGGGCGCTGCTGGAGGCGATCGAGCTCGCGCGCGACCCCGCCACTGCCGGCGCCTGCCGCCGCCGCGCCGAGGAGCTCTCGCAGGAGCGCTGTGTCGAGCGCTACGTCGCGCTCTACCGTGAGCTGCTGAGGGGCTGAGCCGCTGAGCCGCTGAGGGGCTGAGGACGCTTTTTCGCGCGGCCCGCGGCCTTCGGGGAAGGAACTTCGCCGTCGCGGGCGAAAGACGACCTCGTGAAGCTGACGGGCACCTCCGCACTGACGCTGTCCGCCGAGATCCGCCAGCGCTTCGACGAGTTCTCGCGCTCGCAGAAGGACGTCGGCCAGTACATCGTCGATCACCTCGACGAGGCCTCCTTCCATACCGCCGAGGAGCTCGCGCGCCGCGCCAACACATCGAGCTCTACGGTCGTGCGCTTCGCCCAGGCGCTCGGCTTCGAAGGCTTTCCCGAGCTCCAGGCCGCCGCGCGCGACGAGTACCGGCGCGCCCGTGAGGGAGCGGAGGGTGTCGTCGACCTCGCCAACCCGCCGCTCTTCCCGATCGACCAGACCGAGTTCGAGGCGGCGCTCGCCGCCGACCACGTGAACGTCGAGGAGACCGCGCGCAGGCTCGACCGCGACGAGGTCGCCGCGTCGATCGATCTGCTCTCGCGCGCCGACCGGATCGTGCTCTGCGGCACCGATCAGATGGCCTTCTTCGCGAGTTACCTGCGCCACCTGCTGATGCTGCTCGACCTGCGCTGCGAGGTCGTGGCGAGCCCGAGCCAGGAGGGCCTCGCCAAGCTCGGCCGGATCGACGAGCGCACCGTGCTGGTCGGCTTCTCGGCGGGGCGCCCGCAACCGCTCGTGCTGCGCGCGCTGAAGCTCGCGCGCAATCGTGGCGCGGCGACCATCGCCGTCATCGACGCGACGCTCTCAGAGGCGGCGAAGCTCGCCGACCACAAGCTCTTCTACTCCTCCAACAGCCCCGCCTACGTGCGCTCCCACTCGGCGCTGCTGGCCGTCGTGCAGGCGCTCGCGTACGGCATCTACGCGCTCGACGAGTCGGCCTACGCGGATCGCATCAAGGCGTTCAAGCTGAAGTAGGGGGCCGCTGCGGTGAAGGTCCGCCGTCAGGCAGACTTGGATCGAGGCCGATGACCGAGTACATCGTCATCTATGAGCGCGGTGAGACCAGCTAGGGAGCCTGGGTCCCGGACCTGCCCGGTTGCCGTGAGCGAAGAAGGCGCTCCGCCGATCGCATCAAGGCCTTCCGGCTGTGTAACCCTGCTCGGTCTCCTGGCTCGGGGACCAAGTCGACCAGTCCAGCCTCAGCGTGACCACGTCGTCGTCCAGGCGCACCACGGACGCGACACACTGATTGCCCTCTTCGTCCAGCGACAGCACCGTCTCTCCGACGGATACGGCTGCTGAAGCGTCCTCCATCAGCGCGGTGGTCTGCTCCCCGCCTTCAATGTCGTTGTAGTCGACGTAGACCGTTGCGAAGTCAGGCATTGTGCCCCTTCCCTTTCGCTACGGGATTGTCTTCGGGATCACCAAAGATCTCTTCAAGATTCTGCCAATCGGTATCCATCGGCGGTGTGGGCAAGAACACTGAGGCGTGGCCGGGTTCGCCCGTCAGCGTCACGTCGTATCCGTGCTCTCTCAGCGCGCCGACCTGGGCAACTCGCATCTTGTTCTGAGGTAGGTGGCACGGCGGCGTCTGGTGGGCCACTTCGTGCGCGTCGCAGCCGGGGACGCACCGAGCCGACAGCGCGTGGGTGCCCTTGATCTTGAAGTGCTTGTTGGCGGATTTCTTGAGGTCGCGGACGTTCATGACTCCGCCCCTGACGACAACCGCATCTGCGGGCACTTCTGCCGGCTGTTTACCGTCCCCCTCCAGATGCACACGATTCTAGGGCCTCCCGCGTGGTCCCGCCATGTACCTACCGTAACGGGATAAGCGTGGCCGCCGTCGGCCTACGCCGACCGCATAAGGCGTCCCGCTTGAGTAGCCGGTCTCTCCTCGGCTGGCAGCGAGGGCACCAGCGCCCGTCGCGTACCATGAACAGGGTGAGAGAAGAGGGCACCTTCCGCGTCAAGTCGGGCCTCGCCGAGATGCTCAAGGGCGGGGTCATCATGGACGTCGTCAACGCCGATCAGGCGCGCGTCGCCGAGGCTGCCGGCGCGAACGCCGTGATGGCGCTCGAGCGGGTTCCCGCGGACATCCGCGCCGCCGGCGGTGTCGCGCGGATGGCCGACCCGACGAAGGTGGCGGAGATCCAGCACGCGGTCGAGATCCCGGTCATGGCGAAGGCGCGCATCGGCCACTTCGTCGAGGCCGAGGTGCTGCCGGCGCTCGAGGTCGACTTCATCGACGAGTCGGAGGTGCTGACCCCCGCCGACGCTGCGCACCACATCGACAAGTGGGCCTTCAATGCGCCGTTCGTGTGCGGCGCGACCGGCCTCGGCGAGGCGCTGCGCCGCATCTCCGAGGGCGCCGCGATGATCCGCTCGAAGGGCGAGGCCGGCACCGGCAACGTCGTCGAGGCGGTCACCCACATGCGCGCGATCACGGGCGAGATCCGCCGGCTGACGACGCTCGACGGCCCGGAGCTCGCGGCGGCCGCCAAGGCGCTGCAGGCGCCGCTCGAGGTCGTGCGGCGGGTCGCCGAGGACGGCCGGCTGCCGGTCGTGCTCTTCTCCGCGGGCGGGATCGCGAGCCCGTCGGACGCGGCGCTGATGATGCGCCTCGGCGCCGAGGGCGTGTTCGTCGGGTCGGGCATCTTCAAGGCCGAGGATCCCGAGCGCATGGCCGCGGCCGTGGTCGAGGCGACGATCCACTTCGAGGACGCGGCCCGCATCGCGGCCGTCTCGCGCGAGCTCGGCGCCGCGATGTCGGGCATCGAGATCGGCGACCTCGACGCCCACGGCGGCGTGCTCCAAGATCGCGGCTGGTAGCGCGATGCCGCACGTCGGCGTGCTCGCCGTCCAGGGCGATTTCCTGATGCACGCCGCGCTGCTCGAGCGGCTCGGCGCGGACGTGCGCGAGGTGCGCACCGCGAGCGACCTCGAGGGTCTCGACGGGCTCGTGATCCCCGGCGGCGAGTCCAGCTCGATCACGCTCGGGATCGAGCGCGCGACGCTGGCCGCCCCGCTGCGCGCCTTCGTCGCCTCGGGCCGGCCCGTGCTCGGCACGTGCGCGGGCCTGCTCGTGCTCGACCGGGACCACCTCGGGCTGCTCGAGGTCAACTGCCGTCGCAACGCCTTCGGGCGCCAGGTGCGGAGCTTCGAGGCCGATCTCGAGATCCCGGCGCTCGGCGCCGAGCTGCGCGCGGTCTTCATCCGCGCGCCGTGGATCACCGAGCGCGGTGAGGACGTCGAGGTGCTGGCGGAGATCGACGGGCATCCCGTCGCGGTCCGGCAGGGCAACATCCTCGCGGTGGCCTTCCACCCCGAGCTGGCGGGCCATACGAGCATGCACGAGTGGCTGCTCGAGCGCTCGCGATCAACCAACGGACGGGAGACCCGATGAGAGACCAGCGTGCCGACGCCCTCGCGCAGATTCTCGTGCGCTACTCGACGGGGGTCCGCGAGGGCGACGTCTGCGTGATCCAGGCGACCACGACCGCCGAGCCGCTCGTCCAGTCGGTCTACGAGGAGGTGCTGCGCGCCGGCGGGCTGCCGATCATGCAGCTCACGACCGAGGAGGCCGCCGCCGCCTTCCTGCGGCTCGCCTCCGAGGAGCAGCTCGTCTGGGTGCCGCCTCCCTCGCAGTGGGCGGTCGAGAACGCCGACGTGCGGATCGCGATCATGGCCGACGCCAACTCGCACGCCCTCTCGGCCGCCGACCCGAGCAGGCAGTCGCGCTCGCAGCGCGCGCGCAAGGGGCTGATGGAGACCTCGATGCGGCGCGCGGCCGCCGGCGAGCACCGCTGGGCGCTGACGTTGTTCCCGACGCACGCATACGCGAGCGAGGCGGGCATGTCGCTGTCGGAGTACGAGGACTTCTACTACGGCGCCTGCCTGGTGACAGACGGCGACCCCGTCACCGCCTGGGCGCGCCAGTCAGAGCAGGTCAACCGCCTGGCCGAGTGGATCGAGGGCCGCGAGGAGGTCCACATCACCGCTCCCGGCACCGACATCAGGCTGGGAGTCGCAGGGCGGCACTGGATCCCGTGCACCGGCACCCACAACATGCCCGACGGCGAGTTCTTCACCGGTCCGGTCGAGGACTCGGTCGAGGGCGAGGTCGCCTTCTCCTTCCCCGCGAGCTACGGCGGGCGCGAGGTCTCCGGGGTGCGCATGCGCTTCGAGGCGGGGAAGGTCGTCGACGCGACCGCCGAGCGCGGCGAGGCGTTCCTGATCGAGATACTCGACTCCGACGACGGCGCCAGGCGCCTCGGCGAGCTCGGCATCGGCACCAACTACGGGATCACCACCGGCACGAAGGAGATCCTGCTCGACGAGAAGATCGGCGGCACGATCCACCTGGCGATCGGGATGAGCTACCCCGAGACCGGCGGCGTGAACGACTCCGCGGTCCACTGGGACATGGTCTGCGACCTGCGCCGGGGCGGCTCGATCACCGTCGACGGCTCAGAGCTGCAACGCGACGGCAGCTTCAGCGTCTGAGCGCGGCGGCGCGGAGAGCGGTTGCCGAACCGACGGTCACGGGCCGGCTCGGACCGGGCAGGCGGTCGCCGCCGCGAGCGCCTCGCAGACCGTCTGCAGGCGCTCGGCGCGCAGCCGTGTGATGCGATCGACGCACAGGGCGGCGCGGATCGGCGTGACGTTGTCGAGTGTCAGCACGCACGGTCCCGGCATGCCGTCGCCTTCGTCGAGGGCCACCTCGGTCGGGATCCCGCGCACCGTCCGAGTGACGGGGACGGCGAGGATCTGGCTCAGGACCGGGATCGCCTCGTCGCGAGTGAGGATCAGGAAGGGCCGGCGCCCGGCGCTCGGATGCTCGTACCACCAGATCTCGCCGCGGTTCACCACGGTGGGTGGCCCCCGGCGCGCTCCTCGGCGTCGAGGCGCTGCAGCAACTCCTCCGTCGCGCTGTCGGCGCCGCCCGCGAGATCTCCCCATTCGTCGGGCTCGAGCTGGGGCACTCGCCGGTAGCCCGCGGCGATCTGCTCGCCGACCGCCAGGTCGCGGTCTTGTCGCAGCGCCTCCCAGAGCAGCGTGCGGATCAGTGCCGAGCGCGAGGCGCCGCGACGCGCTGCCGCCCGGTCGAGCGTCTCGATCAGCTCGTGACTGAGCTGCACCATTGTCTGGGTGCGAGCCATAGGGCAACGATAGCGCTATGGGCCTTATCCGCCGCCATATCTGAACGGCAGCTCGCCCTCGAGCTCGCGCAGCAGCGGCGCGGCGGCGTCGCGCTCGGAGGGGATCAGCTCGACGTCGGGCCAGCGGATCGCGACGTCCGGGTCGTCGTACTTGATGCCGCGCTCGATCGAGCCGTCGTAGTAGGCGCTGCACTTGTAGAGCACGTCGGCGAAGTCGCTCACGACGGCGAACCCGTGCGCGAAGCCGACCGGGCAGTAGAGCTGGTGCAGGTTGTCGTCGTTGAGCGGGAACGCCTCCCACTCGCCGTAGGTGGGTGAGCCCCTGCGCACGTCGACGACGACGTCGACGACCGCGCCGACGCTGCAGCGCACGAGCTTCGCCATCCCGCGGCCGACCTGGAAGTGCATCCCGCGCACGACGCCGTGTCCCGAGCGCGAGTGGTTGTCCTGCACGAACTCGTCGTGGATGCCGAGCTGCTCGAACGCCTCGCGGCGGTAGCTCTCGTGGAAGAAGCCACGCTGGTCGCCGTGGACGACCGGCTCGAGCAGCACGGGCCCCTCGAGCCTCGTCTCCAGCGCGCGCATGGCCGGCAGCGTATCCGCCGCCGCCCGCCCGACGTAGACTTCCTCCCCATGTCCGGACACTCCAAGTGGGCCTCGATCAAGCACAAGAAGAAGGCTGTCGACGCCAAGCGCGGCAAGCTCTTCACGAAGCTCACGCGCGCGATCCAGGTCGCCGCGCGCGAGGGTGGGGGGGACCCCGACGGGAACCCGGCGCTCGCGCTCGCGGTCCAGAAGGCCAAGGACTCGAGCATGCCCAAGGACAACATCGAGCGCGCGATCGCGAAGGGGAGCGGCGCAGACCAGGACGGCGCCGCGTTCGAGGCCGTCCTCTACGAGGGCTACGGGCCGGCGGGGGTGGCGCTGCTGGTCGAGACGCTCACCGACAATCGCAACCGCACCGGCTCGGAGGTCCGTCACGCCTTCAAGATCCACTCCGGCAACCTCGGCGAGCCCGGCTCGGTCGCGTGGATCTTCGAGAAGAAGGGCGAGCTGCTCGCCGACGGTACGCGCTACTCCGAGGATGACCTGATGGTCGCGATCGACGCCGGCGCCGAGGACGTCCTGCTCGACGGCGACCTGCTCGAGGTGGTCACCGCGCCCGAGGACTTCGCGGCCGTGCGCGAGGCCCTCACCGGGGCCGGGGTCGAGCTCGAGTCCGCCGAGCTCGTGATGCGCCCGACGACGCGGGCGCCCGTCGAGGAGGCCGCCGCGGGGCCGTTGATGAAGCTGATCGACACGCTCGAGGAGCACGACGACGTGCAGGCCGTCCACGCGAACTTCGACATCGACACAGAGGTGCTCGAGCGCGTGGCGGCGGCCTGACCGCGATGCGGGCTGCGCAGACGATGACCGCGGAGGAGTTCATCGCGCTGCCGGTGCCCGAGCACGGCAGACCTTGGAACCTGGTCGCGGGTGAGGTCGTCGTGAGCGAGCCGACGCTCTTGCACCAACGAATCCAGTTGCGGCTGTGCCTCGCGCTCGGCGCTTGGGCACGGGCGGGAGGCGGGCGTGGCGAGATCATCCTGCCGCTCGACGTCCGCATCGACGACCGCAGCGTCTACGCGCCCGACATCCTCTGGTACTCCGAGGGCCGCACGCCCGCGATCCGCGCCAGACCTCCGTCGCCGATGCCCGACATCGCCGTCGAGGTCCGCTCCCCGTCCACCTGGCGCTACGACATCGGCGCCAAGAAGTCCGGCTACGAGCGTGGGGGCCTGCCCGAGCTGTGGCTCGTCGACACCGCTGCCGACGCGGTGCTCGTCTTCAGACGCTCGACCCCCGGCGCCGGCGGCTTCGACGTCGCGCTCGAGCTGAGCGCGACCGACGCGCTCACATCACCGCAGCTCCCCGGCTTCGCGCTCGCGCTGGGCGAGCTCTTCGGCGAGTAACGAGTAAGGTAAGTATCCCTTGACAGGGGGTAGCCATGAGCGTACCCTCTGGGTGTCATAGCCGTGCGAGAGAGGGAGCCCACATGCCGCTGATGTTCGACCAGTTCGGCGTAAGGAGGGTCGATCTAGACGTCCTCATGTGGCCGGGGTTCGATCACGGCTTCAAGCAAGGCCAGTTGTCTGAGCTATACGGCGCGCTGAATTCCGATGATCTCTTCGAGTCGTGTGAACTGAACGCCACTATGGGGGCGGAGTTCGAGAGCGAGCACTGGCACTACGACATCTCCACAACCCGAATCAGGATCAGGAGCGAAGCGTTCGAGACCCCGCAGGCCCTCGACAAGCGAGTGCTTCATCTGCTCGGGGAAACCAAGAGATTCTTTACCCCCCGGTCCCTTCCATTCCTGACTGCCGAGCGGATCGTGATTCGAGGGATTGTGCCGGACGACAAAGGGAAGGACGTAGCCGAGATTCTTCGGTCCAAGATGCTCGCCAGTCGGCTGCGAAAGAAAAAAGACGGGGAGCGCCTCATAGACCTCCTGCCCGGCCGGTTGTCTGGCACGGGGCTGGAGCTGGTGGGGGACACGGACAAATACCATTGGCATGCGGATATCGGGCCGGTGCATTCGCCGGAGAGCAGCCTCACGCTACGCGCCGACCTCTACTTCCCGCCGCCCGAGGACCCCCCGGACGAGTCGCTGATTAGCGAGCGCTTGCAGCAGGCGTACGACTTCATGACGACTCATGTCGTTGAATTTGCGAGAAGGGCACTGAGCTAAGAGAGGGAGCCGAATGGACAATCACGATCAGAAAGACCTAGTGCGCAGCAGCCGTCGTGTTACGCGGAACCGGCAGCGTGAGGCGAAGGCGAGTCGCGCACACGGTGCGTGGTCCCGAGACCAGTTTCTCCAGGATTTGCATCGCGTTACCGCTCCTATCACCGATGGGATCAATGCTGATCCCAAAGACGCAGAACGACTCAAGAAGTCCCGCCAACAGGTGAGGGAGGATGAGGTCCACTGGGGCGTCGAAGACGAGGACAAGAAGAACGACGATGGGGACTAGCTCGTTCCTCCGTCGCACGACAGGACTTGAACCGCCTCAGGAGGAACAACCGTCCTGCCTATCAGGAGGTCGTTCGGTTCCTCGAAGGTCTACAGCGTTGGCCGTGGCCGGTGAACGCGGAAGCGCTGAGGGAGCCGTGGGACGGCTGCTACGGCGTCCACGTCGGGCGTGACCGGTACCGCGTGATCTGGGAAGTTGATTCAGAGATCCAAACTGTGTTCGTGCTCCGTGTGGGTCCCAAGGAACGTCGCGGAGGAGGGACGATCTATGACGACCCTAGGCCGTCGCGTGGGTGATGGAGCTGAGAAGCAGGCGGAACATGGGCGTGGCGTCTGTCCGGTGGTTGTACCGGAAGGCGCCCGGATTGTTGTGTGCTTTACGTCCGGGACGACGGCGGCCGTGATTTGGCCGCGCTCGCGCTCGACCATTCCGAAGACCGGTGTCTTGTGCGAGTCGCCGGGTGGGCGCCCACCCGGCGCGTTGCGGCGCTACCGCCAACGTAGGTCTCATCCATCTCAACGGTGCCGTCCATCGGCGGCTCCCCTTCGTCGGCCATGAGCTGGTGGCGGATCTTGTTCAGCATCCGCCACGCCGTCTTGTAGGTGACGCCGAGTTCGCGCTCCAGGTGCTTCGCAGAGATACCGCAGCGGGTCTCGCTCATGAGGTAGATGGCGTAGTACCACAAGCGCAGGGACGTGGAGGACTTGTGGAAGATCGTCCCGGCCGTGGGATGCAGGTGGTAGCCGCAGCTATCGCAGTCCCACGCAGGACGATCCTTGACCTTATGGAAGCGGCGCGGCTTTTCGCACTTCGGGCAGTTCGCCGTGTGACCGTCCGGTGCATGGTGCTCGCGCCACAGGTGCTCAAGGCACGTCGCACCGTCCGGGAACTCGCGCGTGAACTCCATGATGCTGTACGTGCTGGCGCTCGATTCTGCACGGCGTGGGGCATTTCGGTTGACGGGGGGCATCGCTGTCTAGAGCCATCATCCCACAGAAACTACCCCCTGTCAAGGGATACTTGCCATGAGCAAAATCTACCGAGGTCGGAACACGGTTCGCGGAGCGGGCGCGGTCCAGATCATTACTCCAGATCCTCGAGCGGCCGATTCTCCATCTGGGCGCGCATTGAGCGCTCGATGCTCTGGTCGGCGTCCCCCCGGGCCCAGAAGCGCGCCATCGTCTTGCGCAGCGCGATAAGGAAACGGCCGGACGGTCACCTACACGGCGTAGATGCGCTTGCGCAGGGCCTCGACTTCCTCCTCGCGGTACCGGACCTCTCCGCTCGGCATCTGGACCCCCGACAGCCACCCACGCTTGACCCACCCTGCCAGCGTGTTGGGGTGAACGCCGAGCCGCTCGGCCGCCTCGCTCCGACGCAGGACCCTCGGTGTGCTTGCTGCCGTGACTGCCATCTCGGACCTTTCCTTCTTCAGGGTCTCCGGAGAGAGTACGCGCCTTTGGAGCCAATGTCCATTACGTGCGAACTGTCTCAAGAGTGCGCTTTAGCTAAAACGTCGCTCCGACGCAAGCGCGCAGCGTTCGCCGCCGGAACGGGGGCAGGCGTCCGGCCGGCGGCGCAGAATCCCTCCGATGGTGGTCGTCCTCGGCATCGATCCCGGCACCGCGCACACCGGGTTCGGCGTGGTCATGGCACGCGGGCAGCGGCTCGCCGCGCTCGACGGCGGCGTGATCTCGACCCGGCCCGATGAGCCGCTCGAGCGCCGGCTGGCGCGCATCCACGAGCGCGTCTGCGAGCTGATCGCAGAGCACCGACCCGACGCGGTCGCGGTGGAGGAGCTCTACTTCGGTCGCAACGTGCGCACGGCCTTCGCGGTCGGGCAGGCGCGCGGGGTGATCCTGCTCGCGGCCGGCACCGCGGGGCTGCCCTGCTTCTCCTACAACCCCCAGCAGGTCAAGCAGGCGGTTTGCGGCTCGGGCCGGGCCGAGAAGGGCCAGGTGCAGCGAATGGTCGGCGCGCTGCTCGAGCTGGCAGAGCCCCCGGCCCCCGACCACGCCTCCGACGCGCTCGCCGTCGCCATCTGTCACGCCAACGCCGCTCCGGTGCGCGCGGCGCTCGGCTGAGCCGCGGGCCCCGTCCGCGCCCGGCCCCCGCGCCCCGTCCGCGCCCCGCCGGCGGGAAGGCGTCCGCCCCCACGCGCAGAATCACTCCCGATGATCGCTTCGCTGAGAGGGAGGGTCGCGGTGCGCCGCCCCGGGATCGTCGTCGTCGAGTGCGGCGGCGTCGGCTACCGGCTCGCCGTCTCCTCGCACACGCTCGCGAGCGTGCCCGCCGCCGGCAACGAGGTGCTGCTGCACTCCCACATGATCGTGCGCGACGACGCGATCCGGCTCTACGGCTTCACCTCCGAGGCCGAGCGCGACCTGTTCCTGATGCTGATCGGCGTGCAGAACGTCGGTCCCAAGGTGGCGCTGGCCGTGCTCTCGGGCGGCGCGCCGCGCGTGCTGCTGGGAGCGATCGCGAGCGGCGACGTCGCCCGCTTCCAGGCCGTGCCGGGGATCGGCAAGCGGACCGCCGAGCGGATCATCGTCGAGCTGAAGGAGAAGGTCGCGGGCGCAGCGGCCGAGGAAATAGTGATCACGCGCGCCACCGATGACCCGCACACGCTCGCGCGCGAGGCGCTGGTCGAGCTCGGCTTCTCCGTCGCAGAGGCCGAGGAGATGATCGACGCGACGGACGGCGACACGCCGGAGGAGCTGATCGCCGGAGCGTTGAGGACGGCGCGGTGAGCGGCATCCGCACCCCCGGGGTCACCCGCGACGGGGAGCCCGACCGCATCCAGGCGCCGGTGGCGGTCGGCGCCGAGGAGGAGCTCGACCGCTCGCTGCGCCCGAAGCGGCTCGAGGACTTCGTCGGGCAGGAGGGCGTGAAGGACCAGCTCCGCGTGTTCGTGGAGGCGGCGCGCGCTCGCGGCGAGGCGCTCGACCACGTGCTGCTCGCGGGCCCGCCCGGCCTCGGCAAGACCTCGCTCGCTCAGATCGTCGCCAACGAGCTCGAGGTCGCCTTTGTCTCCACCGCCGGGCCGGCGCTCGAGCGCAAGGGCGACGTCGCCTCCTACCTCTCCTCGCTCGAGCCGCGCTCGGTCTTCTTCGTCGACGAGATCCACCGCCTCCCGCGAGCGCTCGAGGAGACCTTCTACCCGGCGATGGAGGACCGCCGCCTGCCGATCACCGTCGGGCAGGGGGCGGGGGCGCGGGTCGTGAACATCGATCTGCCGGCCTTCACGCTGATCGGCGCGACGACGCGCGCGGGCCTGCTCACGACGCCGCTGCGCGACCGCTTCGGCGTCGCCCACCGGCTCGAGCTCTACGGCGCCGAGCAGCTCGGCACGATCGTGCGCCGCTCGGCGGGCATCCTCGACGTGCAGATCGACGCCGCCGGGGCGGAGGCGATCGCGGCCCGCTCGCGCGGCACCCCGCGCGTCGCGAACCGGCTGTTGCGGAGGGTGCGGGACTTCGCCGAGGTGCGCGGCGCCGGCTGGATCGACGCCGCAGTGGCGGCCGAGGCGCTCGAGCTGCTGCAGGTCGACGAGCTCGGGCTCGACCGCCTCGACCGCGAGATCCTGCGGACGATCTGCGAGAAGTTCGCCGGCGGTCCGGTCGGGCTCTCGACGCTCGCGGTCGCGATCGGCGAGGAGCAGGACACCGTGGAGGACGTCTACGAGCCCTATCTGCTCCAGCAGGGCCTCATCATGCGCACCCCACGCGGGCGGGTCTGTACCCCGGCCGCCTACCGGCACATCGGCCTCGAGCCTCCGCGCGAGGGTGCGCGGCTGTTCTGAGGCGCGACCGCGGTGTGCCGTTGAGCCTACCGCGGCAGACCAGTCGGGCAGAGCTCTTATCAGGGCCTCTACCGCTTGAGCTCCCAGTGACACGCTGGACCACTTCTCCGACCCGACGCGCGGAGCGCTCAGAGAGCAGGCGCGTCGAGGACCTCCAGCGCCGCCACGGTTGGGTACAGCGCGGCGACGAGGTCGGAGATCGCGTCGAAGTCGCGACGGTTGTCGGTCGCCACGGAGTGTCCGTGCGCCCACGCGCAGGCTGCGATCTGGAGGTCGAGTACCCACCCCGCGCGCTGCTCGGGCTTGGTGCCGGCTCTCCGCAAACCCGTGGGCGGGGTCGGCTGGACCGCGCGCAGACGACCGGCGACGACCGCGCCGGCGGCATCGAATGGCAGCGTGACGACGAGGTCGCTGGTTGCCAGGCGGGTGAACCACGCGAGTGCGGCGTCTCCGGGGGCGGAGCCGCGTGCCGCCCGGGCGAGCCCGTGGGCGATCTCCATCACGCCCGGTGCGGTGATGGCTACCGGATCGCCGGCGGCCGCGCGCCCCAGCAGGTGCTGCTCGTAGCGGTTGCCCGGAAACAGCCGCGAGGCGACCGTAGTGTCCCAGGCGACGGTCAGGGCCCGCGCCGGCCGGACAGCATCGCCGCGCGTAGCTCCTCGGGCGTGGGGAAGCTCATCGCGTCCGCGAACCCGACCCGCGCCACCGCCTCCCGGCGCTCTCGCGCAAGGCGCTCGACCAGCCGACGTCGCTCGCCGGCGGCGACTCCCTCCTCTGCCAGACGCACGATGGCATCGTTCGTAGTCGTCCCGAGCTCCTGCGCGAGCGACTGCGCGGCGTGCAGGAGTGTGTCGGGCACTCGTAGCGTGGTCCGTTGACCCTCACGGCGGGGTGCTCGACGCCGAGCCTCCATATAGCGCATCATAGCGCATCAAGCGTGCGGTCATCGTTCAGGGCGATCTCGGGATGGAATCTCGCCGCAGGCGCGGACGGTGGAGCCCTACCTGCTCCAGCAGGGCCTCATCGAGCCGCCGCGTGAGGGTGCGCGGCTGTTCTGAGGCGCGACCGCGGTGCGTCGAGGCGCACCGCGTCGCGGGTCACGGGGGCACGCGTGGGGGTGCGGGTACACACGGCGCCACCGCTAGTCTGAGGCCCGTGCCGAACTTCATCTGCCCGAGCTGCGGTGACCGCAGCGTGTCCACCGAGCGAACGGCCGGCTTCGCCAACCGCGCGCGCGGGTGCAAGAAGTGCAACTTCGGCTTCCTCTTCGAGCTGCTCGACGACTACTACCCGGCGCCGACCGCGGCCTTCTTCCTCTGCGATCAGAGCGCGCGCCTCGTGGGCGCCGGAAGGGGTACCCGCGAGCTGACCGGGCTCGGCGACCTCGAGGTGATGGGTAGGCCGGTGCAGGAGGTGCTCGGGCTCGAGTTCGAGGGCGGCAACGACCACATCGGCACCGCGCTCGAGTGGGGCGTCAGGGTGCTCGACAAGCCGGTCACGGTCAACGCCGAGGGGGACAGGCCAGAGCCGGCGACGGCGGACATCTTCCCCGCCTACGACGACGACGGTGGGCTGCTGCTCGTGCTCACCCCGCGTTGAGGGGCGGTAGACCGAACAGATGACCTCACGCTCCCGCAACCTCTCGATCATCGCCCTCGTGCTGGTGCTGGTCGCGGGGGCCGGATACCTCATCTCGAGCAAGCCGACGGTGCTCGGGCTCGACCTTCGCGGCGGCGTCGAGCTCGTCTACGAGGGCCGCCCGACGCCGCAGGTGCCCGAGGTCACCCCGGAGGCGGTCAACGACGCGATCGAGACGATCCGCAAGCGCACCGACGCGCTCGGCGTCTCAGAGCCCGAGATCCAGCGCGCCGGGAGCAACCAGATCTCGATCGGCCTGCCGAACGTGGACAACGCCCAGCGCGCGCAGGAGCAGGTCGGGACGACAGCCCAGCTCCAGTTCTACGACTGGGAGCCGAACATCCTCGGCGGCCGCGGCCCCGACACCCCCTTCACGGGCTCGGACGGCCTCTTCGACGCTGTGAAGGTCGCCGCGCGGGCCTCGCCGCGCGCGGAGGCGACCGACATCCCGCCCGACGGGCCGAGCGACGAGGTCAAGCAGCGCTTCGGCGAGGACGAGCAGAAGATCCGCGACTTCTACGACAGGCGCAACGACAGCTCGGCTGACAAGTACTACCTCTTCAACGCCGACAGCGACCTCGTCGCGGGGCCGGACTCGAGCTGCAAGGAGCTGCTGGCCGACTTCGAGGGTGTCACCGGGCCGCAGCGCTCGGCGAAGGATGTCCCGAAGGGCTCGGAGTGCACCGACCAGCTCGCGGCGGTGCCGATCGGCGAGGCCCAGCCGGCGTCCGAGCGCCAGGACGCGACCCGCTCGAGCGGCCCCGAGGCGCAGAGCACGATCCTCAAGGTCCCGCAGGGGATCGCCGTCGTCGAGGGCGAGCGCGCGCCCGACCAGCCCGAGGACGTGAAGCGGCTGTTCGTGCTCGAGGACGACTCGGAGCTGTCGGGCTCAGACATCGAGAACCCCGAGCAGAACGTCGACCAGCAGACCCAAGAGCCGATCGTGACGATGGAGTTCACCGACAAGGGCCGCAAGGCCTTCGCGGAGGTCACGAAGCGGATCGCCCAGCGCGGCTCGGAGGTCATCCTGCCGCCGGGGAGCGACAGGGACGCCGCGCTGCAGCGCTTCGCGATCACGCTAGACAACGAGATCGTCTCGCTCGCGACGATCGACTTCCGCGAGAACCCGGAGGGGATCGACGGCCGTACCGGCGCCCAGATCAACGGCATCGGGGACGTCCAGGAGACCCAGGACCTCGCCGAGAGCCTGCGCATCGGCGCGCTCTCGATCGACCTCAAGCTGATCTCCCAGACGCAGGTCTCGGCGACGCTCGGCCAGCAGGCGCTCGACCAGGGCCTGCTCGCCGCGGGCGTCGGCCTGCTGCTGACGATCCTCTTCCTGCTCGTCTTCTACCGCGTGCTGGGGGCGGTGGCGGCCACGGCGCTCGTGGTCTACGCGGTCCTGCTGTTCGCGCTCGTCAAGCTGATCCCGATCACGCTGACGCTGCCGGGGATCGCCGGCCTGATCCTCACGCTCGGGATCGCGGCCGACGCCAACATCGTGATCTTCGAGCGGATCAAGGAGGAGGCGCGCGCGGGCAGGTCGATCCCGGCTTCGATCGCGGGCGGCTACTCGAAGGCGCTGCGCACGATCATCGACGCGAACGTCGTCACCTTCGGGGTGGCTTTCATCCTCTTCACGCTCGCGACCGCGGGGGTCAAGGGGTTCGCCTTCACCCTCGGGATCGGCACGCTGATGTCGCTCTTCACGGCGGTGTTCGCGACCTCGGCGATCCTCGGCGCGATGAGCCGCACGCGGCTGATCGGGTCGCGCTTCGCGATCGGCGCCCGGCCGCGCAAGGCCGGCGGCTGGCGCTTCGACTTCCTCGGACGCGCGAAGTGGTTCTTCTCGATATCCGGCCTGATCCTCGTCGCGGGCGCGCTCGGGATCGCCGGGCTCGGGATCAACTTCGGGATCGACTTCGAGTCCGGAACCCGCATCAAGACGCCGCTCGAGCGCCCGGCGAGCGTCGATGAGGTGCGCGCGGTGATCGCCCCGCTCGGGCTCGCGGACTCGAAGATCCAGAAGGTCGAGGACGAGGACCTCGGCGACAACCTCGTCCAGATCGCCACCCCGACGCTGCGTCCCAACGAGGTCAACGACGTGCGCAACGCGCTCGACGGTGAGTTCGGCGTCGCGCAGGCCGACTTCACCTCGAGCTCGATCGGACCGACGTTCGGCGCCCAGATCGCGCGCACGGCGCTGATCGCCGTCATCGCCTCCCTGATCCTGATCTCGCTCTACATCGCGATGCGCTTCGAGGCGAAGTTCGCCGTGCCCGTACTGATCGCGCTCTCGCACGACATCCTGATCACGACGGGCGTGTACGCGCTCGTCGGCCGGGAGGTGACGACGTCGACGGTCGCGGCGATGTTGACCATCCTCGGCTACTCGCTGTACGACACGATCATCGTCTTCGACCGCATCCGCGAGAACGTCCCGCGCATGCCGCGGGCGACCTTCTCCCAGATCGTCAACCGCTCGATGTCGGAGGTGCTGACGCGCTCGCTCGCGACCAGCTTCTCGACCCTGCTGCCGGTGTCCGCGCTGATGCTCTTCGGCGGCGAGACGCTGCGCGACTTCGCCTTCGCGCTGCTCGTCGGGGTCGCCTCCGGCGCCTACTCCTCGATCTTCATCGCCGGGCCCGTGCTGACGCTCTGGAAGGAACGCGAGCCGATCTATGTCCGCCGTCGCAAGCTCGTGATGGAGGCCAACGACGGGATCGTGCCCTCGTTTGCGACCGGCAAGCTCGGTGACCAGGAGGCGAGCGACGGTGCCGCCGCCGCGGGCCTGACCGCCGCCGCCGACCGCCGCCGCCGGCGCGCGGCCGGGCGGGGCG
>JBPCKX010000035.1:0-5989 GCA_051003875.1 Thermoleophilaceae bacterium
GGCATCGCCTTACCCGACAGGATGTCCGTGAGCTGCTCCACGTCGGCGCCGCTGATCGTCGCCTCTCCCGGGCGGTGCTTCTTGCGCAGCCGGTTGACCAGCTCGGCGCGCAGCAGGTCGATCCGTCCGTGCAAGATCCGGCGGCGGTAGGAGAGATCGTGCTCCTCGGACGTGAGCGTCTCGATCACGGCCTTGAGCTCGTCGTCCGAGAGAGCTCCAAGATCTGGGAAGTCGTCCATTGCGCGAGGCCTTTCGGTAATCGGAAAAGCGAGTATAGAGCCAGGTGTCAAGTTCAGCTTGAGGGTGCGCTGCGCAGGAAGGCCGCACCCTCCCGAACGTAGATGGCGGTTGCCCAGAGCGTGAGGACGAGACCCAGGTACAAGGATACGTCCGCCACCCGCGTATCCACCAGCAGCGTCAGGAAGATGGCGAACATCACCGGCCACACCGCCCAGCGGCCGATCATGTTGATCTGGAGGTCCATCCCGCGCCGCAGGCCGACCTGGGTCAGCACGAGCATGAACAGCTCGCGCACCCCGAGCGCCGCGAGCGCCCAGCGCGGAAGCAGCTCGAAGTGCCAGCAGACGATCGCCCCGCAGAGCACCAGCGCCCGGTCGGTGAGCGGGTCCATCAGTGCGCCGAGGCGGCTGTACTGGCCGGTGACCCGCGCCAGCAGGCCGTCGAGCTGGTCGCCGATCGCGACCGCCCAGTAGACCATCGCGACCGCGAGCTCGCGACCGTCGTCGGAGGAGAACGCCATCACTAGGAAGACCGGCAGCAACGCGAGCCGCACGTAGGAGACGACGTTCGGAATCGTCAGCGGGCGTAGCGGCTGGCCTTTCTGCGTCTCGGGCGGCGGGCCGCCGGAGCGGTCGAGGCCGAGCAGCCGCCGCCTGCTCAGGGGAGCGCGCGCCATAGCTCCGCAGCCGCGGCGGCCGCCCCCTCGAGCGCGATCGGACGCTTCTCACGGCTGCGCCGGAGCTGCGCCTCGACCTCCCCGGCCTCCAGCCCGCGCCTGCCGACGGTCAGCCTGAGCGGGCACCCGAGCAACTCGGCGTCGGCGAACTTCTCCCCCGCGCTCGCGGCACGCTCGTCGTAGAGCACGTCGAGGCCCTCGGCGGTGAGCTCTCCGTAGAGGCGGTCGGCGACCTCGCGCGCCTGCTCGCCCTCCTTGCCGAGCGTCACGAGGTGGACGTCGAAGGGCGACAGCGAGCGCGGCCACGAGATCCCGTCCGCATCCGCGTGCTGCTCGACGGCCGCCGCGGCGATGCGCGCCGGGCCGATCCCGTAGGAGCCCATCCAGATATGGCGCTCGGTCCCGTCCTCGTCGAGGAACCTCGCGCCGAGCGGCTCCGTATAGCGCGTCCCGAGCTTGAAGATGTTGGCGATCTCGATCGCGGGCTCGATCCGGATGCTCGCACCGCCCGGGCAGGTGTCGCCCGCCTCGACGGTGCGCACATCGGCCCACTCGGGCTCGAAGTCGCGGCCCGGCTCGACGCCGCGCAGGTGGCGCCCGGGCTCGTTGGCCCCGGCGACCAGGCCGCGGAGGTCGCGCAGCGCCTCGTCGGCGAGCACCGGCAAGCGCGCGCCGACGGGGCCGATGTAGCCCGCAGGCCCTCCGAACACACCCTCGATCTCCTCCTCGGTCGCCGGCCGCGCGGGGCCGCCGAGCGCGTTCTGGAGCTTGATCTCGTTCAGGCGGTGATCCCCGCGCACCACGATCAGCAACGGGGAGCCGTCGGCGCGGATCACCGGCAGCGCCTTGATCAGCGCGCCCGCGGGCAGCTCGAGCAGGCGGGAGACCTGCTCGATCGTGGTGGCCCCCGGCGTCTCGACCCCGACCGGCGCGTCGAGCGGCGCGGGCAGGGACGCGACGGGCGCCGGGGCCGCGCTCGCGACCTCGACGTTGGCGGCATAGCCGGCGCCCGAGAGCGCGACATCGTTCTCGCCGGCGGCACAGGGGGCCATGTACTCGTGCGCCCCGACCCCGCCCATCATCCCGACGTCGGCCTCGACGCGGTGCCAGTCGAGCCCCGACCGGTCGCAGATGCGGTCATACGCGGCGGCGAGCCGCTCGTAGGAGCGTTCGAGGCCCTCCAGGTCGCGATCGAACGAGTAGGCGTCCTTCATGACGAACTCGCGCGTGCGCAGCAGGCCCGCGCGCGGCCGCGGCTCGTCGCGCTCCTTGACCTGGAAGTGGTAGAGCACGAGCGGCAGGTCGCGGTAGGAGCGCACCTCGCGCGCGACGTGGAAGGTGAGGGCCTCCTCGTGGGTCATGGCGAGCACCAGATCGGCGCCGCGACGGTCCTTCAGCTTGAACAGCTCGTCGATCTCGTAGCGGCCGGTGCGCTGCCAGAGCTCCGCCGGCTGCAAGACCGGCATCAGCATCTCCTGGCCGCCGGCGGCGTCCATCTCCTCACGGATGATCCCCTCCGCCCTGCGGTGCACCCGCAGCCCCGCGGGCAGGAACGTCCACATCCCCGCCCCCAGCCGCCGCACGAGCCCGGCCCGGACCATCAGCTTGTGCGAGACGGCCTCCGCATCCGCGGGAGCCTCCTTCTCGGTCGGCAGCAGGTAGCCGCTGAGGCGGGTCATGGGCGCGAGTCTACGAGGGACGGGGCGAAGCGGGGGTGAGCGCGCGGCCAAGTAGGACCCGCTCGTAGCCGTCCGGGACCTCAGCTCGCCGCAGCCGTCCAAGACGCTACCGCCTGACCGTCAACCAGGGACGTTCGCCGACGCGCGCCGACGAAGCTCCCCATACCCCCCCCGGCAATCCGGGGCTCTACCTGCGGCTGAAGCGACGCCCGGCGGTGGGTGAGACCTTCTCGTCGAGCTTCGCGGGGCGGCTGCCGCCGTTCTGCGGCGCCATCGGCAGGGCGGTGCCGTCCTCGAGCGACTGCTCCCCCGCGGCCTTGGCCTCCATCGCCGCGATCCGCTCGGGGGTCAGCTCGCCCGCGTTCTCCTCCTCGATCTCCCTCACGAAGGCCGCGCTCGCGGCCGCCTCGTGCTCGTCGCGCACGACCTTCTTGCCGGCGGCGTAGTACTTGTCGATCTCCTCGAAGAGCGAGCTGACGAGGTCGTCCTGGGGGACCTTTCGCAGCGCCTCTCCCTTGGAGAAGATGACGCCCTGGTTCTTGGCGCCCGAGATGCCGAAGTCGGCCTGGGCGGCCTCGCCGAACCCGTTGACCACACAGCCGAGCACCGCGACCTCGATCGGGTCGTCGTAGGACTCGAGGCGCGTCTCGATCTCGGCGACGACGGTGTCCATGTCGAACTGCAGCCGCCCGCAGGTCGGGCAGGCGATCAGCACCGGCCCGCGCTCACGCAGCTTGAGCGCCTTGAGTATCTCCCAGGCGACCTTCACCTCCTCCTCGGCGTGGAAGGTCGAGAGCGAGATGCGGATCGTGTCGCCGACGCCGTCGGCGAGCAGCGTCCCGAGGCCGACGGCGGACTTGAGCGAGCCGGTCCACTTCGTGCCGGCCTCGGTGATGCCGAGGTGCAGCGGGTAGTCGATCCGCTCCGACAGCAGCCGGTTGGAGGCGATCGTGTTGGGCACGCTGGTTGACTTGATCGACACCTTGAAGTCCTCGAAGTCGAGCCGCTCCATCAGCTCTACGAACTCGACGGCCGCCGCGACCAGCGCCTCGACCGAGCTCTCGCGCTCGAGCTCGTGGAGGTGCTTGGGAAGCGACCCGGAGTTGACCCCGATCCGCAGCGGCGTTCCGGCCGCCTTGGCGCGGGCGGTGACCTCGGCGACCTTGTCCGGGCCGCCGATGTTGCCCGGATTGAGGCGGATGCAGTGGGCGCCCGCGTCGATCGCCTTCAGCGCCAGCGTGTGGTTGAAGTGGATGTCCGCGATCACCGGAATCGGCGACTGCTTCACGATCCGCGCGAGCGCCTCGACGTCCTCGTCACGCGGGACCGCGCAGCGGACGATGTCCCCGCCGGCGTCCGCGATCGCGTGGATCTGGCGCATCGTCGCCTCGACGTCGGCGGTCTCGGTCTTGGTCATCGACTGCACGGCGACCGGTGCGCCGCCGCCCACCTTCACGCCACCCACGTCGATCTGCCGTTTCGAGGCCACGGAGGGAAGGATAGGGGGCCACAGCCGCCGGAGCGCCCCGCTCAGCGCACCTGGAACCCGTCGCCAGAGATCCGGCCGATGTCGTTCGTCAGGCCGATCAGGAAGAGCGGGATCAGCAGCAGGAAGCCGATCACGCCCGCGCGCTCCATCACGCTGAACGGGATGGGCTTGCCGCGCACCTTCTCGACCACCGCCCAGAAGATGTGGCCGCCGTCGAGCGGCAGGAACGGAAACAGGTTGATGATCGCGAGCGAGAGCGAGATGATCGCCAGGATCGGCAGCACGTCGGCGAGGTCCGAGAGGATCGTCTGGCGCGTGAACTCGTACGAGCCGACGACGCCCGACACCTCCTTGCGCCGTTCGGCGTCGAGCAGCCGCGCGGGCAGGCCGAGCGTCTGCTCGACGATGAACCAGGAACGGTCGAGCGAGGTCGTGGCGGCCTCCCCGATCGGCTGGGTGACGCGCGGCCCGGGCGCGAAGCCGAAGCCGAGCCGCGTGCGGGCACCGCCCGGGGAGTCGGCGTCGTAGACGGGCGTCAGCTCGAAGCTCCGCCGGCGCCCGTCGCGCTCCACGACGACGCTTGCGGGCTCGCTCGCCCTGCAGCCCGCCTCAGGCTTCCCGGGGCAGCGGTGCGAACGGATCTGCTTCGAGAGCACCGCCGGGTCGCCGCTCTTGCCGTCGATCGAGATCAGGCGGTCGCCGCTCTGCAGCCGGCTCTCGGCGGGAAACCCCTTCTCGACCAGGCCCACCTCGCTGGTCGAGGCCTCGGGTGCCCCGACCGCCCAGAAGAACACGAACAGCAGCAGCACCGCGAGCAGCAGGTTCACAGCCGGCCCGGCGAAGATCACGACGACCCGCTTCCACACCGGCTGCGCGTAGTAGGCGCGCGTGCGGACCTCGTCAGGGAGGTCCGCGTCGGGGTTCATGCCGCTGATCTTCACGTAGCCGCCCGCTGGGATCGCGCCGATCGCGTACTCGGTCTCGCCGATCTTCTTCGAGAAGAGCGTGGGCGGGAAGAAGAGCGAGAACTTCTCGACGCGCATGCCGACTGCCTTCGCCGCGCCGAAGTGCCCCGCCTCGTGGAGTACCACCAGCAGCGAGAAGCCCACGAATGCGAGGACCCAGCTCATCGGCCGCCGACCGCCGCCGCGCCGGCCTCGCGCGCGAGCCGGGCCGCGAGCTCGCGGGCCTCGGCGTCGGCGGCGTAGAGGTCCGAGAAGTGCCGTACAGGCCGCGCCGGGAGCGCCTCCAGCGCCGCCTCGATCACCGCGGCGATGCCGGGGAAGTCGAGCTCTGAGGCGAGGAAGCGGTGCACCGCGACCTCGTTGGCGGCGTTCAGCACGCACGGAGCGGTGCCCCCCGCCGCCGCCGCTTCGCGCGCGAGCCGCAGGCAGGCGAACGTCTCGCTGTCGGGTTCCTCGAACGTCAGCTCGCCGACGGCCGCGAGGTCGAGCGTCTCGACGGGCACGTCGGCGCGCTCGGGGTGGTGCAGCGCGTAGGAGATCGGTACACGCATGTCCGGGTAGCCGAGATGCGCGAGCGAGCAGCCGTCACCCAGGTGGATCAGCGCGTGGACGATCGACTGCGGGTGGACGACCACGTCGATGCGGTCGTACCCGATACCGAAGAGGTGGTGGGCCTCGATCAGCTCGAGGCCCTTGTTCATCAGCGTCGCCGAGTCGACGGTGATCTTGCCGCCCATCTCCCAGGTCGGGTGAGCGAGCGCCTGCTCGCGCGTGACGCCGGCGAGCTCCGCCGCGCTGCGGCCGCGGAAGGGGCCGCCGGAGGCCGTCAGGACGAGCCTGTCGACCGCGCCGGGAGGCTGGCCCTCGATCAGTTGGAACAGCGCCGAGTGCTCGGAGTCGACCGGCAGGATCTGAGCGCCCGTCGCCTGCGCGAGCTCCA
>JBPCKX010000036.1:0-20828 GCA_051003875.1 Thermoleophilaceae bacterium
CGTTGTCGGGGTCGGCCTTGCGCTTGCCCGGCCGGCGGTGAGCCTCCGTGAACTCGGGCGTGTCGCTGGCCATCCAGTCGCGCAGCTGGCCGTCCTCGCGGCGGGTGCGCGGCAGGACGGTGACGAACCGCCCGCCGCCGCGGTCGATGTGGCCCATCTGCTCGCGGGTGCAGAGCTTCGAGTCGGCGACGTAGAGGAAGCCGGGTCCGCCGGTCAGCGCGACCAGGCCGTCCCAGGTGTCGATGTGGGTGGTGTCGTCTGAGGTGTTGCCGTCGGTGAGACGATGGGCGAGCGGCACGGCGCCATCGGCGGAGACGGTCAGGATCAGCACGAGCTGTTTGAGGTCGGGGCGGTGGTCCTTGGAGTGCCCCAGCTTCGCGGCCGGGGTCGGCTTGCCGCCACGCTCGCGGCCGTCGGCCGCGTGGTAGGCGCCGTGCAGCGCGATCGACGTCGAGTCGTTGTGCAGCTGGGAGCAATCGACGGCGAACTCGTTGATCGCCGCGAGCGTCAGGTCGCACAGCAGCGTCGCGCGGTCGCAGTCGAAGAGCTGGTCGAGCGCGCGGCCGACGCGGTCGTCGTTGAGCAGCGCGGCCTCCCCGGGCACAAGGCCGACGAGCCCGCACTCGAAAGACCCGGCCCAGTCGGCCAGGCCGTAGAGCGGCTCGCGCTCCACGCACAGGTTGCGGACCAGCACCCCGATCACGGTCGCCGCCTGAAGGCTCACGCGCGCGTCCCCGGCGGGCAGGTGGCGATCGAGCAGCGCCGCGACGCCCATCCGCTCAAGGAACACGTCGATGACCGGCAGCGCCCCCAGCCGGCTGGACTCAAGCTCAAACGGGCCGGGTGTCTCCTGATCCGCCATCTGTCCTAAAGCACATGTACTCTCGGACAGAACGAGATCGACCATGCCCTCGAACCCTTCCCCACCCGAGCGCCGCCGGCGCGAACTGACCGCCCAGATCACCGAGATCGGCCACGTCCTGCCCGGCAGCGTCAACGTCGTCATGAACCGCTGCGGCAAGCCGCGCTGCGCCTGCCACCACGACCCACCACGCCTGCACGGCCCCTACACGACATGGACGCGCAAGGTCGCCGGCAAGACCGTCACCCGCCGCCTCAGCCCCGAACAGGCCGACCGCTACCGGCCCTGGTTCGAGGCCAACCGCCGCCTACGCGAACTGATCAGCGAACTCGAAGCGCTATCGCTACAGGCCGCAGCGCACGCCGAAGGATGGGGGGAGAAATAGCACCCGAGAAGTGCGGAAAGGGAGTTTGGAGACCATGTCGGGTCTTGACCGGGGCCGCGAGTGATGCGCCGCAGCTCGGTGCCGTTGGCGCGCATCGTGAAAATTCGGGAGCGGATCTTGCCGGATCGGTCTCGCCGCGGGCTGTGGAAGGCCAGGCGCGTGCCGTGGGGCGACCAGCTCGGCGAGAAGCTGACGGCCCTTCTCGTGAGCCGGCGCAGACCGCTCCCGTCGGGACGCACGCGGTAGATCTGGCCGTTGCGGGTGAACGCGATCCAGTTGCGGCTCGACCACACCGCTTCGCACGCGTCGGGGATCAGGAGGCGGGCGTTGGTGCCGTCTGCCCGGACGATGTAGGTGTCGCAGGGAAGGTTGCCGGACGAGTAGAGCAGGCGCCGGCCGCCGGGGGCCCACGCGGGGCCGTTTGATTGTTGTCGGGCACCGAGAGGAAGCGCGGGTTCGACCCGTCGGATCGCGAGATCACCAGCCGGGCCGTCCCGACCGGGGTTGCCAGCGCTGTCGAGAAGGCCAGCAAGCGTCCGCTGGGGGAGTAGGCAGGGTCGATGTCCCGGCAGCCGCCCGGGGGCAGCAGCGGGCCGAACGAGCACGGCAGCCGTCGGAGGGCGCGCCCTTGCTGCCCGATCGTAAAGATCCGGTAGTAGAGGCCCGCATGCACGTCGCCGGAGGCGTAGGCGATTCTCCCGTTCGCTCCCGGGAACGCGCCGCGAGCGTCCGGTGCCACGCCGACCTGCAACGTGGCCACCAGCGCGCAGGCCAACACGAGCTTCCGGAACACGGGCAAGAAGGTCATCTCGCGCATTCGATCTCTCCCGGCGTAGTCGAGCCTGGTGGTGGCTCTTGTTCGCCGCGACCACTGTGCCTGCGTAAACACCGCCGCACACCGAAAGTAGCCGCGCCCTACTCGGAGCAGCCCTACTCGGGCCAGCCGGCGTCCCCGGTCGTCGCGCCGCGCATCACCTTCAGGCTCAGCAGCGCGCACTTGCGGCGCGTGGGGGAGATGTCGATGCCGAGCAGGTCGATGACCCAGTCGGCTCCGAGCGCGGCGGCGGCGTCGGCCTTCATCCCGATCAGCTCGTCGCTCGCGATCGACGCGGACGCCTGCGAGATGGCGCAGCCCTGGCCGTGGAAGCGGAGGTCGGTGATCGTGCCCTCGTCGTCGACGACGAGGTGGACGCCGAGCTCGTCCCCGCAGAGCGGGTTGACGTCGTGGTGCTCGAGGTCGTGCGGCTCGAGCGTCCCGAAGTTGCGCGGGTTCTTGTAGTGGTCGAGGATGTAGTCGCGGTACAGCTCGTCCATCAGTGCCGCACCCCTCGCGAGCCGGTCACGGCGGTCAAAGCTCGAACACCGCGCGCGCTGACTGGAGCGCCTGCACCAGCCTGTCCACGTCCGCGCGCGTGTTGTAGACGTGGAAGCTCGCGCGCGCCGTCGCGGACACGCCCAGCTCGCGCATCAGCGGTTGCGCGCAGTGGTGGCCGGCACGGATGCAGACCCCCTCGCGGTCGCACAGCTCGGCGAGGTCGTGCGGGTGGATGCCCGCGACCTCGAAGGAGACGACGCCGCCGCGGCCGTCGGGGTCGGCGGGACCGAAGCTGCGCAGCCCCTCGATCTCGCCGAGCCGCTCGAGCGTGTAGGCGGTGAGGTCGCGTTCGTGCGCGCGCACAGCGTCCATCCCGATCGCCGCGAGGTAGTCCACGGCAGCACCGAGCCCGACGCCCTCGGCGATCGGCGAGGTGCCCGCCTCGAACTTCCAGGGCAGCTCGTTCCAGGTCGAGGAGTCGAACCCGACGGTCGCGATCATGTCGCCTCCGCCGAGGAAGGGCGGCATCGCCTCGAGCAGCTCGCGGCGCCCGTGAAGCACCCCGATGCCGGTCGGCCCGAGCGCCTTGTGGCCGGTCCAGACGTAGAAGTCGGCGCCGATCTCCGACAGCCTCAGCGGGAGCTGCGGAACGGCCTGGGACCCGTCGATCAGCGAGACCGCGCCGGCGGCCCGCGTCCTGGCCGCGATCTCGGCGACCGGGTTGATCGTGCCGAGCACGTTCGAGACGTGGGTGACGGCGACCAGCTTCACGCGACCGCTACCGAGCGCCTCGTCGAGGTCCTCGAGCGAGAGGCGGCCGTCGCCGGAGACGGGCAGGTAGCGCAGCGTCGCTCCGCGCCGCTCGCAGAGAAGCTGCCAGGGGACGATGTTCGAGTGGTGCTCCATCTGGGTGATCAGCACCTCGTCGCCCTCGCCGACGCCCTCGGCGCCCCACGCGTAGGCGACGAGGTTGATCGCCTCGGTTGCGTTGCGCGTGAAGATCGTGGTCGCCGTCTCGCCCCCCGTGAAGGCAGCGACCCGCTCGCGCGCGCCCTCGAACAGGTCGGTCGCCTCCCGGGCGAGCCCGTAGACCCCGCGGTGGATGTTCGCGTTCGAGTGCCGGTAGTAGGAGTCGATCGCTCGGATCACCTGCTCGGGCTTCTGCGAGGTCGCCGCGGAGTCGAGGTAGGTGAGGTCGCGACCGAGCAGCGGGAAGTCGGCGCGCACGTCGAGGGCTGTCGCCACCGGAGCCATCAGGCCTCGCCGGCCTCCCCGTCCGGGGCCGCCTCGGCCGGGTCGTCCCCGCCGCCGACGCGCTCGCCGATGAACCGCACGACCTGGTCCTCCGCGGCGACCAGCTTCTCGGCCACCCGCCGCCGCACCAGCGCCTGCAGGCCGGGGTCGGCCAGCCGCTGCACGACCTCCTCGAAGTAGCCCTCGACGAGCACGCGGACGGCCTCCGCCCGCGGGATCCCGCGCGAGTTCATGTAGAAGATCTGGTCCTCGTCGAGCTCGCCGACGGTGCCTCCGTGCGAGGCCGACACGTTGTCGGTCTGCACTATCAGCGACGGGATCGCGTCGCCCCAGGCCTCGCGCGAGAGCAGCATCTGGTGGGTCTGCAGGTAGGTGTGGGTCTCCTGCGCGCCCTCGACGATGTGGATCAGGCCCTCATACGAGGCGCGCGACTTGCCTGTCAGCGCACCCTTCCAGACGGTGTCCCCGGTCGTGTGGCCGCGCTCGTGCTTGTCGGTTGTGAACAGGTCGAGGCGCTCCTCGCCCTCTGTGAAGTAGAGGCCCGTGTGGCGCATGTCCGAGCCCTGCTCGGCGGTGATGATGTCGAGCGTCTGCTTGGTCAGGTGCCCGCCCAGGTGCACGGGCACCCAGCTGACGTGGGCGTCGCGGCCGATCTCGACGCGCTTGGTAGAGATGTCGTAGACCTCGCCCGGACCCCAGTCCTGGAAGTGCGCGACCTGCGCGCGGGCACCCGCCTGGGCGTAGAGCTCGAACCCGCCCGCGTGCAGCGCCTGCCCGTCGAAGTCGGCACCGAGGCAGTACTCGCGCACCGAGCACTCGCTGTTCTCGCCTGCGACGACGAGCGTGTGGGCGTACTGCGCGGTGCCGGGCTCGTCGATCAGGTAGACGCTCTGGATCGGCTTCTCGAGCCGCACGTTCTTCGGCACGTGGACGAAGACGCCGCCGGTCCAGAAGGCCGCGGCCGCGGCCGGGAACTTGCCCTCCTCGTGGGAGAGCCGGCGCATGTACCACTCGCGCACGAGGTCCGAGTGCTCCTCGACCGCGGCCTCGAGCGAGGTGACGATCACCCCCTGATCGGCGAGCTCGGGGGAGACGAACGTCTGGACGGTGCTCGCGCCCCGCTGGAGCACGAGCGCGCCGAGCTCGTCGTCGCCGAGCGCCTCGGCCACGATCGCGGGGAGCTCGTCGACCGGCTCGTAGCGGCGCGGCTCGAGCGCCTCGAGGTCGAGGTCGCGCAGGTGGGTGGTCCAGAAGCCCGACCGCCGCCAGCGCGGCAGTGGCTCGCGCTCGAACGCCTCGAGCGCCTCCCGGCGCTTCTCGTCGAGCCAGGTCGCGGTGCTAGCCGGCATTCGCGGCCACCTCTTCCCGGATGAAGTCGTAGCCCTTCTCCTCGAGCTCGTCGGCGAGCTCGGCGCCCCCCTCGCGCACGATTCGCCCGTCGAGCATGATGTGCACGAAGTCCGGCTTGACGTAGTGGAGGATGCGCGTGTAGTGGGTGATGATGAGCGTGCCCATCGTCGGCCCGCGGAGCGCGTTGACGCCGTCCGAGACGATCCGCAGCGCATCGATGTCGAGACCCGAGTCGGTCTCGTCGAGCACCGCCACCTCGGGCTTCAGCATCGCGAGCTGGAGGATCTCGGCGCGCTTCTTCTCTCCACCGGAGAAGCCCTCGTTGAGGTAGCGGCTGGTGAAGCTGCGGTCGATCCGCAGCAGATCCACGTTCTCGCCCAGCAGCTTGCCGAAGTCCTTGACCTTGATCGGCTCCTCGCGGCGGGCGTTCATCGCCAGGCGCAGGAAGTTCGCGACCGACACGCCCGGGATGGTGGCCGGGTACTGGAACGCGAGGAAGAGCCCGGCGCGTGCGCGCTCGTCGGGGGCGGCCTCGGTCAGATCCTCGCCGTTGAAGAGGATCTTGCCCTCGGTGACCTCGTAGTTGGGGTTGCCCATGATCGTGTTGGCGAGCGTCGACTTGCCCGACCCGTTGGGGCCCATGAGGGCGTGGGTCTCGTCCTTGTTCACCTTCAGGTCGACGCCGTGCAGGATCTCGCGCTCCTCGATCCGGACGTGCAGGTTCTGAATCTCCAGGCTCATGCGGTTGCGATCTCCGAGTTCGTTGGGGGTGTGCTCGCGGGGCGCAGGGCCCGGCGTGAAGTCCTCGTCGCGACGACGCTCGGCGCGACCAGATCGGCCAGCGTCATGTCGGTGAGGGTGCGGATGATCGAGCCCTGCACCCGGGTCCACAGCAGCTTCGTCGGGCAGGGCTCGCTGCCCGGCTCGCCCTCGCGGGCACAGACGAGCGAGCCGTCGGCGTCGGCGGTGATGCACTCGATCGGGGCGATCTCGCCCTCGAGCGCCGCGACGACCTCGGCCATCGTGATGGCCTCCGCCGCGCGCGCGAGAATGTAGCCGCCGTACGCTCCGCGGCGGCTCTCTACCAGCCTGGCGCGGCGCAGCCGCGCGACGAGGTGCTCGAGGTAGGCGAGCGGCAGCCCCTCCGCCTCGGCGATCGCCGCGAGCGAGATCGGCGACGCCTCGGCGTCGCTGTCGAGGCGGCGGCGCGCGAGGTGGGCCATCACGCGCACGCCGTACTCGGCTTTGGTTGAGAACATCATCGCTGGGGGTGAGGCCTCCGGACCGTTGTGCGGAACGTTTCCGCGAGAGAAGCTAATCCTACCTGGGGGGTAGGATAACGGGCGCGGCGCGCCGTGGGGGGCGGCCCTTCGGTTGCGGCCGGGGGCCGTGGCTTCGGCCGGCCCCAACGCCCGGCGGTCGAAACCTCGGCAGCTCCGGGCCCGCGGCGCACCGGCCGAGGTTATGCCCACCTCTCGGTCGAAACCTCGGCAGGTCGGGGCCCGTCGCGCACCGGCCGAGGGCGCGGCGCTGGTGCCGGGGGTGGCTGCCGCCCACCGCCGGCGCCGCCGCGCCAGCCAAGGGCACCGCTTCGATCCGCTACGAGCCGTGCTCTCCAGGGCGGCGAAGCGCGCCGACCAAGCTCGCCTCAGGCGCGGTTCGCGCGCTCGGCCAGCAGCGCCGTCGCCTCCGATGACGCCGCGCCGTCGCCGCTCCCGTTGCCCTGCCCGAGCCCCGCGGCCACGCGTGCGCCGAGGCCGGCGTCGACCGACGCCCAGTAGGCGATCACGCGCTGCTGCATCGCCTCGGTCACCTCGGGCGCGCCCGCGTGGCCGACGATGCCGGCGACCAGCGCCTCGCGGTTGTCGTCGCCCATCACCTCGTTGTAGAGCGTCCGCGGCTGGCCGAAGTCGTCGTCCTCGGCGTGCTTGGCGTAGGCGTAGCGGGCCACCTCGCCGGCCTCGACCCCCCAGCCCAGGTCCGCGCCGTGCTCTGGCCCCGTCGCTGCCGGGCCGCCCTTGCTGTTGGGGGCGTAGACCGGCTGATCGCCCGCGTGGCGGTAGGCCATCGCCCCGTCCTTGTTGTAGGAGGCGACGGGCGCGTGTGGTGCGTTTATGGGTAGCTGCTCTGCGTTGACGCCGACGCGGTGGAGGTGGGTGTCGTGGTAGCTGAAGATGCGCGCCATCAGCATCTTGTCGGGGCTGAGCCCGGTGCCCGGGACGAGGTTCGCCGGCTTGAACGTGGACTGCTCGACCTCGGCGAAGAAGTTCTCCGGGTTGCGGTTGAGCGTGAAGCGGCCGACGGGGATCGGCGGGTAGTCCGACTTGGGCCAGACCTTCGTGAGGTCGAAGGGGTTGAAGCGGTAGTCGGCGGCCTCCTCGAAGGGCATCACCTGGACCTCGAGGCGCCAGGAGGGGGGCTCGCCGCCCTCGATCGCCTCGACCAGGTCGCGGCGGTGGTGGTCGGGGTCCTCGCCGGCGAGCCGGTCGGCGTCGGCCTCGGGCAGGTTCTCGATGCCCTGCTCGGTCTTGAAGTGGTACTTGACCCAGAAGCGCTCGCCGCCGGCGTTGACCCATGAGTAGGTGTGGCTCGAGAAGCCGTGCTGGTGGCGCCAGGAGAGCGGGATGCCGCGGTCTGACATCAGGATCGTGACCTGGTGCGCGCTCTCGGGGGAGAGGGTCCAGAAGTCCCACTGCATCTCGTGCGAGTGCATGCCGGTGTCGGGTAGGCGCTTCTGCGAGTGGATGAAGTCCTGGAACTTCGACGGGTCGCGCACGAAGAACACGGGCGTGTTGTTCCCGACCATGTCGAAGTTGCCCTCGTCGGTGTAGAACTTGAGCGCGAACCCGCGCGGGTCCCGGACCGTGTCGGGGAAGCCCTGCTCGCCGGCGACGGTGGAGAAGCGGGCGAACATCGGGGTCTGCTTGCCGACCGTCGCGAGGAAGGATGCCTTGGTGAACTGGGTCACGTCCTCGGTGACCTCGAAGAAGCCGTGTGCGCCGCCGCCCTTGGCGTGCACGACCCGCTCAGGGATCCGCTCGCGGTTGAAGTGCTGCATCTTCTGCACGACGTAGTGGTCGTGCAGAGCGATCGGCCCTTCCGGCCCGACCGTGAGCGAGAACTCGTCGCTGGTGACGGGAACGCCCGTGTCGGTGGTGGTGCGCTTCAGGTCGTCGCTCATGTCGGTTGGGTTCCTCTCCCGGGGGGCGACCAGCGGGGCTGGTCCAAGCGTGCCTTTCAGGATGACACGATTCTCCTTACCCCGAACCGGAGGCGGCAAACCGCACGAGCAGCGGCCACCTCAGTTCCCGTCCGCGAGCAGGCGCAGGTCGTGCGCGAGCCGTTCCGGGGTGAGCTGGTCGATCGGGAAGCTGACGCGCTGGATGCCTCGCGGGTCGACGAGCACGAGCCGGGCCGTGTGCTCGAGATCTTCGCGCTGGGGCTGGGCCCCGTAGGCCCGCCACAGCCTGTGCAGCGCGGGGCGGGCGCCGAGCAGGAAGTCGATCCGTCCCGTCATGCGCTGCTTCGAGAGGAAGGCGCGCGCGCTCGCGGGGTCGTCGCGCGCCGGATCGACCGCGATGGCGAGCGCGGGCACGTCCGTTCCGAGCTCGGCGAGAGCGCCCTTGATCTGCTGGGCCTGAGCCGGGCAGGTGTCCTCGCAGGTCGTGTAGAGAAACGTCACGATCACCGGGTCGCCGCGCAGCGAGCGCATCGTGAGCCGCTCCCCGTCCTGGGTGCGCACGGCTCGCAGCCCCGGCGCCCGCACTCCCGCGGGCAGCGTCGCGCCCTCGAAGCGCAGTGGAGCAGAGGCCGCGCTGCGGCCGTCGTCGTCGCGCGCGACCCCCAGGGCCGCCACCGTCCCGAGCGCGAGCACCGCGCAGACGACGAGCGCGATGAGCACGCGCGGGTTCACGCGCCGCAGGGTAGCTCGCGCGCCGCAGGGTAGCTCGCGGCGGGTGGGCCCGGGGCGCGACCCCTCCGCCTCTACGGCTCGACCAGGCCGCGGCGGATCGCGTAGCGGACGAGCTCGACGCGGTCGCGCATCCCGAGCTTCGCGAGCACGTTGCCGCGGTGGGACTCGACCGTCTTCTCCGAGAGGTTGAGCGCGTCGGCGATCTGCCGGTTGGTATGCGCCTCCGCGATCAGCTTGACCACCTCCAGCTCGCGCGGGGTGAGTTCGTCGCGTGCGTCGAAGCCGCCCTCGAGCCACTGGCGCATCAGCGCCCCCTGCGTACCCGAGCTGAGGAAGGTGCGCCCGTCGGCGACGGTTCGGATCGCCTCGATCAGGTCGCCGTCGGCACCGCGCTTCGACACGTAGCCCGCGGCGCCCGCCTCGAGCGCCTCGAAGAAGTAGCCGTCGTCCTCGTGCATCGAGAGCATCAGCACCTGGATCCGCTCGTCGTGCGCGCGGATCTGGCGCGCCGCCTGCAGGCCCGTCATGCGCGGCATCGAAACGTCGAGCACGGCGACGTCGGGACGGTCGGCGAGCGCCCGCTCGACCGCCTCGAGACCGTCCGCGGCCTCGGAGGCGACGGTCATGTCGGTCTGGCGCTCGATCAGCAGCGTCAGCCCGGAGCGCACGATGCCGTGGTCGTCGGCGATCAGGACCTTGATCACGGCAGCCTCATCGTCACCTCGGTCCCGGCCCCGGGCGCCGAGCGCACGTCGAGCTCACCACCGACCAGCCGCGCCCGCTCGGCCATCCCCTCGAGCCCGAGCCCCGCTCCGTTCACGGCTGTGGGATCGAACCCGCCGCCGTCGTCGCGGATGCGCAGGCGGGTGCCCGCGGCCGTCGCGGCGAGCTCGACCTCGACGCGGCCTGCCGCGCTGTGGCGCCCCGCGTTCACGAGCGCCTCCTGGGCGACGCGGTAGAGCGCCGTCTGCTGCTCCTCGTCGAGCTGCGCGGGATCGCCCTCGGTGCGCAGCCGGGCGGGTATCCCGTTGCGGCGGCTGAAGCTGCGTAGCTGGGCCTCGATCGCCGGCACGAGCCCGTGATCGTCGAGTGCCGCAGGTCGTAGCTGGCGGGCGAGGGTGAGCAGCTCCTCCATCGCCTGGCTCGTCAGTCGCTTCAGCTCCGCGACCTCGCGCACCGCCTCGGGCGGCAGGTCCTGGGCGAGCGCCTCGAGCCGCAGCAGCACCGCCGTGAGCGCCTGGTTGACCTCGTCGTGGAGGTCGCGCGCGAGGCGCCGCCGCTCCTCCTCCTGCGCGCGCAGGACCAGCTTGCCGGAGCGCTTGCGCTCGTGGTCCACACGCCGCAGCAGGCGGCGGAAGGACGCCGCGAGGCGATCGATCTCGGCGACGGGATCCGATGCGATCTCGAAGGTCGCCGGCTCGGCGGGGTCGATCCGCTCGATCCGATCGATCAGGTGCTTGAGCGGGCCGAAGCGGCGCTGGAGCATCCAGAGGTTGACGCAGAAGGTGAGCAGGACCACCAGCGCGAGGATCACGAACTGCCAGCGCTGCTCGCGGATCGAGAGGTCGAGGCCGGCCGCCAGGCCGACCGCGAACACCGTGAGCGTCACGAGCACGACGTTGGCGGTCACGACCTGACCGATCAGGGAGTCGCCGCGAGGTCTGACGGAGGGAGGAGCCATGAATGGGGTCAAGACCCCATATCGGCAGCAACCGCCGGTGGCGACAATCCTTGTAAGAAGCTTCTTGGCAGCGCCACCAGTGGCGAGCTTCCGACAGCAGGTCTGGGATTGAGCCGGGGCGTCCCGAAACGGGGCGCCCCGGGTCGTTCGGGGCGGGCTCGGCTTTCGCCCGGGGGCGGGCTCGGCTCTCGCCCGAACCCCGCTACACTTTATGAAGTAATGAGGCGGGGCCCGCTCTGGCGGGTTGCCCGGGAGACCGGCGATCGAGGAGCTTTCACACATGGCGAGCGGCGCGGAGCACATCCGCAAGGTCAAGGAGCAGATCAGGGAGGTGGACCCGAAGGACGTCCGCCCGCTGGTCGAGAGCCCCAACGGCGTCGTGATCGTCGACGTCCGCGAGCAGCACGAGTTCGAGGAGTCGCATCTGCCGGGCGCCAAGCACGTTCCCCGTGGGCACCTCGAGTCGCGTATCGAGGGCGCCGCCTCCGACCGCTCCGGCCGGGTCGTCCTCTACTGCGCCTCCGGCAACCGGTCGGCACTCGCCGCGTACACGCTCGAGCGGGAGCTCGGCTACGAGAACGTCGAGTCGATGGTCGGTGGCATCACGCTCTGGAAGGATCGTGGCTACGAAGTCGAGGTGCCGCGCCGGCTGACGCCCGAGCAGCGCGAGCGCTATTCGCGCCACCTGCTGGTTCCGGAGATCGGGATCGAGGGGCAGCTCAAGCTGCTCGACGCCAAGGTCCTGCTGCTCGGCGCGGGCGGCCTCGGGTCGCCCACCGCGCTCTACCTCGCGGCCGCGGGGGTGGGGACGATCGGGCTCGTGGACGACGACGTCGTCGACCTGTCGAACCTCCAGCGCCAGGTGGCGCACTCGAACGATCGCATCGGGACGCCGAAGGTCGACTCCGCCGAGCAGGCGATCCACGAGATCAACCCCGATGTCGAGGTCGTCAAGTACGAGACCCGCCTGGATGCCTCGAACATCATGGAGATCATCGAGGGCTACGACGTGATCGTCGACGGGGTCGACAACTTCCCCACGCGCTACCTGCTCAACGATGCGAGCGTCCGGCTCGAGATCCCGGTGGTCTCGGCGTCGATTCTCGGCTTCGATGGGCAGATCGCGGTGTTCGCCCCCTACGAGGGACCGTGCTACCGCTGCCTCTATCCGACGCCGCCCCCCGCCGAGCTCGCGCCCTCCTGCGGTGCCAACGGTGTGCTCGGCGCCCTCCCCGGTGTGATGGGAGTGCTCCAGGCGATCGAGGTCGTGAAGCTCGTCACCGGCTCCGGCGAGCCGCTGATCGGCCGGCTGCTGCTCTACGAGGCGCTGAGCACGACGTTCACGAACCTGAAGGTCCGCCGCGACGAGGAGTGCCCGATCTGCTCGCGCGATCCCGGCTCGATCTCCGACGAGGAGATGGGCGATTTCCCGGACTACGACGACTTCTGCGCCGGGTAGGGCCGCCCTGCGCCGCCCGACGGTAGGCTCCCGGCCGTGAGCAAGATCAAGATTCCACCCGTGCTGCGCGACTCGACCGGTGGCGAGAAGGAGGTCGCCGCCGAGGGAGGCGACGTGGGTGAGGTGCTGAAGGCGCTCGTCGAGCGGCACCCCGCGACCGGCGGGCAGCTCTTCGGCGAGGACGGCAGCCTCAACCGCTACGTCAACGTCTACCTCAACGACGAGGACGTACGGGTGCTCGACGGCCTCGAGACGGCCGTGAAGCCCGAGGACACGCTCGTCATCCTGCCGGCGATGGCCGGCGGGCGGTAGCGGCGGCGCCTCTGCGGCGAGTCGCCCGGGGGTCCACTAGCCTGCCGAGCATGGGGAAGATCAGGGTTGCAGCGATCCTGCTGGTGGGGCTCGCCAGGCGTTCTCTCCTCCGGTGGATTTTGCGATGGCCGAGCTCGGACGATGAAAGCAGAACGCCGGCGCGGCGCAGATGAGAACACTGGCGCGCCGGAGTTGTTTCGGTGTGCGCGCGGTAGTGGATCAGGGGCGCGCGCAGCGCTACACTTTATGAAGCGATGGTTCCTCCCGGCCTCGAGAACCGGCCCTGCGGCGGCAGGTACGGCGATATCGTCCAAGCCATCGGCAACACGCCGCTCGTCGAGCTGAAGCGGCTGTCACCGAAGCCGGGCGTCCGCATCTACGCGAAGCTCGAGTTCTACAACCCGACGGGCTCGGTCAAGGACCGGGTCGCGCGGGCGATGATCGAGGACGCCGAGGAGCGGGGCGCGATCGGGCCCGGACAGACGATCCTCGAGCCGACCTCCGGCAACACGGGAATCTCGCTCGCGATGATCTGCAGCCGCAAGGGCTACCCGCTCAAGGTGGTCATGCCCGACAACGTCACCGGGGAGCGCACCGAGCTGTTGCGCATGTACGGCGCGGAGATCGTCTACTCGCCCGGTGAGCAGGGCTCGAACGGCGCGGTCGCGCTGGCGCTCGAGATGGCGGGGGCCGACTCCTCCTACTACATGCCCTATCAGTACGGCAACCCGGCGAACCCCGACGCCCACTACCACGGCACCGCGCCGGAGATCCTGGAGGAGCTCGACGAGGTCACCGCGTTCGTAGCCGGCCTCGGAACCGGGGGGACGTTGATGGGCAACGCGCGCAGGCTGAAGGAGCACGACCCCGACACGCTGATCGTCGCGGCCGAGCCGCGGCCCGGCGAGCTCGTCCAGGGGCTCCGCTCGCTCGACGACGGCTACATCCCGCCGATCGTCGACCTCTCACTGCTCGACAGGAAGATCTTCGTCTCCAACCGTGACTCCGTCGTCTGGACCAAGCGGCTGCTCGCCGAGGAAGGGCTCTTCGTCGGCGTCTCGAGCGGTGCGATCGCGTCGATCGCCGTCCGGGTCGCGGGCGACCTCGACGAGGGGAACGTCGTGTTCGTCGTCTGCGACGACGGCTGGAAGTACCTCAGCTCGGGCGTCTACACGAAGAGCCTCGACGAGCTCGAGGCCGACGGGACGCTCGAGACCGCGTCGTTCTGGTAGTCGCGGGCGCCGGCCCGCGAGGCGGCGGCCCGGTCAGCGAGGGCCGGTCAGCGCTCGACGCCGACGCTCGCGCGCTGATCCTCGGGCTCGGCCTCGTCCGGCTCGTCGCCCGAGTCCAGCTCATCGAACGAGGCGTCGTCGTCGATGCCGTCGGCGTCGGGATCGTCGGCGTCGGGATCGTCGTCGTCCGGGTCCGGACCGCGCTTGTCGTCGCGATCGTCGTCGTCGCCGCTCTGGAACGAGTTGCGCATCTCGCGCATGCCCTTGCCGAGCGACCGTGCCGCCTCCGGCAGCCTGCTGGGGCCGAGGACGATCAGGGCGATCGCCGCGATCATCATCAGCTCGATCGGTGAGGGGGAGAGGAAGCCCATGAGCATGAGGTTAGCCGACGACCTCCACAGTGCCCTCCATAAAACGGTGGTACACGCAGAAGTACTCGAACCTGCCCGCCTTCGTGAGCTTGACGGTCTGCTCGTCGCCTGTCTCAAGCCGGTCGGTGTCGAACTCCGCCTGCTTGGCGTTGAGGTCGGTCTGTGCGGTATGAGGAGCCTTGTCCTGGTTGACGAAGGTCACGCTGCCGCCCGCCTTGACCTTGATCGGGTCGGGCATGAACTTGAAGCTCGCGATGTCGACCGTGATCGCCTGCTTGGCGGGGCCGGCGTCCTTGGTGACCGCGCCGCCCCCTTCATTGGCGGCCGTGCCGGCGTCGCCGCTGTCGTCGCCGCCGCACCCTGCGAACGCGAAGGCGAGCATCGTCAGGCACCCCGCGAGGGCCGGCGGCGCGTGCCGGGCGGGCCGCCGGGCGGGCCGTCGAGTGGCTGTCGTGACCGTCTCGTCCATGCCCTCTCCTCTGCGCGTCGGCGCCCCCCACGGATCACTCTGGAGCCCGCGACGGCTGCCGTAGTCTACGTGCATGAGGATGACCCGCGACCAGTGGGACGCGCTCGTGGACCACGCACGCGAAGAGGCTCCGAACGAATGCTGCGGCTATGTCCGCGCGGCCGGCGGGGCGGTCGAGGAGGTGATCCGCGCGGATAACCCCCGCCGCTCCCCCTACGCGTTCGAGCTCGACTCCCGCACCCTTCTGGCCGCCAACGACCTCGACGATCGGGGCTACGAGGTCGGCATCTACCACTCGCATCCGCGCAGCGCCGCCGAGCCGTCGCAGACCGACATCAACCTCGCGCACTACCCACACTGGACCTACCTGATCGTGTCTCTCGAGGAGGCCGAGCCGGTCGTCCGGGCCTGGCGGATCGCCGACGGCGAGGTCAGCGAGGAGGAGATCCGGCTCGACGGATGACCGACCCCGACGAGCCGCTCGCCTGCCCCTCGTGCGCAGTGCGCTACGCCCCCGACGCCCGCTTCTGCAGCGCCTGCAAGATGCCGCTGGTCCAGGTCGGCGCCGAGTCGCTCGAGGCTCCCCGCTCAGAGGCTCATGCGCGCGCGCGCAAGATCAACCCGATCTACGCCGACGGCGACCTCGTGCGGGTCGCCGGCGGCCGCCACCAGGCCGAGGCCGAGCTGATCCAGGGGATGCTGCTCGAGGAGGGCGTCCCCAGCCTCCTGCGCCGCAGCGCCGGCTTCGACGTGCCCGACTTCCTCGCCGCGGGCCCGCGCGACGTGCTCGTTCCGCAGGCGGGGGCGCAGGCCGCGCGCGACGTGCTGCTCGAGGCCGACATGGCACCGCGCGAGGCGCCGCCGCGGGAGGGCTCCGACACCGCCCACGCGGCGCGGCTGCTCGCCGCCATCCTCGGAGGAGGGCTCCTCACCGCGCTCGTCACTTGGGTGCTGCTGGAGCTCGCGGGCTGAACGGACGGGCGCTTGTGGCTTGACAGCGGGCTGTGGGCTGATGAAGATGGTCGCGGGGTCAGGGAGGCGGAGCCCGCAGGCATCGCACCAACCAACTAGAGGTCGCATGAAACGAGGTCTCAGCCGCAGCAGACCGTCGCCCGCGATGGTGGTCGCGCTCATATCCCTCTTCGTCGCGCTCGGTGGAAGCGCTTATGCGCTCACGGTCACGGGCCGTGACGTCAAGAACGGCTCGCTCACGGGCGTGGACGTGCGCAACGGCAGCATCACCGGCAGGGACGTCCGCAAGAACGGCCTGACCGGCAGGCACATCCGGGAGAACAGGCTCGGCAAGGTGCGGCGCGCGCGGGTGGCCGACAAGGTTGGCGACAGGACCGTTTCAGAGGTCACGACGCGTGCGTTCTTCGGTGCCCAGAAGGCGCCCAAGGGCTTCACCGGGACCGACACGCTGATCGGGACGATCTCGCTGCCGGCCGGCACCTTCGTCATCTCCGCCAAGGTGACCGCGTCGAACAGCTCGACCGGCACGCTGCGCGCCACGTGCTACCTGAGAGCGGGCGCCAGCGAGGATCAGGGCACCGTCGGGCTGCCGCCCGGCAACGGCGCGAACACCGGGGTGATCCCGCTGCTGCAGGCGCATTTCCAGAGCAGCCCGTTCACCGCGAGCGTGTTCTGCAAGGCGGAGGGCAACCCCGGCCTGAACCTGTTCAACAACCCGCCGTTCACGACCGCGACCAACACCAAGATCGCGGCGATCCGGGCGGACGACGCCGACGTGCTGGACTTCTGAGCCGGCCGACATGCGACCGGCGGCCTCGCCCAGCCGGGGCGGGGTCGGCCGCGGTCGGTCGGCCCTCGGGTGGCGGCTGAGCCGGCGCTGCGGAGCTCCGCCTCGAGCGAAGGAGCGGTGTGCTGACGCCTGTGCTCAGCGCATCGTCAGCGAGGCGAGGTAGTCGACCCAGCTCCGTTCGACGGCTGCGAGCGGCCGCTCGAAGGCGCCCTCGATCGCCTCGCGCCCTCCCAGCGAGGCAGGTGTGCGCGCCAGCTCCAGGCACGCAGCGCGCCCGCGCTCGCGGTCGAGCAGCCCGTACACGCTGCCCCCGAGGATCCAGGCGTCGCGGGCGGGGGGCGGGAGTGCCGGCTGCGCGCCTTCGTGCATGCGCCGCGCGATCGCCGCGCGCATGTGGGGGACCTGTCCCGCCAGGTACGCGGCGGCGCCCTCGCAGAGCCACGCGGCGCGCACGTAGCGGCGGAACGCCGCGGGGCTGAACGGGGGCGGCAGCGACGGGTTGTTGGCCCCCAGCACGAGATGGGCGTACTCGTGGCGGGCCGAGAGCAGCAGCGCCTCGCGCGAGCCCGCCACGTTCGAGGCGCGCCGCTCGAGCGCGGCGGGGGAGAGGACATGAATCTCTTCTGCAGCGAACCACCCTGCGAGGTAGCGGCGCCCCGCCGGCGCCGAGACCGCGCGGGCGAACGGCAGCCACGGAGCCGCGAGCGCCAGCATCGCCGGGCTCGGGTGGATGATCACCGAGACGCCGTCGGGCGTGTGCTCGAAGACCTCCGCCAGCGTCGCGCGGAACTCCTCGAGCTGCTCGAGCACACCGCGGGCGGCGTCGCGCTTGTCGGAGTCGTGGCGAGCGACGAACGACCGTGAGCTGGTCTCGACCCAGGCCACGGCCGCCCGCCAGGCCGGGCGAGAGTCCTGGCGCTAGGCCAGGACGGGCACGGCCGAGCCGGAGGCGATCGCCTCTATCTCGCCGGCCGCGCGGTCGAACTCGTCGTCGGAGAGCACGGGCGTGCCCTCGAAGGGCAGTTCGCGGTGCAGCTCGATCCAGGACCGGCAGCCCTGGTACTCGGGCCGCACCTTGACCGTGACGGGCCGCGGGATGCGATAGGTCCGCAGCACGATCACGTGCATTGGATGCCTGCGCTTCCACTCGAGCCGCTTCTCGGCGTAGTCGGTCGTCCAGATGTAGTAGGGCGAGAGGGCGTCCACCGCGCGCGGGTCGGTGACCAGGTAGCTCGCTGCGACCTCGGCCCAGGCGCGGATGCGGACACGGTCCGGCTGGGGGATGCCGCCGTCCTGGAGCAGGGCGCGCGCCGGGGGCTCGTCCTCGGGCCAGACCCCCTCCTCGAGCGCACGGCCGAGCTCGGGCATGTGCGACTCGCGAACGAGGTCGTTGCGCTGGTGGTCAAAGGTGGGGTAGAGGAAGAACTGGTCGTGCTCGATCTCGAAGTGCTTGTGCTCCTCGCGGATCCCGCCCTTGCGCAGGGTGAGTAGCTGCTCACCCTCTGCGAGGGCGCGCACGGTCACGGCCCATTCCTTGATAGCGACTGGCATTGAAAGGGAAACCTCCGTCACGTGCCGGTGACGCTCGTTCTTTACCGGGGTGGCACGAGCGATTCATTGTTGCGAAACGGCTGCCCTATTTCAAGCCGAATTTTCGCCGCCGGGGCGTCCGTGCCCGCCGCCTCCCGGGGTTTCGATACGCAGCCGGTCGCCCGGGCGGAGCGCGCCCGAGGCCTTCGGCGCGAGCTCTTCGCCGTTGAGCAGGTTCCTGCCGGGGGCGCCCGCGGCGCCCCCCTGCGCGCCCGCCGGCGCGTGCCGCCGGCGCTCTGTGATCAGCGAGTAGCGCATCGGCTCGAGCGCCTCGACCTCCCGCACCACCCCGTTCCCGCCGTGCCGGCGCCCGGCTCCGCCCGACCCTCGCCGCAGCGCGTACTCGACCGCGCGCAGCGGGAACTCGAGCTCGAGCGCCTCGACGGGGGTGTTCAGCGTGTTGCTCATCGCGACGTGCACGGCGTCCGGCCCGTCGGCGTCGGGGCAGGCGCCCTGGCCTCCACCGAGCGTCTCGTAGTAGGTGAAGCGGTCGTTCCCGAGCGTGAGGTTGTTCATCGTCCCCTGCCCGAGCGCACGCCCGAACGCGCCGAGCACCAGATCCGCGACGCGCGAGGACGTCTCGACGTTGCCCGCCGCGACGGCCGCCGGCGAGCGCGCGTGCAGGATGCTGCCCGCGGGGGCGATCACCGAGAGCGGCCGGTAGGCGCCGGCGCAGGCCGGGACGTCTGCGTCGGTCAGGACCCGCAGCGCGAAGTAGCAGGCGGACAGGGTCACCGCGAGCGGGCAGTTGAGGTTGCCCTCGTGTCGGGCGGCGGATCCCGTGAAGTCGAGCTCGAGCTCCTCGCCCGAGACGGTGGCTCGCAGACGTAGGAGTAGGTCCCCCTCGGCTCCCTCGAGCACGTCCTCCGAGCAGCGCTCGCCGTCCTCGAGCGCCGCGATGCTCGCCCGCGTGCGCCGTTCCGCGTAGTCCATCGTCGCGTCGATCGCCGCGCGCAGCGGGCCGGCGCCCAGGTCCCGGGCGAGCGCGGCGAGCCGCTCGGCTCCGGTGCGGTTCGCCGCGAGCTGGGCGCGCAGGTCCGCCTCGCGCTGGCGCGGGTTGCGCATCCGGCCCGTGATCGACTCGAGCAGGTCGCGGTCGAGCTCGCCCGCGCGCACCAGCCGCGACGGCCCGATCAGGACCCCCTCGTCCGCGATCGTGCGCGAGTCCGCCGGCATGCTGCCCGGCTCGCGGGCGCCGACGTCGGCGTGGTGGGCGCGGCTCGCTGCGAACCCGACGAGCGCCGAGCCGCTGAAGACGGGTGAGATCACGGTGATGTCGGGAAGGTGTGTACCGCCGGCGAACGGGTCGTTGAGGATCCAGGCATCGCCCGGCCGCTGGTCCTCGCCGCGTACGGCGGCGACCGCGCTCGGCATCGCGCCGAGGTGGACCGGGATGTGCTCGGCCTGCATCGCCATCCGGCCCTCCGCGTCGAACAGAGCGGTGGAGCCGTCGCGGCGCTCCTTGATGTTCGCCGAGTGCGCCGAGCGGACGAGCACAACCCCCATCTCCTCGCACGCCGAGCGCAGCGTGCCGAGCATCACCTGCAGCGAGACGGCGTCAAGCGTCACCGCTCCATCACCACGGCCTCCGCGTCCGCACGCGCCGACCAGCCCGGCGGGACCGGCAGCGTCGAGCCCGGCAGCGCAAGGATCGCGGGGCCCTCCGTCGCGATCGTGCCGGGGCCGAACACGGGAGTCCGGTGCCAGTCACCGCCGAAGCGCACGGGGCGCTCGCCGAGCCGGCACGCCGGCTCCGCCCCCGGCGTGCGAGGATCGGCGCCTCCGAGCGCCGCGGCGACCCGCACGGTCACCAGCTCGAGCTCGGCGGAGGGGTCGCTGTAGCCGTAGCGCTCGGCGTGTGCGCTGTCGAAGGCCGCCCGCAGCTCGTCCGGATCGGGTGCGAGCTCGCCCTCGATCGCGAGCTCGAAGGCCTGGCCCGCGTAGCGCAGCTCGTACGTCGCACGCAGCTCGGCCTCCGGCGCTGCGAGCTCGCGCCGCCCGCGCGCGCCGAGCCGCTCGACGACCGCCGCGACCGCGGCGCACGTCAGCGTGTCGCCGGCGAGCAGGACGCTCTCGACGAGATCCCGGCGGCGCTCGGAGACGGCGAGCCCGAGCGCCGACAGGACGCCGGCGGCCACGGGGGCGACGACCCGCGGCACACCCAGCTCGTCCGCGATCGCGGCCGCGTGCAGCGGGCCTGCGCCGCCGAAGGCGACGAGCGCGAGCCCGCGTGGATCGACGCCGCGCTCGACGCTCACCACCCTGACGGCCTGCGCCATCGTCGCGCCGGCCACACGCAGGATCCCCGCGGCGGCGTTCTCGGCGGACAGGTCCACCTCGCCGGCGAGCCGCCCGACCGCTCGCTCGGCCGCGGCGCGGTCGAGCTCCACATCTCCGGCCAGCGGGGAGCCGGCGTCGAGCAGCCCCAGCAGCAGGTTCGCGTCGGTGACCGTCGGCAGCTCACCGCCGCGGCCGTAGCAGGTCGGGCCGGGCACGGCGCCCGCCGAGCGCGGCCCGGTCCGCAGCGCGCCGCCCGCGTCGCGCCAGGCGATGCTCCCACCGCCCGCGCCGACCGTGTGCACATCGACCATCGGCAGCGCGAGCGAGCGTCCGCCGACCTCGCGCCCGCCGGTCAGGGCGACGCGCCCGTCGAGCACCAGCGAGACGTCGCAGGAGGTGCCGCCCATGTCGAGGGCGACCGCCTGCCGCGCTCCCGCGCTGCGGGCCGCGCGTGCCGCGGCGACCGCCCCGCCGGCCGGACCCGAGAGCACGGTCCACGAGCCGTGCGCGGCGGCGGTCGCGGGGGGGGGGGAAGCGCCCGCCGGGAACACCACCCCGGGGTTGGGTGAGATGGCGACCCACATGGTCTCGGG
>JBPCKX010000037.1:0-27512 GCA_051003875.1 Thermoleophilaceae bacterium
GCATGGCGATGATCACCCTCACTCTTCCCTTCCGGACGCCGCGACGTTTGCCCGGCAGGCACGCCACCAGGGCCTCGACGCTCAGCAGACCTTCCTGGTGGACGGCAAGCTTCGCCCGATCCTTCTGCTCCAGGACCGTCCGCGTAATGTGCTCCGGGAGATCGTCGGCCTGCGGATGGTCCGCCTCGAAACGCTTCCGGAAGCCCAGCAGGCCGCGATCCGCAAGCAGCAGGAGCCCTCGCTCTTCCATCTGGCCGTTCGGCAGTCGAAGTACGGACTATCGAGGGAGATGGCCATCGATCTCAACGCACTCGTACGCGTGCATGCCACCGCCGTGCTCCCGAAGGCGGTCGGCCACCTGGACGACAACGAGATGCGTGTCATCGGCCAACGCCTCATCGAACACCTGGACATCGATCTGGAGCCGCTCCTGACGCGCCTCGTCGAAGAGCGCCTCGAGTCGCTGGCCTCCCCGGAGAAATCGTGAACGCGGACCCGAGCGCGCTGCCAGACCCGGGGGACGAAGCCGACGCCGGGGCGCCCCCTCGGCCCGTCAGGGCCGATCCGGGGTGACCGGCCCGAGCAGCCGCTCGACCTCCTCGTAACCGTCCCCTCCGCTGTCGCGCTCGCGTCGGTGGCGACACCAGCGCAGCGGGGTGGTGCCGAAGCGGGCGTCACGGCGCGCCGGATCGGCGCCGCGGGCGAGCAGATGCCCGACGCTGTCGGCGCGACCGCAGTATGCCGCCGCGTGCAGGGCGGTCGAGCCGTGGACGTCGGCGCCGTCCACCGGTGTGCCGGCGCCCAGCAGCTCGTCGATCACCTCCAGCCGCCCGTGCTCGGCGCCGGCGAAGAACTCGGTGTCGAGGTCGAGCGCGACCAGCGCTCTCGCGACGAGATCGTCATGCGCCGCGCGACCGAAACGGATCTGCGGGCGCAGCCGCCCGGATGCTGTCACTGACACGGGCTTGCGGCCGAAGACGTGCCAGCCCGAGACAAGCGGGCTTCGATTCGTGCCGACTGCCGGCATCGCTCGCCTCCGTCGTAGCCGACTCGTAGGCTGTGCGCAATGGTCCGGACTCAGACGAAGCCAACCGAGAACCTCGTCCTTCTTGGAGATAACCTGGAAGCTCTCGCGGACTTTGCCGACGAGTCGTTCCAGCTCATCTACATCGATCCGCCGTTCAACACCGGCAAGCGCCAGACCCGGAAGACCCTTGAGACCGTCCCGGATCAGAACGGCGATCGAACTGGGTTCGCGGGGCGGCGATACAAGACCCGACTGCTCGCCCAGTCGTCGTATCTGGATGCCTTCGACGACTACCTCACCTTCCTGCTCCCTCGCTTCGAAGAGGCTAGGAGGCTGCTCCGCCCCGACGGCATCTTCTATTTCCACATCGACTACCGCGAAGCCCACTACTGCAAGCTCCTTCTTGACGAGGTCTTCGGCCGCGAGAACTTCCTAAACGAGATCATCTGGGCGTACGACTATGGTGCTCGGTCCAAGAAGCGATGGCCCGCTAAGCACGACACCATCCTCGTCTACGTCAAGGACGTCGAGCGCTACTACTTCAACTCCGAGGAGGTGGACCGCGAGCCCTACATGGCGCCGGGCCTCGTCACGCCAGAGAAGGCGAAAAAGGGAAAGCTCCCAACCGATGTCTGGTGGCACACCATCGTCCCGACGAACGGACGCGAGAAGACCGGCTATCCGACCCAGAAGCCCGAGGGAATCGTTCGCCGCATAGTCCTCGCGTCTACCCGACCCGGCGATTGGTGCCTCGACTTCTTCGCCGGGAGCGGCACGCTGGGCGCCGTAGCAATCAAGACTGGTCGGCGTTGCGTGCTCATCGATAGCAGTGAAGAGGCGGTCGAAGCCTGCCGCACCCGGCTCGCTGCGATTCAAGCGGAAACGCCTGAGCCGGCACCGGCCCTGTTCTAGCTCGAGGCATCGACCAGCGCCGCCACGAAGTCCTCGAACGCGAACCGGAAGCTTCGAACGCGTCGCTCGCGATGCGCGAGGGCAGAAACCACTTCGTGTCGCTCATCGCATGCTGGACCGTGATGTGCCCGTCATCCATGAGGCCACCGAGTGCCGCCGCGGGGATTAGCCAGCACGTCATAGGCGACAGACTCCGGACTCCCGGTAGCGAACTCCGCGTCTTCCGCAACCCCCCTCAGGAGCATCTCTCGAGCTTGCCCCGCGTCCTCGGGACGAGCATCAGCACGAAGCTGAGAGGACTCTCGGGCGGCCACTCGGCGACTTGCTTCCAAGCTGGTTCGCCGGTTCGCGATGTCCGGCCTCGAATCGATCGGCCCAGAGCCATACGATCTGCGACCAATGACCCAATCTCATGGCATCAGCCGGAGTGGCGCATCGGTGGAGGACGACTTTCGACGCCTCACGGGTGCTGCAAAGGCAGACCGCGCTGCCCTGGGGGACGCTCTGCTCGACGGCCGTTACGTCGAGGTCAAGCGCGCTTCGAGCAACACGCTCAACCAGGTTCGGGCTGTGAAATACATCCCGCTGGTCGCGTACTACGAGCCGAAAGCTCAATGGTATGTCGTGCCCGCCAGCGAGGTAGTTCGGCAGTGCGCGCGTCGAAGTCGCGGGCAACACACCGAAAACCCATTCGAGTCGGCCACGCTGAGTATCAGGGACCTCGGCACGTCCGCCGTCCCGGCCGGAAGCAACCTCAAGGCGTGCGTGCTGAAGGCCATCGAGGAGGCAGATCGCTACCCAAAGCTACGAGAGCTGATGGACCAGGTCCTGCTCGAGTCGACGGACCTGGCTGCCTCCTCCGTCGCAAGAGTCCGCGACGCCCTCCGGGATTCCGGCTTGCTGTAGCGCCTCGGTTCCTGCCGACTCGTGTTTCAGGAGGGGCTCTGCAATCCGAACGCTCCCCGAACATCTGGGGGATCATCGGTGGCGCCCCGCGATCAGCGCCGCGCGCCGAGTCCGGCTCAGACGCAGGCGAAATGCCCGTTCGCCGCCCGCCCCCGCGAGTACTCGCCCCGGCCTCGCTGCACACGCGAGAGGTCGCTGGTTCAAAACCGGCCGCGCCAGGCGTGGCACCCCGCCACTGCCAAACCCGTGCGCCGGCGAGCTGTCTTTGCGGTCCTATGCGCACAGAGCTGTCCGCCCGTCAGGGCCGATCCGGGATGACCGGCCCGAGCAGCCGCTCGACCTCCTCGTAGCCTTCCCCTCCGCCGTCCCGCTCGCGCCGGTGGCGACACCAGCGCAGCGGGGTGGCGCCGAAGCGGGCGTCACGGCGCGCACGATCACCTCCAGCCGCCCGTGCTCGGCGGCGATTCTCAACGCAGCGACCCGATCCTCGAGCGGCGTGTCGGGGGTGAGCGTTTCGCCGAGGACTCCGGCCGCGGCGGAGTGGACCAGGTCGGTCGCCCCCGCCGCGACGAGCACCTCGGCGACGTCGGTCATCCCGAACACCGCCGCGTGCCGCAGCGCGGTCCCGCCGGGGACGCCGCCGGCGGAGGCCCCCGCCGCGGCCGCCAGGTCGGCGCCGGCCTCGACGAGCACGCGAGCGACCTCGGCGTCGCCATAGCTGGCGGCGGTCATCAGCGGTGTCTCGGGGTCTGCGGGGTCCCCCTCGACGGGCGCCCCCGCCGCGAGTAGCGCCCTCGCCACGGCCCCGGTCCCCGGGCCGCTCGGTCGAGCCGGTCGCGTCGGCGCGGGCGAGCCGCGAGGCACCCTACCTTCGACTCGCCGGCATCGACGGCCTTGGTCATGTAATCCGCGGGGCCGAGGTAGGACACGTGGCTTTCTGCTCTCGGGAACGGGTCGCGGCGATGATTGCCCGCAACCGGGCGCCCGCCTACCGAGCGGCTGTCGAGACTCGGCGCCCACCACTTCGACACACAGTCCCCGGTCGGCCCCGCCGGACGGGCTTGCACCGACCCATGGCCCGGCGCGGTGAGACGCGTCCGTCCCACCCGCCATCATCAGGCCATGTCGAAGGTCGATGAGCGTGCCGTCGTGCCCGAGGTCGACGCCCACGCCCGCGCGCGCCTCGCCGCCGCGCTCGACCGCGAGCCGGTAGTCGCCGCGTCGCTGTTCGGGTCGCAGGCGACAGGACGCCCAGGCCCGCTCTCGGACGTCGATATCGCCGTCTGGCTCGACCCGGCCCTGGCGGCCGCCGATCGAGCACAGACGCGGCTCGACCTGGTCGGCGCGGCCGCCGCGACGCTCGACACCGGCGAGGTCGACGTGGTCATCCTCAACGACGCTCCACCGCTGCTCTGTCACCGGGCCGCGCGCGACGGGCGCCGCATCCTCGACCGCGAGCCACGCGCGCGGGTCCGGCTGGAGACCGCTTCCCTGCTCGAGTACCTCGACACCGCGCCGCTGAGGGCGACGCTGGCCGAGGGCCGCCGGCGGCGCCTCCAGGAAGGCCGCTTTGGTCGACGCTGAGCGCATCGGCGCGCGGCTCGACCGGCTCGAGCACCTGATCGAGCGCCTCGACCGCGTGCGAGCGCGCGGCGAGCGGGCCTACCTGGAGAGCGAGGAGCAGCGCGCGATGACCGAGCGCTGGCTGCAACTGGCGATCCAGGCCTGCATCGACATGGGCGCTCAGATCGTCAGCGAGCTCTCGGTCTCTGCGCCGTCGGACTACGCGGCCGTCTTCAAGGCTCTCGCGGACGCCGGCGTGGTTGGGCCCGAGCTCGGTGATCGGCTCGCGGCCGCCGCACGGCAGCGCAACGTGCTGGTCCACCTCTACATGGACATCGACGACCGGGCCGTCTTCGCAACTCTTTCCCGCCTGGACGACCTGCGCGCGTTCGCGGCAGCCGTCCAGCGGCTCGCCGACGAGGGCTGACGGCGCGGACCGAAGGCGCTCGGCCGTCCGCCGCCCGGGCACGGCAGACTCGTAGCGGTGGCGGCTCACGGACATCCGCACGACGTAACCGCGGACGCGGACCGCAGGTGGCTGTCGGTCGCGCTCGCGATCACGGCGGCGATCACCGTCGCCGAGGTTCTCGCGGGCCTGCTCGCCGGGTCGCTCGCGCTGCTCTCGGACGCGGCGCACAACCTCACCGACACCGCCTCGATCGCCCTCGCGCTGGTCGCCGCCCGGCTGGCGGCGCGCCCCGCCGCCGGCGGGCTGACGTTCGGCTTCAAGCGCGCCGAGATACTCAGCGCTCAGGTCAACGGCGCCGGCCTGCTCGTGCTCGGCGTCCTGATCGGGGTCGGGGCGATCGGCAGGCTGGGAGACCCACCCGAGATCGACGCCACGCTCGTGATCCTCGTCGGCGTCGTCGGCGCGTTCGCGAACATCGGCGCCGCGTGGGCGCTCTCCCGGGCGCGCCGCCGGAGCCTCAACGTCGAGGGGGCGATGAGGCACGTCCTCGCCGACCTGTTCGGATCGGTGGCGGCGATCGTCGCCGGCCTCGCGGTGCTGCTGCTCGGCTTCGACCTCGCCGACCCGATCGCGGCGCTGGTCGTCGTCGCGCTGATGCTGCACTCGGCATACCGCCTGCTGCGCGACTCCGGCCGGATCCTGCTCGAGGCGGCGCCCCAGGGCGTCGACGTGAACGCCATCGGCACCGCGATGGTCGGCCTGCGGGAGGTCACCGAGGTGCACGACCTGCACGTGTGGGAGGTCACCTCGGGCTTCCCGGCGCTCTCCGCACACGTCCTCGTCCCCCGCGACGAGGACTGTCACGCCGCCCGGCGCGAGCTCGAGGCGATGCTGCGCGAGCGCTTCGAGATCGAGCACACGACGCTGCAGGTCGACCATGAGCACGGCCGGCTGCTCCAGCTCGGCCCGCGCGAGCGCCGCCCCGAGGAGCCCTGAGCTCCCGCCGCCCGCCCCTGACCTGTCCCCGGGCTCCGATCCGCGGCGGCTAGCCTCCTACCGGCCGATGCGCGCGCTGCAGGTAACCGAGCTGACGGGCCCCGACGCCGTGACCGTCACCGCCGACGCGCCCGAGCCCGAGCCGGGCGACGGGCTCCTGATCGATGTCCACGCGGGCGGGCTCGCCTTCGCGGACCTGCTCCAGACGCGCGGGCGCTACCAGGTCAAGCCGGAGCTGCCGTTCACGCTCGGGGCGGAGGTGGCGGGAACCGTCGCGGCCGCCGGCGAGGGGTCGGGCTTCGAGCGCGGCGAGGCGGTGATGGCTCTCACCCCGGGTGGGCTCGCCGACCGCGTCGCCGCCGACGCCGCGCTGACCTTCCCGCTGCCCGAGTCGCTCTCGATGGATCAGGGCGCGGGGTTCATCCTCAACTACCACACCGCGCACTTCGCGCTGCACCGCCGCGGCGGGCTGCGTGAGGGGGAGACGGTGCTCGTGCACGGCGGGGCGGGCGGGGTCGGGACCGCCGCGATCCAGGTCGCGCTCGGGGCCGGCGCCCGACCGATCGCCGTGGTCTCCAGCGACTCCAAGGAGAGCCTCGCGCGCGAGGCCGGCGCCCGCGAGGTCGTGCGCAGCGACGGCGACTGGCTTGCGGCCGTGCGCGCGTTGACCGGGGGGCGCGGCGTCGAGGTGGTCCTCGACCCCGTCGGCGGGAGCCGCTTCGCCGACAGCGTGCGAGCCCTCGCGCCCGAGGGCCGCCTGCTGGTGGTCGGGTTCGCCGCGGGCGAGATCCCCACGGTCACCGCGAACCGGCTGCTGCTGCGCAACGTGTCCGTCATCGGCGTCGGCTGGCGCGGCTTCGTGACCGACCGGCCCGAGCTCGCGGCCGAGATCGGTGCCGACCTGCGGCGGCTCGCGGACGGGGGCTTCCTGCGCCCGCTGATCGGTGCCGTCTATCCGCTCGAGCAGGGCGCGCGGGCGCTACGCGACCTCGACGAGCGCCGCGCGGCGGGAAAGATCGTGCTGAGGCTCCGCTGAGCGTGGGCGCGCACACGCTTGACAGCGCCGCGAGGATTGGTCACCGATGAGATTCGGCAAGCGCAGCAAGCAGCGCGACGATCGCGAGCAGGACATGCCGCGCGAGCGGAGCTCCTACCCCACCACGTTCACCGAGGGATGGACGCGCCGGACGCTCCAGTCTGCCTCGCCGGCCGAGGCCGACAAGGTGCTTGCCAAGCTGCGCCGGGACGGCTGGACCGAGCAGCAGCTCGCCGACCGCGTGCTGCCGTACATGCCACCGGCAGCCCCGAGCCCCGCCGTCGCATCCATCCCGCCCGAGGTCTCACGAGCCTGGCTCGACGAGCACCTCGGGGGGATGGAGCGCGAGGAGATAACGCGCGTGGTCGAGGAGCTCGAGCGGCAGGGCTGGTCGACGCCCGATATCGGGCTCGTGGTGATGCCCCACCTGCTGCCGAAGCTCCCGCCCGAGGACGCTGAGGCGATCCTCGCCGAGCTGGGCAAGCTCGGGCTGACCGACGACGAGATCGCCGAGCTGCGCCCCTGACGGGGTGGCGAGCCGGGGAGGGAGCGGCCGCCGGCACCGCTACGCTCGCGTGACGATGGTGCACGCGCCCGAGACAGCGCGCGAGTGGCTGGCGGAGCACCCGCCTCCCGACGCGGCCTTTCGCCAGACGCTCGCCGGAGTGTCCCGGCGCCACCTGGCCGGCGAGGATTTCCGGGTCGCCTCGCGGGAGCTGCTCGACGAGGTGAAGCTGCTCCCACGCGCCGAGCTGCGCAGCCGGGCCCTCGCGGAGCGCCCCCCGCCCACCGGTGAGGCCCGTCTCGACGCCTACCTCGGCGCTCTCGCGGAGCATCTGGCACAGCGTTGGGGCATAGCGCGCCCCGGCTGGGCGGTCGAGCCGGACCGCTTCCTGGAAACGATGTGGTTCCTCAGCGAGGTGCGCGGGTTCCGCGCGATCGCGATCGCCCAATCGCCCGCAGCCTTCCGGCGACGGGGGATCATGCTCGCCGCCGGCGCGCTCGAGCGCTGCTGAGCGGCCATGGACCGCGAGGAGATCATCGACGCGCTGACGGCGTTGGGGGAACAGCTCGATCGACGCGACCTGCGCGGAGAGATGTACGTCGTCGGTGGCGCGGCTATCGCGCTCGCCTACGACGAGCGGCGCTCGACCCGTGACATCGACGCCGTCTTCGAGCCCAAGGCGGCGATCTATGAGGCTGCCGCGGCAGTCGCCTCGCAGCGCGACCTGCCGCCGGGCTGGCTCAACGACGCGGTGAAGGGGTTCCTGACCGGCGAGGATCACCGTGCGGCACCCGTGCTCGAGGTCCCCGGGCTGCGCTGCCTCGCCGCCTCGCCGCGCATGCCGCTCGCGCTGAAGGTGCTCGCCCACCGGATCGGCGAGGACGAGGAGGACGTGCGCCTGCTCGCTCGCGAGCTGGGCCTCGAGCGCGCGGACGAGGTCCTGGCGATCGCCGAGGAGGTCTACGGCGACCGCCTCGACCCGGCCGCCCGCTTCTTCGTCGAAGAGCTGCTGCCGTAACCCGGCCGGCGCCGCGACGCCGCTGCGCGGATCACGGCCACAAGCTCCCTCGGCGGGTGATCCGATCCGGGCCGCCCGCCGTTAGCAGTGGTGAGTGCCCGACTGTCCGGCGCGCCTCCCTCCCCGTTTGCGCGCGCCGGGCAGTCCTCTCCTCCCCGCCCAGACGAGCGTCGGTCAGGCGAGCGCGAGACGAGCGTCGGTCAGGCGAGCGCGGGCTCTGGCCGCGAGCTTGCCAGCAGACGCGCGGCCGCGACGCCGCCGATCACCCCGAAGAGGTGGCCCTGCCAGGAGATGCCCTCCTGCGGCAGCAGGCCCCCGAGCAGGACGGTGCCCCAGACCAAACCGACCACGAGGCCGATCGCGAGCTCGATCGCGTCACGATCGAAGAAGCCCCGGCTGAGCAGGTAGGCCGCGTAGCCGAACACGACCCCGCTGGCGCCGATGTGGAGCGTCCCGGCGGGCGCGATCAGCCACGTCCCGAGCCCGCTCACGACAGCCACGATCACGGTGACGGCCGCTACCCGCATCGCCCCCTTGAAGGCGATCACGAAGCCGAGCACGAGAAACGGAACGGTGTTTGCCATCAGGTGGCCGAAGCCCGCGTGCAGGAAGGGCGAGGCGACGATCCCGACGAGGCCGTCGGCGTCGCGCGGCTCGATCCCGTAGCCGTCGAGCCGGTGGTTGGCGGCCACGTCGACGACCTCTGAGACCCACATCACCGCGACCATCGCGAACACGACCAGGAAGCCTTCGTAGCGCTCGTCACGGCGGGTCGGGGAGCTCACCCTGAACAGCATGGCTGATCGCGGCGGCCGGCACCGGTCCCGGACCGCCGGCGCGGCGGACGAGGGGCCGGAATCCAGGCGGCGAACGCTCCGCAGTAGCATCCGCTCGATGGACACGCGCAAGGAGAAGGTCGTGCTCGAGACCGACCGCTACCGCGTGAGCGGCAACATGACGCTCCCCAGCGAGGGGCACCGCAGCCGCCTCTCAGACCACGTCAACCGCCGCGACCAGGACTTCTTCACGATCCAGGACGCCCGGCTGACGCCGCTCGACGGCGGCGAGAGCTGGAGCGCCGAGGTCCTCATGGTCGCGAGCGCGCACATCCACCTGATCGTGCCCGCCGCGGACGGGTAGCGCGCCGCGCCCACGTCGCGCAACCGTCAGCGGAGAGGGTGGGATTCGAACCCACGAGGCAGGGTGAACCCGCCCACGCGATTTCCAGTCGCGCTCCTTAAACCACTCGGACACCTCTCCGGGAGCCTCGACCAATCTAGAGATTCGCAGGGCGGTGGTCCATGACGACCAGTCCGTGGCCCCATCGTCTGCGAGCAACCGTCATCCCCCGCCGACCGCTTCTTCGAGCCGGTTGTCGATCGCTTCGACGCTCCCGGGGATCCGCAGCCGCTCGGCGTGCTCGGGGTGGAGCTCCGAGAGCCTCGCGAGCTCACCGCGCAGGAACCCGAGCCCGTCGTCGAGCTGGGCCTCCGAGGCCTCGCTGCGCTTGCGCACGCCCATCGCGCGGTTGACCCGCGCCTGGGCCTGGGCCTGGGGCCCGCGGGCGGCCGGGTCGATCGCACGGCGCAGCTCCGCCCAGCGGCGGGCGAGGCGATCCAGCGCGGCGCGCTTGGCCTCGATCCGCCTGTGCACGGGTACGGACTCGACGGAGGCCTGCGGCACGGCAGCCGGCGGCGGCCGCGGCGAGTTGCCGGACCCGACCCGCTCACGCCGCACGAACTCGAGCACCTGCCGCAGCGCCCGCTCGGGCTGGCCGAGCTCGCGCAGCAGCCGCCGCCCGGCGTCGACCTCCTCGCGGCCGTAGTGGATCCCCGCGACGATCACACCGCCCGGCTCGACGTGCGCGTCGAGGGCCTGGAAGTCCGCGCGCCGAGCGACACCGAGCGGCGGCTCGGCGTCGAAGTCGCCGGCCTCCTCGGAGATCTGCCGGCGCAGCTCGACCTCGACGCGCTCGGCGCATGTCTTCAGCGTCGGGTCGGCGGGCAGGAAGACCGTCGCGACCAGATCCTCGGGATCGTCGGGTCGGCGGCGCACCACCCTGCCGACCGCCTGGCGGAAGAACAGGGTCGGTGCGCTTGACCGTCAGGTACCCGGCGAGCACGAGCCGCGGCACGTCGACACCTTCGCTGACCATGTTCACAGCCACCAGCCAGCGCGGCGCCTGCGCCTCGCCGCGCGCGAACCGCTCGATCCTGCCGTGCGCGCCCGCCTCGTCGCTCACCACCACAACGGGCTTCTCGCCGGCGAGCGTGCGCAGCAGCTTCGCCGTGGCCCGCGCGTGGGCGCGGTCGTCGCAGAGCACCAGCCCCGCCGCATCCGGCACCACGGCGCGGGCCTTGACCAGCAGCGCGTCGGCGTCGCCCAGGAGCCGGGTCGGGAGCGGGGTGACCGGGTCGATCGCGGTCCGCAGCCGGCGGGCGTCGTCGAGCGGGTCGAGCTCGTCGGCGAAGGCGGCGATCGTCTCCTGGGCGTCGACCCGCCAACGCAGCGTCGCGTCCAGTAGCCGGAAGGCGAGCGGCCGGCAGACATCGTCCGCTACCGCGTCCGCGTAGCCGTAGACGAAGTCCGGCGCACAGCGGCGCTCGTCGTCGTAGCGAACGAACGGGATCGCGGCCGCGTCCGAGCGAAACGGGGTGCCCGACAGCGCCAGCCTGCGCTCGGCCTCCCCGAACGCGGCGCGCAGCGCCGCTCCCCAGCTCGCCGACTCACCGGCGTGGTGGATCTCGTCGAGCACCACGAACGACGGGCGGGCGAGGTGGTGGGCGAACAGGTCGGGCGCGGAGGCGACCTGCTGGTAGGTGACGACCACCCCGTCGGCCTCCGGGGGCCAGACGCCGTCGGCGTTGCGCCAGCGCGGGTCGAGATGCAGCCCGGCACGGTCGGCGGCGTCGGCCCACTGCGCGCGTAGCGCCGTGGTCGGGCACACGACGACGATCCGCTCGCAGCCGCTCGCGCGCGCGGCGAGGCAGGCGGCGAGCGTCTTGCCCGCCCCCGGAGTCGCCACCAGCAGGAAATCGGGCCCCCCGGCCTGCGCGTGGCGGTCGAGGAAGGCCGCCTGCCACGGGCGCGCCGCGACGCTCAACCGGCGCGGCCGCCCTTGCTCAGATTGCACGCCGGGCAGAGCGCCTGCCCGTTGGCCGCCACCGTGCGCCCGCCCGCGGCGAGCGGGGTCACGTGATCTGCATGCCAGCCGCGGCGCAGCTCGGCACCGCACTCGCTGCAGCGCCCGCGCGCAGCGAGGAGGAGGGCGACCCGGGCCTTGGTGGCAAACCTGCGGGACGGCACCGCCTCAGTGTCTCAGGTATCCGGTGCTCGACATGGACCGCGACTCTGGGAGCGTGCTCACCGCAAACGTCCAGCTCAATACCGCCTGACCGTCACCCACGGACGTTCAACGTGGGGGAGCTTCGGTCTAGAGGCCCAGCTCGCGCACGCCGCGCTCGCCCCAGCCGAGGTGGTGGGCGACCTCGTGGCGCAGCGTTCGCTCGACCTGGGCGCCGAGCAGCTCGCGGTCGTGCCCGAAGTCGCGCTCGAGCGTGTCCTGGTAGATCACGATGCGATCGGGGTACCCGTCGCGCGCGACCGTGTCGCCGATGTAGTGGCCGTAGGCCCGGTGCTCGCGGCCGCGGTGGGACACGAGCACGGGCGTCGCCTGCAGCAGGCGCTGGAATTCGGACGGCAGGCGGTCGATCGCGTCGACGACGAGCACGTCGAAGTCGCTCGGCGGGCCATCCGGCGGGGGCATCCGCGCGAGCGCCTCGCTGCGGCGCACGATCAGCTCGAACTCGCGCTCGTCCGGGCCCTCGCCCATCAGGGCGACCGTCGCCCAGGCCGTGAGCACCACGAGCGCGCCGGCGCCCGCGAGCATCGTCAGCAGGTCCTCGGCGCCCGACAGCGACGGCGGGTTGATCAGGAACAGCAGCGTGCCGACGGTGAACGCCGCCGCCGCGGCGGCCTTGAGCGGGGCACGGAAGGCATCCCTCATCGTCGCTGAAAGGGTACGCGCCGCCGCACGAGGTTACCCTCGGTCGAGTGTCCGCCGCCGCAGCCGACCTGCCGATCCGCCGCAACACCGCGCTGCTGTCGGCCGCCCTGGCGGCGAACTCGGCGATGCTCCAGCTTGCCGCGGCCGTCGCTTCGCTGACGCTCGTGCTCGTGCTCGACATCGAGGGACTGCTCGGCCTGGGGCCGGCGATCGTGCTCGCGTCGGGTGCCCTCGCGGCGCTGCCCGCCGGGCGGGCGATGGACCGGATCGGCCGTGTCCCCGTGCTGGCGGGCGGGTTCTGCGCCGGAATCGCCGGCTGCGGGCTCGCGGCGCTCGGCAGCTCGACCGGGTCCGCCCCGCTCGTGCTGGTCGGGCTCGCCGGGGTCGGCGCCGCGAGCGGAACGGCGCTGCTGGCGCGGATCGCGGCGGGTGACATGTACCCGCCCGAGCGCCGCGCGCGCGGAATCGGCCTCGTGCTCTTCGGAGCGGTCTTCGGCGCCATCCTCGGCCCGGCGGTGTTCGGCCCGCTGCTGGCGGGCGAGAGCCTCGACGGCAAGGCGCTCACGCCGCTCTGGCTCGCGGCCGGGGCGATCATGGCGGTCGGGCTGGCGCTCGTGCTGGCCGTACGTCCCGACCCGCGCACGATCGCCGGGATGCTCCAGCACGACGGGGCGGGCGCGGAGCAGAAGGCCGCCGCTTCGCTGCCGGAGATGCTGCACAGGCCCGGGGTGGTCCCGGCCCTGCTCGCCGCCCAGGCGAGCTTCGCCGTGATGGTCGGCGTGATGACGCTCACCGGCGCGATCGTCATCGACCACTACCACCACGAGGCCCACACGGTCTTCCCGATCATCGCCGCCCACGTCGTCGGGATGTACGCGCTCGTGATCGTGATCGGCGACGTGATCGACCGCATCGGCCGCACGCCCTCGCTCGCGGGCGGGCTCCTGCTGATGGCCGTGTCGGTCATCAGCCTCTTGTGGATCGAGAGCGTCGCCGCCACCGCGGTCGTGCTGTTCGGGCTCGGGCTCGGCTGGAACCTCTCGTTCGTCGCCGCGACCGCGGAGCTCGCCGACCGCACGCACGCGGGAGAGCGAGGCAAGCTGCTCGGCTTCAACGACCTGCTGTCGGGGCTCACCGGCGCCGGGCTGGCGCTGCTCGGCGGGCTCGCGCTGTCGGCAATCGGCGTCGCGGCGCTGGCGATCGGGGGTACCGTGCTGGTCATGGCCCCGGCCCTGTGGATACTGCGCGAGGGCGGCCTCGGGGCGCCCGCCCCCGAGCGCTCCTGAGCGGATGAAGGCAGGTGGTGGCTGCTGCAGGGGAGGATGACGATCGAGTGCCCGGTCCAAGGCTGCGGTCGGCGCTTCGAGGATCGCGACCGGGCATCCCTGATCACGGCGCTCGGCGCCGACCTGGCGGCGGTCGAGGTCAACAACCGCCGGGAGGCGACTACGGGCTGCCCGAGCTGTGGGCGGCGCATCGAGCTCGGCCTGCTGATGCTCGAGGGCGACGGCGTCTGGCGCGTCAGCCCATTTGCCGGGCACGCCGACGACGTGACGCTGACGCGGGCTCCGGGAGGCCCGGTCTCCTACCAGCGACCCGCGCCTGCTCCCCGGAGGGGGCCGGTCGAGTCTGGCCCCGCGGGCGAAACGGCGCGCGGCGAGCGCCGAATCCGCGAGCGCGCCCTGGCCGTGCTCGCCGGGAGGGCCGCGGGGGTCGCCGCCGACGCGCGGCACGAGGCGGTCGAGCTCGCGCTCGCGGGCGACGTGCTCGACGCGACCGAGGCCGCTGCGGCGCGAGCGTGGCTGGGAGACCGGCACGGCCGGTAGCGATTTGCCCCCTCCGGGGAGCAGGGCGAGGCGACCGGTCGGCGTTCGATCGCCGACAATAAGGAGATGGGAGACGAGACGATCCGGGCGCAGGGCGAGCTGGCGCTGTTGCGCTCGCTCGGGCCGCAGGACGCCGCGACCCTCCGCAGGATCCGCGCCACGCCCGAGGTCGCGCGGTGGTGGGGTCCGGCGGAGGACGACTTCCCGAGCGCGGATGACCCGGACGCCACGCGACTCGCCATCCTCGTCGACGGAGAGGTCGGCGGCATGATCCAGTTCGGCGAGCAGCCCGACCCCGAGTCCCGCCACGCGTGGATCGACATCTACGTCGACCCCGAGCTGCACGATCGGGGCATCGGGACCGACTCCGTCGCGACGCTCGCCCGCCATCTGCTCGAGCAGCGCGGGCACCATCGCATCACGATCGATCCAGTCGTCGCCAACGCGCCCGCGATCCGCTGCTACGAGAAGGCCGGCTTCGCGCCCGTCGGCATCCTGCACTCCGCGTGGCGCGATCCGGTCGGCGAGTGGCGCGACGTGCTGTTGATGGAGCTCGTGCGCTTCTAGCCGCCAGGCGCGGCCGCGATCTCCCGACCCGTCACCCGGTGGTGACGGTCACCGGGATCCGCTGCACGGCGTTGTTGAGGTAGCCGCCGAGGTTCCAGCCCGGCTCGAGCGGCTGCACGTTCCCGGCGCTGTCGCTCGCGCGGCAGCAGAGCTCGTGCTCGCCGGGGGCGGACGGATCCCACCGCCACGACCACGCGCGCCAGGCGTGCGGCCCGAGCTGCTCCCCGAGCTCGGCGTCACGCCATCGCTCGCCGCCGTCGACGCTCACCTCGACGCGCGAGATCGCGCCCCGCCCCGTCCAGGCGCGCCCCTCCAGCCGGCACGGCCCGCACGGCACGAAGCGCCGCCGTGTCATGAAGTCCGGCACGCCGGGCGGGACCATCAGCGCGCGCGGCCGCATCCGCGTGATCGGCTCGCCGGGCTCGCCGGCGCGCCGGCGCAACCGGTAGGAGCGCGCCTGCTGGTAGCCCTCGAACGGGGTGTCGCTGACGGTGATCCGCGCGAGCCACTTGACGTTCGTCATGCCATACCAGCCGGGGACAACGAGCCGCAGCGGAAAGCCGTGCTGGGGCGGGAGCGGCGCCCCGCCGAGCTCCCAGGCGAGCAGTGCGCCCGAGTCGCGCGCCTCCGCGAGCGGCAGGCTGCGCTCATATGCCTGGGCGACGCCGCCCTCGAAGCCGTGGTCGAGCCCGCTGAAGACGACCTCGAGCGCGTCCGCGTCCGGGTCCGCCTCGGCCAAGAGCCCGGCGAGCGGGGTGCCCGTCCACTCCGCGGTGCCCACCGCCTCGGTCAGCCACGGCTGGGAGATCGGGCGGGGCTCGATTCCCGCACGCCCGTTGCCGGCGCACTCCATCGTCACCGGCAGCGTGACGCGCTCGCGCGCGGCCAGCTCCTCGAGCGAGAGCGAGAGCGGGGAGCGCACGCAGCCGCCGACCTCGAGCCTGAAGGCGCCGGGATCGACGGCGGGGATGTCGAAGTGGCTCAGCAGGTAGTGCAGGCCGACGGGCGTGATCGCCCAGCGCAACGCCTCCAGCGGCATCGCCGAGTTGCGCGCCGCGAGCCGCAGCTCGTCGATCGAGATCGGATCGGTCATCTCCAGCTCACGTCGCATTGTCGAGGTACCGTCGCGCCACCCGCTTCGGCGCGCGTGCGAGCCACGCCTCGACGAGGACCTCCTCGAGATCCTCCACGGCGATCGCGTCGAGGCGCACCAGGATCGCCGGGTATCCCTCGAAGTGCGGCGTCGTGAAGAAGACGGCCGGATCGTCGGCGAGCAGCGCCTCCTTCGCGATCAGGTGCTCCACGCGAGCGCCCAGGATCGCGCCGGTCGGGGCGTCGTCTCCGAGCGCTCGCAGGTCCGCCGGACGGAGCGGCCGCTCCCATGCGAACAGCTTGTCCCGCACGCGCCAGGAGGGACGCCCGCGCAACACCTGCTCGCCGGCCTCCGGCAGGGCCAGCGCCATCCGGCGCACGTCGTCCCATGTGGCCACGGGCTCAAAGCTACCTGTCCACGTCAGACCGGGAGCGCCGAAGACCGCATCCTCGTGCCGCACCCACGCCAGGTGGCCTCGCCCCGGCTGGTGCTCGTGCTAACCCGCGTCGACCGGATCGGCGGCAGGCTCGCGCTCGAACGTCGTGGCGCTCTGCGGCTCGCCCCCGCTGCGCTCGGCCCGAAAACGCCGCAGCCGCAGCGAGTTGGAGACCACGAAGACGCTCGAGAAGGCCATCGCACCCCCGGCGAACAGCGGGTTCAGGAACCCGAGCATCGCGACGGGGATCAGCGTGACGTTGTAGGCGAAGGCCCAGAACAGGTTGCCCCTGATCGTCGACAACGTCCGCCGCGAGAGGCGGATCGCATCCGCGGCGGCGCGCAGGTCGCCGGAGATCAGCGTCAGGTCGGAAGCCTCGATCGCCACGTCGGTGCCGGTCCCGATCGCCAGGCCGAGGTCGGCCCGGGCGAGGGCGGGGGCGTCGTTGACGCCGTCGCCGACCATCGCGACGGTCCCGCCCTCGTCCTGTAGACGACCGACGACGTCGGCCTTGTCGGCCGGCAGCACGTCGGCGATCACCTCCTCGATGCCGACCTGAGCGGCGACCGCGCGCGCGGTGCTCTCGTTGTCGCCGGTGAGCAGCACCGTGCGCAGTCCGAGCTTCCGAAGCCGCTCGATGGCCTCGGCGCTCGAGTCCTTGACGGTGTCCGCGACCACGAACACCGCGCGGGCCTCCCCGTCCCAGCCGGCGGCTATCGCCGTCTGCCCGCGATCCTGCGCTGCCCGACGCGCCCGCTCGAGCTCTTCGGGCAGGTGCAGCCCCAGGTCCGCGAGCAGCGAGGGGCGCCCGACGACCAGGCCGCGGCCGTCGACCGTCCCCTCGACTCCGAGGCCCTCGCGATTGTCGAAGCTCTCCACGGAGGGGAGCTCGCCGGTCTGCTCGCGAGCGCCGCGGGCGATCGCCCGGGCGATCGGGTGCTCGGAGGCGTCCTCGAGCGCGCCCACCAGGCGCAGGGCCTCGTCGCGGTCGACCGCGGCGGCGACGGCGACCTCGACCAGGCTCATCGCGCCGGTGGTGACGGTGCCGGTCTTGTCGAGCACCACGGTGTCGATCCGCCGCGTCGACTCGAGCACCTCCGGGCCCTTGATCAGGATGCCGAGCTGCGCGCCGCGGCCGGTGCCGACCAGCAGCGCGGTCGGAGTCGCCAGGCCGAGCGCACAGGGACACGCGATGATCAGCACCGACACCGCCGCCGCGAAGGCGAAGGTGGTCGCTGCGCCGTCGCTCAGCCAGAAGCCGAGCGTCGCCGCGGAAAGCGCGATCACGATCGGAACGAAGACGCCCGAGATACGGTCGGCGAGCCGCTGCACGGGCGCCTTGCCGGCCTGCGCCTCGCTCACGAGGCGGCCGATCTGAGCGATGGCCGTGTCGGAGCCCACCTTGGTCGCGCGCACCAGGAGGCGTCCCCCGGCGTTGACGGTCGCCCCGACCAGCTCATCCCCGGGCTGCTTCTCGACCGGCACCGACTCACCCGTCAGCAGCGACTGGTCGACCGCCGAGCTGCCCTCCTCGACGACCCCGTCGGTAGCGACCTTCTCCCCCGGACGCACGACGAAGCGGTCGCCGACCGCGAGCGCCTCGACGGCGACCCGGCGCTCGGTGCCGTCCTCATCGAGCACCGAGACCTCCTTGGCGCCGAGCTCGAGCAGCGCCTTGAGCGCCGCCCCCGCCCGGCGCTTGGCGCGGGTCTCGAAGTAGCGGCCGGCCAGGATCAGGGTGGTGACGACGCCGGCGGCCTCGAGGTAGATGTGGGTGACCCCGGCGTTGCGGTCGAGGACCAGCTCCATTCCCATGGTCATTCCCGGCTCGCCGGCGCCGAGGAAGAACAGCGCCACGACCGACCAGGCCCAGGCCGCGAGGGTGCCGACGCTGACCAGCGTGTCCATGGTGGCGTTGCCGTGCTTGAGGTTCTGCCAGGCAGCCTTGTGGAAGGGCCAGCCCGCCCAGAGGACGACCGGCGTGGCCAGTTGCAGGACGAACCACTGCCAGTAGGTGAACTGCAGCGCGGGGATCATCGAGATCAGGAGCACCGGGATCGACAGCACCGCGGCGCCGATCACGCGGTTGCGCAGTGAGCGGACGTGAGCCTCCTCGGGATCCTCCCCATCCCCGTCGCTGCGCCGGCTGCCCGGCAGTTGCGCGCTGTAACCCGCGCTTTCGACCGCGCCGAGCAGCTCGTCGGTGCCGACACGCTCGGAGTCGAACTCGACCGCGGCGCTCTCCGTCGCGTAGTTGACGGTCGCGGCAACCCCGTCGAGCTTGTTGAGCCGCCGCTCGATCCGATTCGCGCACGATGCGCAGGTCATGCCCTCGAGCGGTAGCTCGAGGCGCTCCGGAGTTGTCGAGCCTGGGCTCATCGTGGGACCTCCAGCGTGTAGTCGACGGTGCGGACCGCGCCGCCGGCCCTGAACTGTAGGAACAGGCGGTAGCGGCCGGGCGTCGGGAACGTCGCCGCGAACGGGATCTCGCCCGCTCCCGGCGCGGTCCCCGCGCCGCCGCGACCGTGCGCGGCGGTGAGGATCGTCCGCGACGGTGAGAGCGAGAACCCGCCGGCGCTCACGGCGAGGCCGCCGGCGGCGGGACCGGTGCCGGCCCGGGGCGGGGCGTGGTTGGAGCCGGAGGTCTCCCCCGCCGCGGTCGGGTCGATGGCCGCGGGCGCGAGGGCGGCTAGCCCGAACGTGAGTGCGAGCAGCGCGACGAACGCGGGCAGCTTCGCGATCGGCTTCATCGCGGGCCTGCGACCGCGAGTGGAACGGCGGCTCGGCGCGCCTTCGGGCGGCGGTGACTCGCGCGCAGACGTCTCACGCTGCCGGCTTGTATCCGGCCGCCACGACCGCCGCGCGCACCGCGGCGTCGTCGATGTCGGGACCCCGGACGACGACCCGTCCGGTGGTGCGGTCGGCCTCGACGGACTCTACTCCCGCGAGCTCCTCGACCTCCTCACGAACCGAACGCTCGCAGTGGCCGCAGGTCATCCCGCTCACCGTGTAGGTCATCTCGTCTGCCATCTCGCTCCTCCTATACATCTGGGGGGTAGGGGTGTCTAGGCTCAGCGTAGCATAACCCCCCGGGGGTAGTCGCGGCGGCGCGTCGATGCGAGGGACAGCAGCGGCGCCGCAGGTTCGACCGTCCACCGGGCATTGCCGCCCGCGCTCGGCGAGCCGAGCCTCGGCAGGCGCGCCATCGGGCGAAGCTGCCGGCGCGCCAATCTTGCGGGACGTGGTTTGCCATCGAGCCAGCGGGGGACTCCACTAACTCAACCAAGCAACGCGACCAAGCGTTCAACAGGAAAGAGGGCAGGCCAGATGAGCGACATCACACAGTCCGATCACCTACCGGAGATCGGGGACACCCGTGCGGGCTTTCTCCGCAAGGCGGGGCTCGGTGGCGCTGCGCTCGCGGGCGGGGGCGCGCTGCTGGCGGCTCCCGGGGCCGCGCGTGCGGGCCACTCCGACGCAGTTGAGGACGTGGACATCCTCAACTTCGCCTTGACGCTCGAGTACCTCGAGGCCAGCTTCTACACGCAGGCACTCGGCGGTTCAGGGACCACCGGCGTGCCGGCGAGCCCAGCCCGATTCGGCCCCAAGAGAATTCGCGGGGGGCGGCAGTTCGCGGGGATGGGCGGGCGCATCAGGCGCAGCGCCCATGGCTACCTGAGCGACATCCGCGACCACGAGGTCGAGCATGTCGACTTCCTGCGAGGCCAGCTCGGCGCGGGCGCGGTCGGCCCTTGCCAGTTCGCCTTCTCCTCGGCGCTGAGGGATGTCGAGGCGTTCCTCGAGACGGCGAAGCTGCTCGAGAACACGGGCGTCATGGCATACGACGGGGCGATCCGCTATGTCGACGCGGGTGACGTTCTGCAGGCCGGCGCACAGATCGCCACGGTCGAGGCACGGCACGCCTCCTACCTCAACCTGATCACGGGCGACTCGCCGTTCCCGACCGCCTTCGATCAGGGCAAGAAGCCCTCGGAGATCGTCACCGCGGCGAGCCCGTTCATCGTGAGCTGCCCCGCGGAGGTGACGGCACTGTTCAGCCGCCTCCCGTAGGTCGCGGGCTCCGAGCTCGGGCGGTGGCGACCGCCCGAGCGCACCGGCGCCCGGGGCGGGGGTCAGCGGATCTCGAACCCGTCGAGTCCCTCGGGCTCCTCGACGAAGGACTCGACCCGCTCGACGCGCGCCCCGGGCGAGCCCTCGCCGGCGTACTCGAGCAGCCGCTCGACCGCCTCGGGCTCACCCTCGAAGGCGGCCTCGACGGTTCCCTCGCGGGTGTTGCGAACCCAGCCGCGTACCCCGCGCCGCAGCGCCTCGCGGCGGGCGGTGTCGCGGAAGAAGACACCCTGAACGCGGCCATGCACCACGACCCGCTGTCTGACCGTCTCGCTCATCCGAGCGAAGGCCAGTGGCCTCGGGCCTGAGCCCGGGGAAGCCGCGGCGCGACGACCGAGCTGCAGGCACATGCGCGCGCACCGGCCCGGGGACAGCGCCCGCGGACGCCGCGCGAGGCCCTCACCGCCTCCGCCAGTCGGTCCTCGTCAGCGGGTAGGGGCGCGGCGCCATCTTGTCGACCGCCCGGTTGATCAGGCCGGCGTTGACCCTGCGCCTGAGCGGGCCGCTGTCCTGGACGGCCCTCCAGAGCGGCTCGAAGTGCGTGGTCAGGAAGAGCTCGGCCCTGTTGCCGATCTCCAGCCTCGTGCGGCCCGCCGCGGTCACGCCGCTACCTCTACCACACGGCGGGGCGCGTTGCCGGCGGGCAACCGGAGGGTGACCTTGACGCCGAGCGTCGGCCGGCGCGGGTCCTTCCCATCGGTCCGGTCGAAGACCTCGATCGGGAAGTTCGACAGGATCCCGCCGTCGACGAGGGTCGTCTCCTCCCCGGTCGGGCGGACACTCTCACAGATCCGCCCCCGCACGCGACCATCGACCGGCGGCTGACCGGCTGGCGACGAGATCAGCGGTTTCCAGACCGCGGACATCGGGCATCCATACCGGAGGCCCGCCGCTCGTGAGCTTCCCGACCCCGGGGAAACCAGCCATGGCGGCACTCGCACACCCCAACGGCCAGTCCTGAGAAGGGAGCCAAGATGAGATCGAGCACAGACACACCCCTGCGGGCCCTCGGCCGCGGGCTCGCCGCCGGTGCCGCGGGCACGGCGGCGATGACCGCAGCCCAGACTGCCTACTACAAGGCCACCGGAGCCGAGGGGAGCACCCTGCCGGCCGATGTCGCCAAGCGCGTCATCCGCGGCGTGCTGCAGCGAGAGGTCAGCGACGAGCGGACCGAGATGCTGAACACCGCCATGCACTGGTTCTACGGTGTCGGTTGGGGCGCTCTCTACGGCCTCGCCGTCCGGCGACCGACGCACGGGATCGCCTTCTCGGCCGTGGTCTGGGGGGCCAGCCTCGTCGAGCTGCCCGCGATGAAGCTCGGGCCGCCGCCGTGGCAGATGCCGCCCGCATCGATCCCGCCGGACCTCGGCTTCCACCTCGTCTACGGTGTGGCGGTGGCGCAGGCCCACCGGGCGCTGGCCTGAGCCGGCGCGGGGCACCCCACGATGAGGCCCGACCGATGCGGGGGAGCGACGGCTGCGCGCCCCTGGTGACCTGATCGCGTCCGGGTCTGCACCCGCAGCGCTGGGCGATGCCGCTTTGCTCGGCGGCGTCTGCGGGCTGCGGACCTTCACCGCGCCCGCGCTGCTCGTGCTGCGCGGGCGCCTGGGCGGCCACCCCGCACGCCACGCGCTGCTCGCGGCCGCGATCGGGGAGCTCGCCGCCGACAAGCATCCCGCGATTCCCGCGCGCGTCGAGCCCCCTGCGCTCGCCGCGCGACTCATCAGCGCGGCGCTCGTCGGCCGCGCGGTTGCCGGTGCTCGAGGCGTCCCGATCGCCGCGGCCGCCGCCGCCGGCGCCGCGTTCGCCGGCCATGAGGCCCGCGGGCGGATCGGGGAGCGCACCGGCGCTTCCGATCCGCTCCTCGGCGCGATCGAGGACGCCGTGGCGATCGCGGTCGCCGCGCTCGGCTCGCGACCGCGTTGAGCTCGGCGGCGCCCAACTTCACCTGCAGCTCTGTCACAACGCGAGTGCCTCTCTCGTCGTAGCTTTCGACCGAGTCTGCGCCCGCGCGCGTTCGCGATCGCCTACCGGATGCTCGGAACTGTCGGCGACGCCGAGGACATCGTCCAGGAGGCCTTCCTGCGGCTGCAGCGCGAGCTCGAGTCGGGCGAGCAGATCGCCTCGCCGGATGCCTTCGTGGCGACCGTCGTCACCCGCCTGGCAATCGACGAGCTGCGCTCGGCGCGGGCCCAGCGCGAGCGCTACGTCGGCGAGTGGCTCCCCGAGCCGCTCGTCACCGGGTCCGAGGCGGCGAGCGTGCATCCTCAACCCGCGCACCGCGCGCCCGAGGCGGGCACGCCGAGGCGTCGCGCGACTCATCCGGTCGCGCTCACGATGCCATACGTCGCGTATGGTAGGATGGGGGCCAATGGTAAAGACGACGGTCTACCTGCCGGACGACCTGCACCGAGACCTCAAGCAGGCGGCAAAGGAACGCGGCGGCAGCGAGGCAGAGCTGATCCGCACCGCGCTTCGACATGAGCTTCTCGGCGCGCCGCCAGGTCAGGCTGAGCGTGCGCAAAGACGTGCCCGGCTGCTCGCCGCGATGGGAACGCTCGACAGCTCGGTGTACCCGTCCGGCTACCTGGACGAGCTGCGCGCCGGATGGCGCGGCTGATCCTCCTCGACGCGAGCGTGGCCATCGCCGCACTCGCAGGCGACGACGCCCATCACGACGCCGCGACTGCCGCTCTGGCGGGCGCGACGAGCGACGAACTGGCGATCGCGGCCACCACGCGCGCCGAGATCCTCGTCGGGCCCGCCCGTGTCGGCGGGGAGGCCTACGCGACCGCGAGGAGCTTCATCGACGGATGCGCCACCGTCCCCGTCACCGCCGCTATCGCCGACGACGCGGCTAGCCTCCGCGCGCGGCACCGCGCGCTCAGCCTGCCGGACGCGATCGCCCTCGTGGTCGCCGATCTGATCGGCGCCGACGCGATCTGGACGTTCGATCGGCGCTGGAGCGGGATCGACCCCCGCGTAGGATCTCCGTAGACTCGAAGTGTGCCGTCTTCTCCCGGTTATGGGAGCGAGACGCGCGCCGTAGAGCACCCACGCTACCGCTGGACGGCGGAGTTCCGGCGATGACCGCGGCGGCCGTGGCGAGGGCGCCGACGCGCCCGCCCGAACGACGCCGGTTTCATCCCCGCGAGCGCGGGTAAGGCACCGAACGCATCGCCCCGGGAGCCGAGGTCAGCTCGGCACCGCCCCGGGTCTCACCAAGCGCAACGAGAGGAAGTCGATTGTCACGCGAAGCGAACATCGCCGCTCAGGAGCATCTGGCCGAGAGCCTCAACGCCGGAGACATCGACAGCGCGGTCGAGTCCTTCGCCGAGGACGCGGTCGATCACGATCCCGCGCCCGACCAGGGGCCGGGCCGACAGGGGTTCAAGGAGTTCTTCGAAGCGCTGACGAGCGCGTTCCCCGACGCCCACATCGCAGCGGAGCATCTGGTCGCCGACGACGACAACGTGGCGGTGGCGTACACGCTCACCGGAACCCATGAGGGGGACTTCAACGGGATCGCCCCGACCGGCCGAAAGATCGAGATCAGGGGCCTTCAGATCGGCCGCTTCGAGGATGGCCGGATAGTCGAGCGCTGGGGTTCGAGCGATGAGCTCGGCATCCTACAGCAGCTCGATGCCGCGCCGGCATAGGCGCGATCCGTAGATCTCTAACAATGGAACCGTTCGAAGGAGCCCGTCGATGCCAGACCCACCGCAGCAGGTAACGGACAACATCCACCGCGTCGCTGACGGGGTCGTCAACTACTACATCGTCACCGACGGGGCCGACGGCCTAGCCCTCGTCGACAGCGGCTGGCCGCGAAGCTGGCCCGGCATCGTTCAATCCCTGGCGAGCCTGGGGCGCTCTCCCGCCGACCTGGATGCCGTGATCCTCACCCACGGGCACCCGGACCATCTCGGGGGAGCCGAGCACGCCCGCCGGCAGACGTCGGCCCCGGTGCTGGTGCCGAGGCGCGAGGTCGAGCGCGTCCGGGGGCAGGCGCCGGGCTCCTCTCCGTGGACGCTCGTCCCCGCCCTCACGCTGCAGCTCTGGCGACCGGCGACGATGGCATTCGTGGGCAAGGCCGCCGTCAAGGGCTTCCTGCAACCGAAATGGGTCGAGGAGGTCCAGCCCTTCGACATCGGCGACAAGCTCGACTGGCCGGGGACGCCCCGAGTCATCTCCACCCCCGGGCACACCGAGGGCCACGTCAGCCTGCACTTCGAGGACGACGGCGCGCTGATCGCGGGCGATGCCCTCGTGACGCGTGACCCCGTGACCGGCGCCACCGGCCCCCGGCTCCCGCACGACGTGCTCGCCTCCGACCCCGAGCAGGCTCGGACCTCGCTCGCCACGATCGCCGACCTCGACGCCGGCCTCGTGCTCGGCGGGCACGGCGAGCCCTGGTCGGGGTCGGCCAAAGCGGCCGCCGAACAGGCGCAGGCGCGAGCCTCGGAAGCCTGAATCGAGTTGCCGACGCGTTGCGCGGGAAGGGTCTCGAGGGCGGCTCGACCGCGGCGACTCGTCTAGCCTGCACCAATGAGCCCTGGCGACCCGCGCGCCTCATCCGGCCGGGAGCGCCTCTCCGGGGCCTTGGACGAGGTCAAGGCGAGCTTCGGGCTGCCGGCCGGACTGGCGATGCTCGCCGGGGTGGTGCTCGGCTTCGGGCTACCCGCGATCGACAACCTGCTGGACCTGGACCTGCCGATCTTCTCCTTCGAGACGCAGGACGCCGCCAGGAGCCTGCTGGAGACAGTGGCCACTGTCACCGTCTCGGTGGCGGGGCTCGCGTTCTCGGTAACGATCGTGGCGTTTACGCTGACCTCCTCGCAGCTCAGCCCGCGGGTGTTGCGCAGCTTCCGCTCCGACCGGTTGAGCCAGGCGGTGCTGGCGGTCTTGCTCGGCACCTTCATCTACTGCCTGTCGGTGCTCGTGCGGCTCGGCACGCGTGCGCCAGTGCGTGGTGGTCGGGGACTATGTGACCCCGACCGAGGTCCTCGCCGAGGTCTGGGCAGAGGATCTCCCGGAGGGCGACCGGGAGGCGCTCGTCGCGACCGTGCGCGACGCGTTCGTGCTCGCGCAGGAGCGCAGCCTCGTACAGGACGTCGCGTTCTCGGTGCGCCAGCTGAGCGACATCGCCCTGAAGGGCCTCTCGCCGGGAATCAACGATCCCAGCACCGCCGAGAATGCGATGGACGCCATGACCGCGGTGATCATCCACTTCGCACGCTCCGAGCAGCCATGCGAGCTTCGAGTCGATGGCGCCGCGAAGCCGCGCTTCGTCGCTCGGGTCGCCGACCTCAACGACGTGGTGCGCCTGGGATTCGCGCAGGTGCGGGTCTTCGCGGCGGCCGATCCGGTGGCGAGCGTGCGCATGCTGGTCTTGCTCGAGCGCATCAGCCGGGCCGCCCGAGAAGTCGGGCTCGACCACGCCGAGGTGACCCGGCAGGCGGCGCTCCTGAGCGAGGGGGCCGCCGGCGAGGCGCCGACGGTGGAGGACGCCAACCAGGTACGCCAAGCCCATGCCCGCCTGCACCCGCGCGCCTGAACGGCGCCCGCCTCGGGCATCCGCCGCGCCCGCGGCGTGCTGCGGGGCGGTGAGCTCGCGCACGAGCTCGGCCGCCGCGGCGATCAGGTCTGCCGGGGCGTCCGTCCATGGGCGTGCGATCGCGAGGTCCGTAGCCGGCGAGGGCATAGGGAACGGCGTCCTCCACGGCCAGCTTGGACAGAAGCCTTGCGAGCTCGGCCGGCGTGACCACGAGCCGGAGCCAAGGTTGACCGGCGCGATCGACCCCCCGCTACGGACACCTCGTGCTGCACAGCGGCCTGCCGGCGCTGACCCTCGGGCTGCGCGACCTTCCTGCTCGTCTTCCGGCTGCCGGACAGGTTGCACGCGAGTCAGGGGGGGAGGATGGACGCGCTAGCCTCTCCACCCCGTGTCCCAGGACGCGCTGCTGGAGGGGTGCCGGAGTGGTTGAACGGGGCGGTCTCGAAAACCGTTGGGCGCGCAAGCGTCTCCAGGGTTCGAATCCCTGCCCCTCCGCTTTGTAGAGCCGAAATCCCGCATCACGAGCGGGATCGCGGCTAGGCGGGGTCGTCGGCGCTTCGTGGGTCGCCGGGTCAGCGCGGGTCAACGAGAGTCATGCCTGGAGGGTTTCGTCCCCCCCACGTTCCCCCAGGCCTTGCTGATCGCTCTATCGAACTGGCTCGACGCGCGGCCCGCGGACCGCCGCGCCTGGTCCATTTTCGAGGGACTCGGCTGATAGCGCATCGAGCGACGCAGAAAGGGTCGCGAGCCAGCGTCCTTGGACAGGACAGCTAGCTGCCGGTGCGGTCGCGGTGCTTGCACCCAGGCCAGCAGCAGGGCCGGCGCTGGCCATCCTCCAGCTCCTCCCGTGTCCGGCGAATGCGGCGTTCGCGGGTTCTCTCTTGCTTGGCATCCTCGACCCAGCAGATGAACTCGTTGCGCGCCAAAGGGTGTGATGTCCTTCCAGGCACCGAGTGCCGTGGTGTTGATGATCAGCGCCTCGCGCAGGTCTGCGGGCAGGGCATGCACCACCCCACCAGGAACTCGCTGGCTGCTCACCTCAGCTCACCGCCTCCTTCACGAGCGCCTTGATCTTCTTCGCTTCGGTGGGAGTCAGCTCCTTGAGCGCAAAGGAGGTTGGCCACATCGCTCCTGTGTCGCGGTTCGCTGCGTCGTTGAAGCCCAACGTCGCGTACCTCGACTTGAACTTGTGCGCGCTTTGGAAGAAGCAGACGACCTTGCCGTCCTTGGCATATGCGGGCATGCCGTACCAGGTCTTAGGCGAGAGGGCTGGTGCTCCGCGCCTACCGCGACTGAAGTCCTCGACATCTTCCGCGGCCAGGGACCCGCGGGAGACACGGTGGGCAATTCACCCGGTACACGGTGGGCCGCGGCGAACGCGATCGCGGAATACAGCGAGGGGGTCCTCCATCTCAGTGCAGTAGGCCCGCATGGACCTCGCGGCCTAAACCGCTCCTGAGAAGCGGTCTCGGGTCCCGTGCCGGCATCGGGAATAGCAAGCTGGCTTCGCCGGGCCTCCACTTG
>JBPCKX010000038.1:0-10756 GCA_051003875.1 Thermoleophilaceae bacterium
GGCCGCACCGGACGGGAACGCGACCGGCCGGCCGCCGGGCGCGATCACCCCGACGACCCGCTCCTGGACCGGCAGCCGCGGGTCGACGGGCCCGATCGGAAAGATCGGGCCGTCGTCGTCACGGCCCCGCAGCGGGTCGAGCGGGTAGTCGCGCCCGAGCCCGCCGTCGCGCGCGACGATCCTCACGCCGGGACGCGCGCGCTTCAGCTCACCCCAGGTCCCGACCGTGACCGACGCCTGCTCGAGCGTCACCCGCCGGTCGTGCAGCGGGCCCGAGAGCGCGCGGCCGGTGAACGTGTCGAGCACCGACCGCGAGCGCAGGTCGTAGGTGACCTTGTTCGAGCGGGTGAGCAGACCCGAGGTCCGCAGCACCGGGCGCTCGAGGCCCGCGGGAACCGAGTCGGTGAAGTACGCCTGCGCCGAGCCGCAGAGGGTGCAGTAGGGGATCCCGAGCCGCCTGCCCCCGATCGTGATGTTCACCATCTCGTGGACCTCCATGATGTTGCGCGGGAAGGCGACGGTCTCCCCGCCCACGGTCACCGCGAAGACGATCCGGTCCTCGGGGTACCAGTCGCCGCCGGCGGCGCCCGTCAGCTTCGGGTCGTCGAGCGCGGGGATGCAGCCGCGCTCGCACGGCTCGTCCGCACCCTCGGGCCGGTCGTCGATCAGCACGCCGCCCCACGACACCAGGCGCCAGTCGATCTCGGCGTCCGGGTCGGCGAAGAACGGCCTCCATCCGGGCTCGACCGCTGTGAACAGCTCCGCCTTGAGCTTGACGTAGCCGGGTGCGGCCGGCAGGTCCCATGCGATCAGGTGGTTGGTCACGCTGCGCCAGGCGCTCTCCTCGAAGGTCGGGTCCGCACGCGGGTCGACCCCGGCCAGACGCTCGAAGGCGGCGACCAGCGTGCGCTCGTCGCCGAGTCGCCGCACGAAGCGCAGCACGTCGGCCAGCAGCCAGGCCTGTCGCGCGTCGCCGGAGCCCGCGAGCCGCTCGAGCGCGTCGCCGGCGACCGAGCCGTCGCGCGCGGCTCCGCGGACGAGCGCGCGGGCGGCGGTGCGGGCGGCGGCATCCACTCCGGGTCGGCCGGGCGCCACCGCGGGCGCGGGCGGGTACTCGAACGCCTCGCTCCCGCTGCTCGGCTTCGAGCCGGGCTCGGAGGCACAGCCGGCGAGGGCGAGCACGGCCGGCAGCAGCACCGCGCGGATGGTGAGCGGCATCTCGCGGAACGCTAGCGCGAGGTCCTTACGCCCGGAACAACGGAACCGCGGCCCGGGTCGCGCTGTGCACCGTTCGGGCGTGTTGGCGCCCGGAGGTAGCTAGATGCATGTAACATGCACCGCGACCGTCGCGAGCAGATGCGTCATCGTGTCGGTCATGCTGAACGGGTAAGCAAGCGGGGAGGAAGCGGAGCGAGATGGCCGACAAGAGCGGAGTTTCGATGGGGCTTCCGGAGCGAGCCCCCCGTAGCATCGGGCCGGACGAGCCGTTGCACGTCTTCTGGCTCTCGGGGATGAGCTGCGACGGCTGCTCCGTCGCGTTCGCCGGTGCGAGCAATCCCTCGATGGAGCAGCTCCAGTGGGGCACCCTGCCGGGAGTCCCGCAGATGGTGCTGCACCACCCGATGTTCTCCGAGGACTCGGGCGACGCCTTCCTCGAGCCCTACCGCCAGGCGGTCGCGGGCTCGCTCGGGGCTCCCTACATGGTCGTGCTCGAGGGCTCGGTGCCCGACGACGAGTCGCTCGCTCAGGGCTACTTCTCCTCGATGGGCGCCGGTGGCTTCGGTGCGACCCCCGGCGGCGACCAGTCAAACCGCGTGACCGAGTGGATCTACCGGCTCGCGCCCGGCGCCGTCGCCTACATGGCGATCGGCACCTGCGCCACGTGGGGCGGCATTCCCGCCGCCGCGGGCAACATCACCGGCTCGATGAGCCTGATGGACTACCTCGGTCGCGACTACCGCTCCGCCTACGGCATCCCCGTGATCAACGTTCCGGGCTGCGCGCCGCAGGGCGACAACTTCACCGAGACCGTCGCCACGCTGCTGCTCTGGCTGCGAGGCATCGGCTCCCCGCCGGAGTTCGACGAGCTCGGGCGTCCCGCGTGGATGTTCGACCAGACGGTCCACCGCCACTGCCCGAAGGCCGGCTACTACGAGGAGGGCGTCTTCGCCGAGGAGCCCGGCGACAACCAGTGCCTCGTCGAGATCGGCTGCTGGGGCCCGGTGGTGCAGTGCAACATCGTCGAGCGCGGCGCCCAGAACCACATGGGCGGCTGCATGGCTGCGGGCGGCGCCTGCATCGGCTGCACGATGCCGGGCTTCCCCGACAAGTACTCGCCCTTCTACAAGGCGCCTCCGGGCTCCGCCATCTCCGGTGGCATCTCGAAGGTCTACGGGGGGGCGATCCGCCGCCTGCGCCGGATGTCGATGAAGACCGGCAACCGCGAGCCGATGTGGGACAACGCCGACGAGATCCCCAGCGCGTGGGCAGCGGCGAGCGGGCCCCGCACTCCGACAGACAAGTTCACCGCCTACTTCTACAAGAAGCTCCAGTACAACGGCTCGGTCCACCACGGCCACCGCCAGAAGAAGCAGCCGCTGCCCCGCAGCCGCGACATCCTCACCCAGAAGGGGATCGACCACAGTCAGAGCGTCGACGTTCTCGGAGAAAAGACGCGCTCACGGGAGGAGATCTAGATGCGCTTCACGCCCGCCGCCAGCCCGACGGCCGCCCAGCCCGTCGGTGGGACCCGTCAGGTCGACTTCAACCCGGTGACGCGTGTCGCGGGGGGGCTCGCGGTCAGCGCCGTGGTCGACCACGATCGCCGCGAGGTCGTCGACAGCCACGCCAAGGCGACCCTCTTCCGCGGCTACGAGAACGTCCTGCAGGGACGCGATCCGCGTGACGCGATCTTCGTCTCGAGCCGCGCCTGCGGCGCCTGCGGCAGCTCGCACGCCGCGGCCTCCGCCTCCGCGCTCGAGATGGCGCTCGACATCCAGGCGCCGCCGATGGCGATCGCCGCGCGCAACATGCTGCTCGGGCTCGAATGCCTCTACTCGCTCGCCCACCACCTGTTCGTGCTCGCCGGTCCCGACTACTCGGAGCCGGTGGTGAGGGCGACCAACCCGGAGCTGTGGGAGCGCGCCCAGGAGACGCTGGCCGCGGGCGCCAACACGCACGGCTACGCAACGATCTCCGAAATCATGACCGCGCTGACGCGCGTGTCGGGCCAGCTCTACGCCGAGGCGCTCCACATGGCGCGCGTCGCGCGCGAGGGCTACGTCCTGGTCGGCGGCAAGTTCCCGCACCCGCAGACCACGACGCCGGGCGGGATCAGCTCGACGATCGACACGTCGGACATGAACGTGATCATGCTGCGCGTCACGCCGTTCTTCGACTACAGCCGCAAGGCGGTCGCCGTCTGGAACGACCTGACCGACTTCTTCTACGAGGCGAACCCGCGCTACCGCGAGGTGGGCGCGCGCCCGGCGAACATGATCGACCTCGGCCACTGGGACGACCCCTGGGCCTACGACGCCACCTACGAGGGCGCCACCCGCTGGGGCGAGTCGCGCTGGGCGACCCCCGGGGCGCTCGTCGACGGCAGGATCGCGACGACGGACCTCCACCGGCTGCACACGGGCTTCGAGGAGTACGTCGACCACTCCTTCTACGACGACTGGTCGCGCGGCGACGAGGCGATGGCCAACGATCCGCTCGGCAACCGGCTCTCGCCGAACCACCCGTGGAACAAGGCGACGCTCCCCTCGCCGGCGGCGCCGAACACGAACGGCAAGTACTCCTGGTCGACGGCGGCCCGCTGGGACCGCCAGGCGATGGAGTGCGGGTCCTACGCGCGGCTGTGGATCACCGCCGTGGCGAACAAGTCCCCGCACAGGCTCTTCTGCGAGCCGACGGGCCAGGGCATGCGACTCTCGATCCCGCAGGCAGCGCTGCCTGCGACGGAGCTCGAGTGGAACGTGCCTCAGTCCTGGGGGGCCTTCGAGCGCAACCGCGCGCGGGCCTACTCGTTCGTCCACTCGGCGCTCGTCACCTACGACATGGTGCTTGTGTGCCTCGACCTGCTGCGCAAGGACGAGGGCCGCATCTCGACGCCGTACCAGATCCCGCGCGGCTCCTCGATCGGCGTCGGCCTTGGCGGCTCGCCGCGCGGGCTGGTCAGCCACCACATCGCGATCGACGGCGGGGCGATCGAGGACTACCAGATCCTCACGCACGGGACGTTCACCGCGTCGCCGCGGGACTCCTCCGGTCAGCCGGGCCCGATGGAGGAGGCGGTGACCGGGACGCCGCTGCTGAGCTCGCCCTCCAGCGAGAGCTACGTCGACGTCATGCGCGCGATCCGCAGCTTCGACCCGTGCATGGCGTGCGCGGCGCACTAGCGGGCGCGGACCGCCCACCCGCGCGGCGCTGACCGGCCCGGCCCGCCGCCGGGAGGTCCCGCGCGTGCGCCGCAGCGGCGCGCCTCCCACGTTCTCGGGATGACCTACTTCGGTGCGGTCCGCGCCTTCTCGATCTTCGAGGTCTGCCTCTTCTCGGGGCTCGTGGCCTTCGCCGTCGGGGGCTGGAACGAGGATGTGACGCAGGTGCTCGGCTGGTCGCACGGGGTCGGCTGGATCCTGCTCTGCCTCGCGGTCGCCGGCGGCTGCCGGCAGGGGGTGTTCCCCTGGCCGCTGCTCGCCGCCACGGTCTCGCCCGCCGGACCGGTCGGGAGCACCGTCGGAATCGAGCTGCTCAGCCGCCGTCGCCGTCGGCGCCGCCGCGCGCCCGACGCCGCGCGCCCTACGCCGGGATAGCCTGAGCCTCGCCGGCCCGCCGGGCGCGGCCCGCACCCATGTTCCCGCTCAACCTCCCGAACCTGCTCACGCTGCTGCGCATCCTGCTGGTGCCGGTGCTGGTCGTCGCGCTGACCGAGGAGAGCTCCAACGGACCGACGATCGCGGCCGCGGTGTTCGTCGTCGCGGCGCTGACCGACGGGCTGGACGGTTACATCGCCCGCTCGCGCGAGTCGATCACCACGTTCGGGAAGGTCATGGACCCCGTCGCGGACAAGCTCCTGATCGCCGCGGCGCTGCTGGCGCTCGTCAGCCTCGACCGGGTCGCGGCCTGGGTCGCGATGGTGATCATCGCGCGCGAGTTCGCCGTCAGCGGGCTGCGGATAGCCGCCGGCCAGCAGGGGATCGTGATCCCCGCGAGCGCGCTCGGCAAGCTGAAGACGATCGTGCAGTCGGGTGCGGTGCTCGCGCTGATCGCCGCGCCCGACGAGAACGCCGTCTGGGTCCTCGTGCTGGTCTACGCGATGGTGGTCGTGACCGTCCTGTCGGGCGCCGACTACTTCCTCAACTTCCGCCGCCGCCTCGAGCAGGTCTCGCGCGCGGCGCCCGTCTCCCAGCCGCCCGCCGGGGAGGGGTAGGCGCCGCCCTCGAGGCCTTGTGCTCGTAGGGAAGGGCGTCGCGCAGCGTCAGCCGGCCGGCGGCGGCCGGCCCTCGAGCCAGTCGCGCAGCGTCACCTGGTGGGTCACCGAGACATCGTCCGCCAGCTCCCGCGCGAGCTCGCCGATCAGCCCGTGCCGCTCGGCGACGACGCTGTGGCGGTGGATCGTCTCGAGGTTCTGCTGGCGGGCGAGCAGGAAGCCGTCCGCGCCGACCTCCTCGAACGCCTCGACGCCGCGCCTGACCATCTCGCGCACGCAGTCCTCGACGAAGCGCGGCTGCATGTGCGCGCGCTCGACGACGTCCGCCTCGTCGGTGCGCTTCATCAGCCCGTAGATCTCAGCGCTCATCGAGCTCTCGACGATCTCCAGCAGCGTTGCCGCGTCGATCTCGGGCGCGCAGCCCTCGGGGCAGCCGACGTACAGCCTTCCGATTCCGCGCTGGTTGTGGGTCGCGACCGGCACGGCGCGCAGTATGCGCTCGACCTCCTCGGCGCTGAAGCCGTCGGCTGCGAGCCGCTCCCGCGAGCGCGCGCCGAGCAGCTCCTGGGCGCACGGGCACGCCGTCATGCCCTCGGCCTCGACGCCGATCACCCGGCGCGTCCCCGTCGCCGAGGCCACGGCGGACCCGAACAGCGTGTAGATCTCCTGGGTCTCCGAGCCCGAGACGGGTGCGCGCTTGTGCTCGGGGTAGCGCGCCGCGATCGTGACCTCCGCGCGCAGACCGTCCTGGCGGTCGCGCACGCGCTCGGCAATGTGCTGGGCGAGCGTCTCGGCCTTGAACGCCTCGGCGAGGATCACCGCGTCGATCGCCTCGTTGATGACCTCCGCGAAGCGCGACATGTGCGCGCCCTTCTGCTGCGGGCCGAGATCGACGAAGCACTCGATCTGGGCGTAGAAGAGCTGGTCGGCGTCGTTGACGCGGATGCGGATCACCTTCTCGACGTCGGTGACCCCGACGCGGGACAGGCTGACGGTCGTGGTCGGGCGCCGCGCCTGCACGTCGTCCGAGGCCTGGGCAGCGAGATCGGTCATCGGCAACTCACGATACCGGGGGGTCGAAGTGCGGTTCGCCACGATCGGCGGTATATTGGCCGCGGCTGGAAGCCCGCACGCCTCACGGGGCGCGGTAAGAGGCTCAGCTCCTCGCGGCAGATGCTGCGGACGTGACAACCGAAGAGCGGCAGCGCCGGCCCAAAGCTGGCTTTCCTGAACTTGTCACGCGTTCTAAAGGAGCACGGGGTTGAGAGATAAAGATGATGGTGTCGCCCTACTGACCGAGCGGTCCGAGGCGCCGCTGCTCGAGGTGGAGGAGCTCCGTGGTCTGGTCAGCGTGGGCCGCGAGCGCGGCTTCCTGACCTTTGAGGAGATAGCCGCCTGCCTGGAGGAGGTGGAGGTCACCAAGGAGCAGGTCTCAGACCTCCATGCGCACCTCGTCGAGAACGGGATCGAGGTGGTCGCGCGCGACGGGCGGCCCGCCGTGGCCGCACCCCCTGACGGGCAGCCCGCGTCCTCCGACGCGCCTCCGGCGGTTCAGAAGAAGGCCGAGATCGATCTCACGGTCGAGCCGAGCCTCGACTCGCTGCGGCTCTACCTGCGCTCGATCGGCACTGTCGACCTCCTCTCAGCCGACGAGGAGGTGTCGCTCGCGCGCCGGATCGAGCGCGGCGACATGGCCGCGAAGACGCAGATGGTCGAGGCCAACCTGCGCCTCGTCGTCTCGATCGCGAAGGGCTACCTGGGCCGCGGGCTGTCGTTCCTCGACCTGATCCAGGAGGGCTCGCTCGGCCTGATCCGCGCGGTCGAGAAGTTCGACTACCGGCGTGGATACAAGTTCTCGACCTACGCGACGTGGTGGGTGCGCCAGGCCGTCACGCGGGCGATCGCCGACAAGGCGCGCACGATCCGGATCCCCGTGCACATGGTCGACAAGCTCAACAAGGTGGTCCACGTGGAGCGCCAGCTCGTGCAGGAGTTCGGCCGCGAGCCCTCGCCCGACGAGGTCGCGCGCGAGTTGCAGTGGACGACGCGGGAGGTCAAGGACATCCTGCGGATCGCCCAGCTTCCGGTGTCGCTCGAGAAGCCGATCGGCGAGGAGGAGGACTCGGAGCTCGGTGACTTCGTCGAGGACCAGGCCGCGGAGTCGCCGTTCGAGACCGCCTCGGAGAGCCTGCGCAGGGAGAACGTGCGCAAGGCGCTCGACGCGCTCCCCCAGCGCGAGCGCGAGGTGATGGAGATGCGCTACGGGCTCAAGGGCCACCAGGCACGCACGCTCGAGGAGGTCGGCCGCGCCTTCGGGGTCACGCGCGAGCGCATCCGCCAGATCGAGAACAACACGCTCAAGAAGCTCGAGTGCCTGCCCGAGGCGCAGCGGCTGAGGGAGGCCTCCTAGCACCGTCCCGCGAACGTCCCGCGCTGACGGCCCTGCGGGGTCGCCCTGGACGTTCGTGGAGCCTGCCCGCGCGAACGTCCCGCGCTGACGGCCCTGCGGGGTCGCCCTGGACGTTCGTGGAGCCTGCGCTGCGGGGGGTCTCCGTCGGCGTCGTGCGCGGGCGGGGCCTCAGCCCGTCCCGAGCCGCTCGCGCAACAGCTCGAGGAAGTCGCGGCTGATCGGGCCGGCGTCGCTTCCGCGCACGGCGAACTCGCGCTCGACGGTCACGAAGATCACCCGGTCCGCGGCGGCGATCTCGTCGGTGAGCTCCCCGGGCGTCGGCCCGAGCCACGGCAGCCGCCGAACGTTCGAGAAGTAGAGCTTCACCAGCGGCAGCGGTACGTCACCGAAGGAGTCGGTGACGTATAGCGTGCGCCCGCCGATCCGCCGTGCGCCGGGCCGGCGCCGGATCGTGTGCTCGGGGCGCGCGTCCTTCGTCTGCTCGCCGCGCAGCACGGTGAGGTCGCCGAGGAACTCGCGCTCGCCGAGGGCGACCACCTCCCCGGGCCTCAGCTCGAGCCCGCCCCCGAGCTCGTCTAGCGCCGCGCGCACGAGCTCCAGCCCGGCGAAGCTGTTCCAGTGTGAGTCGGTCTTCGAGTAGAGCGGGACGCTGGTGCTCTGCTTGAGCCGCTGAAGCGGCCGCTCGAGCGCGATCACGCCGGCGTCCCGCGGCGCGCGCGAAAGCAGGTCCCAGAAGCCGGGCCTGGCGTCCTGCGCGCAGTCGGTCAGCTCCCCGTCCCGGAGGTGCTCTGCGTAGATCGAGCCCTTGTCGGGCGGAACCGTCACGACGGCGGGCTTGCCGGCGGACCGCACGACCGACACGAGCTCCTGCCAGCGCTTCAGCGCCGGGCCGGCCGGAGCGAGCGGCATGCACGCGCGCTCGAGCGCACCCTTGACGAAGAGCCAGCCGTCGCGGCCCTCGAGCACCTGGGCGGCGTCGCTCGCCGGGTCACCCGGGCCCGCCGCCGCGCCCTCGCCGGCGAAGGGCAGCGCGCCGTCGGCCGTCTGCGACCCGTAGCGGGGGGCCGTGCCGAAGAAGGTCTGCCAGAGGCGGTTGTTCGCGCGCACCGCCTGCTCGCGCAGCGGCATCCGGTCGGTCAGGAAGCGCGTCGTCTGGTCGAAGACGTCCCATCCCTGGGAGGGCTTCGGCGCCTCCGCGAAGCGCTTGTTCTCGAACGCCGTCGCGGTCACCCCGACGCTTCGCAGCGCGATCGGGGTGGCGAAGAATACCACCGCGATGATCGCGAACAGGGCTCTGAGGACGGTCTTCCGGCGCATCAGAACTGGAAGTAGAGGAAGGGGCTGAAGCTGCCGGCGGCGACGGTGATCGCGGCGAGTGGGGTGAGCGCGACGACGGCCACGCGCGCGCGCAGCGCCGGTCCCTGCCAGCCGCCCTCGAGCAGGCGGCCCATCACGAGCGCGCGCGGCAACAGCGCGCTCGCGACCCCGACACAGAGCGCGATCACAGCGGGCGGGACGAGCGCCTCGTCGACCGCCTGCGGCAGCTCGCCGAGCTGGGGGGAGAGCATCGCGGCGTAGACGTCGAGGGCGTCGCCGACGCTCGCGGCGCGGAAGAGGACCCAGCCGAGCACGACGAGCAGGAACGTGCCCGCCCGGCGCAGCGCGGCGAGGCGCTCGTCGGGCAGCCGCGCGATGCCGGTGAGCCGCTCGGAGACCAGGATGCCGCCGTTGTAGAGGCCCCACAGCACGAACGTCCAGGCGGCGCCGTGCCAGGCGCCGACGAGCAGGAAGATCAGCATCAGGTTGCGCAGCGTGACCGCCTGCGACACGCGCGAGCCGCCGAGCGGGATGTAGACGTAGTCGCGAAACCAGCGCGACAGGGTGATGTGCCAGCGGCGCCAGAAGTCGGTCAGCGAAACGGCCGAGTAGGGCCGGTTGAAGTTCTCCGGGAAGCGGAAGCCGAACATCCGCGCCAGGCCGATCGCCATGTCGCTGTAGCCGGAGAAGTCGAAGTAGATCTGGACCGTGAACGCCAGCGCGCCGATCCAGGCGGCGGGGGTCGTGAGCCCGGCGGGGTCGCTGAAGGCGGCGTCGGCGATAGGCGCCACCTGGTCGGCGATCAGCACCTTCTTGCAGAGCCCGAGCGCGAAGCGCGGGAAGCCCTCGGCGAGGTCGTCGAGCCGCCGGCTGCGCGGCGGGGGGGTCCGGATCTGGTCCTCGATCTGGTGGTAGCGGATGATCGGGCCGGCGATCAACTGCGGGAAGAACGCCATGTACTGCGCGTAGTCGGCGATCCGGCGCATCGGCCGGGCCTGCCCGCGCGCCACGTCCACCACGTAGCTGATCCCGTGGAAGGTGAAGAAGGAGATCCCGATCGGCAGCAGGATCGAGGGCTCGGGGATCGAGCGGTCGCCGAAGAGCCCGATCAGCTCGTTGAGCTGGTCGACCGCGAACACCGTGTACTTCCAGCAGAACAGCACCGCGAGGTTGCCGACGATCGCCGCGATGAGCACCCGCCGCGCGGTCTGCGGCCGCTCCTCGCTCCGGGCGCGGCCGATCCAGCGGCCCGCGACGTAGTTGAACAGGATGCTCGCGATGAAGACGAGCACGATCGCGTGCGCGCCCCAGACGTAGAAGACGAGGCTGACCGAGGCGAGCAGCGCGTTGCGCCGGCTCGGCGGCACGAGCGCGTACGCCACCAGCACGACCGGCATGAAGAACCACAGGAACTCGATTGAGGAGAAGACCATCGCTGGGAGGGGCGGCGCCCGCTCCCGCGCGGCATCGCCAGGGCCGGAAGGCTAGCCAAGCGGGGCGGGCGCCCGCGTACGGCGCGGCGGCCGCCGCAGCCACCGCGGCGACCGCGGCGGCCCCCCCCAGCTCAGGGGGGGAGGAGGGATTCGAACCCCCTC
>JBPCKX010000039.1:0-6516 GCA_051003875.1 Thermoleophilaceae bacterium
TGCTGCTCGCTCGTCTTGGCCACAGTTCCCAAGCGCTCCGGTCCCGGAGGACCGTCCGAGGGACCTTGGGCGACGGCAATCACCGCGACACCGATGCAGAGGCTGGCTGCCAACGCAGCGATCTGACCGAGTCTTACCTTCGAGATCATCATGCCCTCCATTCAAGCGGCGGCGGTCGCACTACACAACACGCCCCAGCAGCAGGGCGCTCCAGCCGCGGTCGGTGAGCCGCCGGCGCTCGCGCAGGGGTGAGAACGCGGCGGCGATCTCGTCGGCCTCGGGCTCGAGCAGCCCCGAGAGGATCAGCAGGCGCGGCGGCCCGCGGATCAGCTCGGCCACCCGCAGCAGCAGCGGGCGCATCAGGTTGGCGAGCATCAGCTCGGCCGGCGGCGCCGGCGCAGTCCGCAGGTCGAAGCACTCGACGCTCGCCAGCGTGACGCGGTTGCGCTCCGCGTTGGCGGCGGTCGCCTCGACCGCCGCCGGGTCGAAGTCGAGCGCGCGGACGGGTCCGAGCCCCAGCCGCGCGGCGGCGATCGCGAGCACGCCCGAGCCACAGCCGAGATCGCAGACCGGTCCGCCGACCACCTCGCCGAGAACGTCGAGCAGCAGCTCGAGGCTGAGCCGCGTCGTCGGGTGCGCCCCCGTACCGAAGGCCTGCCCCGGGTCGATCTCGATGTCCACAACCCCGGGGCGCTCGACGGCCTCCTCCCACGGCGGCCGCAGGTAGACACTGCCCCCGACGAGGACCGGGACGTGGAAGCGCTTCCAGCGCTCCTCCCAGTCGTCGGGCACCTCCGTCGCGGAGACGGTGACGCGCACGCCGCCCACCACCGCGTCGCCGGGATCGAGCGCGGGCAGCTCGCCCGGCGCGCCGTAGACGGCCAGCTCGACGACCCCGTCGCCGTCGACCTGCTCGACCCCTGAGGGAGCGAGGTCCAGCAGCTCGGCGAGGACGAGCTCGGCGGCGTCGGCGGGGGCACGGACCGCGAGGCGGATCACGGCGGCGCCGTCAGCCGGAACGCCGGGGAGTCATCGGCGCGTTGCTCGCCCACCGGACCGACGCGTCACCGCAGCGCGCGGCGGACCTTGGAGAAGAGCGACTCGCCCTCCGCCTCGCGCAGGTTCTCATCGGTGACGCTCTCCCGCAGCTCCGTCATCAGCTCGCGCTGGCGGTCTGAGAGGTTGCGCGGGACGACCACGTTCAGCACGACCTGCTGGTCCCCCGAGCGGCCGCGGCCCGGGATCGGCATCCCGCGCCCGCGCAGCTCGACGACCGTCCCCGGCTGGGTGCCGGCCGGGACGTCGACCTCCTCGTCGCCGTCGAGCGTCGGCACCGTCACCACCGTCCCGAGCGCCGCGGCGGGCGCGGGGATGTCGACGACGGAGATCAGGTCGCTGCCGTCGCGCAGGAAGCGCTCGTCGGGAGCGACCCCCACCACCACGTAGAGGTGTCCGGGCGGCCCGCCGCGCTCACCCGCGTGTCCGCGCCCGTTGAGCCGCACGCGCTGCTCGTCGGCGATCCCGGCGGGTATGTCGACGGCGAGGGTGACCGTCGAGCTGGTGCGGCCCGCCCCGGAACACACGCTGCACGGGGTGCGGGCCGTCTTGCCCTCGCCACCACAGACGTCACACGGATGGCTCCTGACGAGCTGCCCGAGGGCCGTCCGGGTGACGCTGCGCAACTCGCCCGCACCGTCGCAGCGAGCACAGGTCTCGATCGGCGTGCCGGGCTCCGCGCGGTTGCCGTGACAGTGCTCACATGTCTGCACGGCGTCGTAGGAGACGTCCACGCGCGCGCCCTCGGCCGCGTCCTCGAGCGTGATCTCCACCTCGACGCCGATGTCGGCACCCTGGACGGCGCCGGGCCCCCCGCCGCGACCGAACGGGTCGCCACCGAAGAAGGCCTCGAAGATGTCGCTGAAGGCGGAGCCCTGCGACGGCGGCGCGTAGCCGCGGGAGTCGAGCCCCTCCCAGCCGTGGCGGTCGTAGACCGCGCGGCGGTCGGGGTCGGAGAGCACCTCGTAGGCCTCGGCGGCGGCCTTGAACTTCTCCTCGGCCTCGGGGTCGTGGTCGTTGACGTCGGGGTGCAACTCGCGGGCGAGGCGGCGGAAGGCCTTCTTCACCTCGCCGTTCTCGGCGCCGCGAGCCACGCCGAGCAGCTCGTATGCGTCGGTTCTCACTCGTCGTACACCTCCGCCACGAAGCGGGAGAGCTCCGTGGCCGCCTGGCGCACCGCCATGATCGCGACGGGGTAGTCCATCCGCAGCGGCCCGAGCACGCCCACCGCGCCGAGGTTGCGCCGCGCCAGGCCGTAGTTGGCGGCGACCATGCTCACCGAGCGCAGCTCGGGGGTCGGGTTCTCGCTGCCGATGCGCAGGTAGACGCGCGACTCGGAGATCGACGCCCGCATCGCGGCGAGCAGGGCGACGCGGCGCTCGAGCGCGTCGAGCAGTGCCGAGAGCTGGGGCAGCTCCTGGAAGCGGTGCTCTGAGAGCAGCCGGGCGGCGCCGTCGACGAAGAGCGTGTCGCCGGAGCTGTCCTCGAGCTCGGTGAAGGCGGGGGCGAGCGTCTCGAGGAAGGCGCGCTCGCTCGGGTCGAGGTCGGCGGCGGTGAGCTTGCCGTGGACCATCCGCGCACCGACGGCCATGCCGCCCATGACCTCGTTGAGATAGCTGCCGGCCCAGCCCACCAGGCCGGCGTCGAACGGGCGCTCGCCGGCGATCACGCGCTTGGTCACTCCCCCCGTGGAGGTGATGACGACGACCATCACGACCTGCGGCTGGAGCAGCAGCACCTCGACGCGCTGGATCGTGGCGGTCTCGATCGGAGGGGCGGAGACCAGCGCGAGCAGGTTCGTCACCTGCGAGAGCTGCTCGGTGGTGGCGCGCATGGCGTCGTCGACCTCGCGGCGGATCGCGGTCAGCTCGACGGGCTTGCGCACCGCCGGGAGCGCACCCTGCTCGAGGATCTCGTCGACGTAGAAGCGGTAGCCCGTCTCGGTCGGGACCCGGCCCGCCGAGGTGTGCGGGTGCTCGAGCAGGCCGATCTCCTCGAGCCGGGCAAGCTCGGAGCGGACCGTGGATGGCCCCCAGGGCACGTCGTCGCGGTCGGCCACCGCCTTCGAGCCGACCGGTTGGCCGCCCTCGACGTGGCCCTCGACGACCGTGCGCAGGATGAACTGCTGTCGGGACGAAAGCTGCATGCTCCTCATTGTGACCGAGGGGCGCTCGTCGCTACGGCTCGAGCTCGGCGCGGGCGTTCTTGACGATCGCCTTGCCGCCCTGCTTGGCGACCGTGTCGACCACCGCGCGGCCGCCCTCGACGCTGCGGACCTCGCCGCTCACGACGATCTCCTGCTCGGGCACTCCCATGCCCCGGAACTGCACCGAGAGGCGCTTCAGCGAACGCGGGTCGCCGCCGGCGGCCGCGACGTTCGCACGCGCCACGAGGGCCATGCTGTAGAGCCCGTGCAGGATGTTGCCGGGCAGGCCGACCCCGGTGGCGAAGTCCCTGTCGATGTGGATCGGGTTGAAGTCGCCCGATGCCCCCGCGTAGCGGTGCGGGAGGTAGCGGTCGGGCGTGACCTTAAGCTCGGGGATCTGCTCGCCGCTCTCCACCTTCACTCCCCCCGCACGATGTTCGTCCAGGTGCCGCGGACGACCTCGGCGCCGTCCTGGTTCGAGGACACGGACTCGAATACGTAGAAGGCCAGACCGGCGCGCTCGTAGATGTCCTCAAGGGCGAGGGTGGTGCCGATCGTGTCACCGGAGCAGACCGGCTCGCCCCAGGCGAACTCCTGACCGCCGTGGACGAGCCGCGCGAAGTCGATCCCGACCTCCGGGTCGAACAGCCCCGCCATCAACGCCTCAGAGGAGTAGACGACGGCGAACATCGGCGGCGCCGCGACGTCGCGGAAGCCGGCCGCGCGCGCGGCGTCGCGCTCGAGGTAGACGGGGTTGTCCTCCCCGACCGCCCGGGCGTACTCGCGGATCTTCTCGCGGCCGATCTCGTAGGTGCACGCCGGGTAGGTCTTGCCCTTTGCGCTCAGCTCGACCGGCACGGCACCGGAGTGTAGTTGGAAGGTGCTGGAAGGTGCATGGCCCAGGCTGCGGTTTGTTGCCAACGCTCGAAAGCGCAGAAAGCGGCACGAACGTCCCGCAATGGGGGCGATAGCGCGCAACGCGGGACGTTCGTCGGGCCAGAGCCTTCGACAGGCTCGTCGGGCGCCCGCCCGGGCACCAGGCTCGGCGACAGGCTCGAGGCGCCGCTACGCGGCGACTTCGCGCAGGCCGCGCGCCTCGGCGAGCGAGGCGAGCTTCCTGACCGCGTGCTCCTCGACCTGGCGCGTGCGCTCGCGGGTCAGCCCGAACATGCGGCCGACCTCGTCGAGCGTGCGCGGGTGCTCGCCGAAGATGCCGTAGCGCAGCTCGACGATCCGGCGCTCGCGGTAGGAGAGGTTCTCGAGCGCCTCGGCGAGGCGGCCGCGGCTCATCGCCTCGGCAGCGGCCTCGAAGGGTGATTCGGCGGTCGCGTCGGGGATCAGGTGCCCGAGCTCGGCCGCGTCGTCGTCGCTGCCGCCGCCGACAGGCTTGTCGAGCGACACGGGCGCCTGAGAGGCGCGCAGCAGGAATGCGGCCTCGTCGGGGTCGATGTCGACCTCGGCGGCGGCCATGATCTCCTCGATCGAGGGGTCGCGGTCGCCGACCGACTCGAGCCGGCGCTGCGCGCCGTCGAGCTTCTGAAGCGTCTGGTTGATATGGATCGGGATGCGGATCGTGCGCGACTTGTCCGCGATCGCCCTGGAGATCGCCTGGCGCACCCACCAGGTGGCGTAGGTCGAGAACTTGAAGCCCTTGCGGTAGTCGAACTTCTCGACCGCGCGCACCAGGCCGATCGAGCCTTCCTGGATCAGCTCCATGAAGTCGAGACCCTGGTTTCGATAGCGCTTTGCGATCGACACGACGAGGCGGAGGTTGGCCTCGGTCATGCGCTCCTTCGCGGACAGGTCCCCGCGCTCGATGCGCTTCGCCAGATCGAGCTCCTCGTCGGCGGTCAGCAGCCGCGTCTTGGCGATGCCGTCGAGGAAGAGCTGGAGCGAGTCGATGGTCGGTTCGGGTGCGATGTTGGTAGCCACGGCCGGTAAGCTACGCCCGCGCTCTAAAGGGTTCCTAAGCTGACTCGGCGGCGGGCGAGCACCCGTCTCCGCCGGGGATCCATCATCACGATTCCCCGATCTCGAGCACGGACAGGAACGCCTCCTGGGGCACCTCGACGCGGCCGACCTGCTTCATGCGCTTCTTGCCGGCCTTCTGCTTCTCGAGCAGCTTGCGCTTGCGGGTGATGTCGCCCCCGTAGCACTTGGAGATCACGTCCTTGCGCATCGGCCTGACCGACTCGCGGGCGATGATCTTCGCCCCGATCGCGGCCTGGATCGCCACCTCGAACTGCTGCCGCGGGATCTGCTCGCGCAGCCGCTCGACGAGGCCGCGCCCGGCGGCGTAGGCCTTGTCGCGGTGAACGACCATCGAGAGCGCGTCGACCTGCTCGCCGGCGAGCATGATGTCGAGCTTGACGAGGTCCGAGGGCCGCATCCCGATCAGGTCGTAGTCGAACGAGGCGTAGCCCTTGGTGCGCGACTTGAGCTGGTCGAAGAAGTCGAGCACGATCTCCGCCAGCGGCAGGTCGTAGCGGAGCTGGACGCGCTGCTCGGAGAAGAACCCCATGTCGACGTGCTCCCCGCGGCGCTCCTGGGCGAGCTCCATCACCGCCCCGACCGCCTCCTTCGGGCAGAGGACGGTCGCGCGGATGTAGGGCTCGCGGATCTCCTCGATGCGCGAGCGGTCGGGCATGTCGTCGGGCGAGTGGACCATCTGCCGGGCCCCGTCGGTGAGCACCACCTCGTACTCCACGGTGGGGGTGGTCGCCAGCAGCGAGAGCCCGTACTCGCGCTCCAGCCGCTCGCGCACGATGTCCATGTGCAGCAGGCCGAGAAAGCCGCAGCGGAAGCCGAAGCCGAGCGCCTGACTGGCCTCGGGCTCGTAGGCGAGCGCGGCGTCGTTGAGGGCGAGCTTCTCGAGCGCGTCGCGCAGGTCGGGGAAGCGCTCGGTGTCGACCGGGAAGAGGCCGCAGAAGACCATCGGCTTGACCTCGCGGTAGCCGGGGAGCGGCTCGGCGGCGGCACCGGACCTCGTCGTGAGCGTGTCGCCGACCCGCAGCAGCGAGACGTCCTTGATCCCCGTGATCAGATAGCCGACCTCGCCCGCCCGCAGGACGTCGACCGGCGTCATCGCCGGCCCGAAGAAGCCGACCTCGTCGATCTCCGCCTCGGTGCCGGTCTGCATGCCGATGATCGGCTCGCCCTGTTTCAGCTCTCCGTCGACCACGCGCACGTAGGCGATCACGCCGCGGTACTGGTCGAACTCGGAGTCGAAGATCAGCGCCCGCGGCGGCGCGTCGGGGTCGCCCGACGGCGGCGGCACCTGCGCGACGAGCTGCTCGAGCACCTCGACGACGCCG
>JBPCKX010000040.1:0-28616 GCA_051003875.1 Thermoleophilaceae bacterium
CCCCCCCCTCGGGGGAGTTGAGGCGGGTGCCGCGCTGGGCTTAGATGCTCCGCTTCCCGTTCAAGGGGCTCGCCCCCCCCCTCCTGCGCGCGGCCGGCACCGTCGCCGCCGTCTTCCTCGGCGTCGCGCTGATCGCGGGCACCTACATCCTGACCGACACGATCGACCGCTCCTTCGACGACATCTTCACCACCGCGGTCGAGGGCACCGACATCGTCCTGACCCCCGAGGTGGTCGTCGACCAGGAGACCGAGCCGCCCCCGTTCCCCGACTCGGTGCTCGACACGGTCAGGCAGGTCGACGGCGTGCAGGCCGCCGACGGCGGCATCTTCTCGATCGTGCGGATCACCGACGCCGAGGGAGACACGCTCGGGGCCGACTTCGCGCCCCAGTTCGTGGTCTCGACCTCGCCCGAGCCCTTCGACGTGCTCACCTACACGGAGGGGCGCGAGCCGCGCAGCGCGGGCGAGGCGGCGATCGACGCGTCGAACGCCGAGCGCGAGGGGATCGAGCCGGGGGACGCCATCGGGGTCGTCGGGACGGGCAGGCTCAGGCGCTACCGCGTAGTGGGGATCAACAAGCTCGGTGACACCGCCACCGGCGGCTCGAGCACCGTCACGCTCGTTCCGGAGGAGACGCAGGACGTCGTCGGCAAGCAGGGGAAGCTCGACCGGATCTCGGTTGCCGCGAGCCCCGGGGTATCGACCACCGAGCTGAAGCGCCGCATCGCCCGCGCCGTGCCCCGCTCGGTCCGGGTCGAGTCGGCCGCCGAGAACGCCGCGCGCCGGACGAGCGAGATCGGCGACGACCTCGGGTTCCTGAAGGTCGTGCTGCTCGTGTTCTCCGGCGTGGCGCTCGTCGTGGGAGGCTTCGTGATCTTCAACACCTTCTCGATCACGGTCGCCCAGCGGATCCGCGAGTTCGGGCTGCTGCGCACCCTCGGCGCCTCGCGCGCGCAGCTTCTGCGCAGCGTGCTCGCCGAGGCGCTCCTGATCGGGCTGGCGGGCTCCGCACTCGGGCTGCTCGCCGGTCTCGGGTTCGCGAGCGGGATCAACTCGCTGCTGACGTCGATCGGGATCGACCTGCCGAACACCGGCACGGTGATAGCCGCGCGTACCGTCGTCGTCGCGCTCGTGGTCGGCGTTCTGATCACGGTCGCGTCCTCGCTGGCGCCGGCTCTGCGCGCGACGCGCGTCTCGCCGATGGAGGCGCTGCGAGACGCCGCCCTGCCCGAGTCACGCCGGCGCGGGCACATTGCGGCGGGGGTGGCGGCGCTGCTCGGCCTCGGCGGGCTCGCGATGGTGCTGGCCGGCCTCTTCGGCGGGATCGAGTCGGCGGACTCGGCGGCGAGCCTGATGGGCGGTGGCGCCGCGCTGGTCCTGTTCGCCGTCTCGCTCTACAGCCCGCGGCTCGTCACCCCGCTCGCGGCGGTGGCGGGCAGGCCGCTCGAGTGGGCGCGCGGGCTCACCGGCCGGCTCGCGCGCGAGAACGCGACTCGCAGGCCGGGGCGCACCGCCGTGACCGCCGCCGCGCTGATGATCGGGGTCGCGCTGGTCGTCTTCGTCGCCGTCTTCGCGGCCGGCATCAACCGCTCGGTGGCAACGACGATCGACCGCAACTTCACCGCCGATCTCACCGTCCAGAACATCGACGGGTTCTCGCCGATCCCGCGCTCGATCGAGCGCGACGTGCGTGCGGTGCCGGGCGTCGAGGCGGTGTCGGCGCTGCGCTTCAGCGAGGCGCGGGTCAGGGGTCAGAAGGGTGAGCAGGGGGTGGCGGCGATCGACCCGCCGAACATCGGGCGCGTGTTCCGGCTCGAGCTGACCGAGGGGGACGAGTCGGCGCTGACCGGTCTCGGCGACGACGAGGCGATCGTCGACGAGAACTACGCGCAGTCGAAGGGCGTCGAGATCGGCGACACGCTCGAGGCCCTCACGCCGACGGGGCGGCGCGGCTCCTACCGCGTGGTCGCGGAAGTCGAGGATCGCACCGACTTCCTCGGCAGCTTCGTCGTCACCCAGCGCGCGCTCGAGCGCGACTTCGGCGAGACCCGCAACGCCTACGTCTTCGCCGCGATCGACTCGGGGGAGGAGTCGGGCGCGACCGCCCGCCGTGTCGAGCGGCTGATCGACGAGCAGTACCCGGCCGCGGAGGCGCTCGACCAGGAGCAGTTGAAGCAGGCCCAGGAGGACCAGATCAACCAGCTCCTCGGGCTGGTCTACGCGCTGCTCTCGCTCGCCGTGATCGTCTCGGTCCTCGGAATCGTGAACACGCTCGCGCTCTCGATCCACGAGCGCACCCGCGAGCTGGGGATGCTGCGCGCAGTCGGGATGTCGCGCCGGCAGGTGCGGCAGATCGTCCGCTACGAGGCCGTCATCACCGCGCTGATCGGGGCCATCCTCGGCACGGTCCTGGGCGTCCTCTTCGCCGCGCTGATCTCGCGGCCGCTCGCCGAGGAGGGCTTCGAGCTCGCCTACCCCGTCGGGACGCTCGTCATGCTGCTCGTGCTCGCGGCGCTCGCGGGCGTGCTCGCCGCGATCCTGCCGGCGCGACGGGCGGCCCGGCTCGACGTGCTCGACGCGCTCGCGTACGAGTAGCCGGGCGACCGGCTCATATCAGGCCGGCAGTCGCGTCAGCAGCCGCACCCGGGCGACGACCGTCTCGAGCGTCTCCGATCGAACGCGTCCCCAGCGCTCGACGAGCCGCCCGCGCCAGATCGACCGGACCATCTCGGGCATCGCGTGGCTCGGCTCCCTCACGCCTCCCTCGGGTGGGTCTACCGCGACGTAGAGCGGGCTCGGCCGGCTGGTCGTTGTCAGCGGAACGACGATCGCAAGCTCGCTCGGGCCCTCACCGAGCTGATCGGCGGAGATCACGAGCACGGGTCGCCGCCCCGCCTGCTCGCGGCCGAGCGTGGGCTCGAGGTCGGTGAACCAGACCTCGCCCTGGCCGGCGGACGGGACGTCGGTCGCGGGGCTCAAGCGTCGCGGGCGAGCCCGTCGAGCAGGGTCGCATCCCAGCGCTCACGCTCGCGAACGTGCGCTTCCCAGGCCGCCGGCTCGTCCCGCAGGGAGGCGTAGTGCTCGTTCATCCGTTCCAGCAACGCATCTTCCTCGGCGTCGCGGGCGAGCGCGTCGATCAGGTCGGGAGTGGAAAGGCCGCGCTCGGCACTCAGGCGAGCGAGCCGGGCGCGAGTCTCGACCGTGACTCTGACTGTCGTCGACGCTGCCACGACCACAGCGTATACGAAAACGTATGCGTAGTCGCCTCCGCCCGATCGCGCGTAGCATGCGCCCGGTGCCGGCCCCAGCCCCCACCGCCGCCGAGCTGGCCGAGCGACTGCTCGCCGGCGACAAGCGCGCGCTCGCGAAGGCGATCTCGCTGGTCGAGAGCGACGATCCCGAGGGTTGGGCGCTCGTGCGGCAGGTCTATCCGCACACCGGCCGGGCGGCGATCGCCGGCTTCACGGGCCCGCCGGGGGTTGGCAAGTCGACGCTGATCGGCGCGATGACGGCGCACCTCCGTCGTGCCGAGCGCCAGGTCGCCGTGCTCTCGATCGACCCCTCATCTCCCTTCACCCGCGGTGCGCTGCTCGGGGACCGCATCCGCCTGGCCGATCACTTCCTCGACCCCGGGGTCTTCATCCGCTCGATGGCGACCCGCGGCTCGCTCGGCGGCCTCTCGGAGGCGACGCTGCAGGCCGCGCTCTTGATGGATGCCTCCGGCAAGGACGACGTGCTGCTCGAGACGGTCGGGGTGGGGCAGGCCGAGGTCGACATCATCGACCACGCCGACACCGTCGTGCTCGTCCTGATGCCCGGCTCCGGGGACTCCGTCCAGGCGCTGAAGGCAGGCGTGATGGAGATCCCCGACGTGATCGCCGTCAACAAGTCGGACCACCCGCTCACCGACACGATGATCCGAGAGATCCGCGGCGTGCTTTCGCTCGGGCCGCAGGGGGAGTGGCGGGTCCCGATCGTGAAGACCGAGGCCTCGCGCGGCGAGGGCGTCGAAGAGCTCGCCGAGCGGATCGCCGCCCACCGCGCTCACATCGACGCCGAGGGGCTGCTCGCCGAGCGCCGGCGGCGCAACCTCATGAACGAGGTCCTCGCGCTGGCCGCGGGACGGCTGCGGCGCCGGCTCGAGGAGTCGATCCACGAGGACCCGGCCGTGCAGGAGCTGCTCGACGAGGTCGTCGCCCGCAACCTCGATCCGGCCAGCGCGGCCGCGAAGCTGCTCGAGCGCGAGCTTTAAGGCCATCGGGCGAGCTGTAATGCCATAGGATCAAGCGATGTCGCTGATCGTCTACCTCTTCCTGCTCGCGATCAGCGGCCTGTTCGTGGGCGCGCTCGCGCGCCTGGCGCTGCCCGGCAGGGACCCGCTCTCGATCCCGCAGACGATCGGCCTCGGGCTCGCGGGGTCCTTCAGCGCCGGGCTCTTGAGCATCCTGGTGCTCGGGCGCAACGTGGTGGGGCTGTTCCTGTCGATCGCCGGGGCGATGGTGATCCTCTACTTCGTGCGCCGCTCGCGCGGCGGCGGCCTGCTGGACCCGGGCGAGTCGCCCGACCGGTTGCGGTAAGCAGCCCGGCGCCCGGCTCCCGGCGCCTGCCGCGGGGCACCGGCCATGGGACCGAGAGCTGTTAGGGTCCCCTAACTCATGGGGTGGCGGGGGCGCCTGGCGGGCGCGGGAGAGAGCCGGGCGGGTCGCTTCGAGGTATGGGCGGCGCGGCTGTGGAACGTGTTCAACGAGGGCCGGCCGTTCTCGATCGTCTACCCCGTCATGGTTCTGCTGGTGGCGGCTCCCGTCGGCCTCGCGCCCGACGGGAGCCTCGCGCTCGCGCTCGCCGGGTCGCTCGCGCTCGCCCTCGTGCTGTCCCGCTTTCCCTTCCCGCTGCGGGGCAGGGCACTGCTCTGGCTGGCGGCGGCGCTGTCGGTGCCGCTGCTCGAGCCCTGGCGCGAGCCGGCGTTGATCCTCGGCGCGCTCGCCGGCTACGCCGGCTTCACCGTGCTCCTCTGGGGCACCCTCTACTACCGGCTCAGGACGGGCGCGCCGTGGAGCAACTTCACCCGCTTCTGGCGGCTCGTCGTCACGAACTCCGACCCGACGAGCGGGAACGCGCTCGAGCAGGTGCCGAAGCTCGTGATGAGCCTCGCCGCGGGAGTCCTGCTGGCCGAGCGGCCCGGCGCCGCCGCGGGCGCGCGCCTCGCCGTGGCGGCGCTGCTCGCCGCGGTGCTGGGGGCGCTCGCCTGGCGGCGCTTCGCCCGCGCGCGGCTGCCGCACTATCCACACCCCTCCACAGCCCTCGCGCCGCCCCCCCGCGCCCCGCCCGCCCGCCGCGTCTACGTGATCGTCGTCGACGGCTGCAACCGCGGCCGGCTCTGGCAGGCCGACACGCCGATGATGGACCGGCTCGCGCGCGAGGGGACCGAGTACCTGGCGGTAGAGCCCGCCTACCCGGCGCGCACCGTCGTCTGCTTCTCCTCGATGCTCACGGGCGCCGCGCCCGCCGAGCACGGCATGCGCTCCAACTTCGCGCCCCGCCTGGGCGTCCGGCGCGAGTCTGTCTTCGACGTGCTCGCCCGCCACGGCCGCAGCGGGCGGCTGGTCGGGATCGCCCACCTGCTCGACCCCTTCGGCGAGGAGGTCGTGCGCTCGGTCACCTCCGTGCAGCCGACGGCTGAGATCGACCACTCGCTCGCCGCCGCCGGACGCAGGGTCGTCGAGGAGGAGGACCCCGACCTGCTCGTCCTTCAGCTCCTGGCCGCCGACCAGCTCGGCCACGTGCGCGGCGTGCGCAACCGCGAGTACGTCGAGCAGCTCGAAGAGACAGACCGCCGCATCGGCGACTTCCTCGCCTTCCTCTCAGAGCGCGGCGCGCTCGAGCGCGCGACGGTGATCCTGATGGCAGACCACGGGCAGGGCCGCGGGATCGGCGGGCACGGGCACCTCGACTGGGGCGAGAGCCCGGTGCCGTTCGTGGTCTGGGGCGAGGGCGCCGTGCCGGGCGCGGTGAGCAGCGAGCCGCGGTCGGTCTGCGAGCTGGCGGCGACCGTCTCCGAGCTGCTCGGCGTGAGCGTTCCGGCCGCGGCCCGCGGGCGCCCGCTTGTCCCGCTCGGAGATCCTTCCGTCGGACCGCCGGCCGCCGCGGGCGGCCGCTGCCTGGCGATCGTCGTCGCCCGCGACGAGCAGCCGCGCCTCGGGCGCGTGCTCGAGCGACTCCCGCAGCGGGCGTGCGGGATGCCCGTCGATGTCGTGGTCGTCGACGACGGCTCGCGCGACGGTACCGCCGCCGTCGCGCGCGCCGCCGACGCCGAGCCGACCTCCCACGCCGAGCCGCGCGGGCTCGGGGCGGCGCTGCGGTCCGGGCTCGCGCACGCCCGCGAGCACGGGTATGCGGCCGCGGTCTACCTCGACGGCGACGGCGAGTACGACGCCGCGGAGCTCGCCACCGTGCTCGACCCGGTCGCTCGCGGGCGCGCGGACTACGTGCTCGGCTCCCGCTTCCTCGCTGCGCGCGAGGGCATGAGCCGGCACCGGACGCTCGCCAACCGCGCGGTCTCGGCGCTGCTCGGCACGGCGATGGGCACCGTCGTGAGCGACGGGCAGACCGGCTACCGGGCCTTCTCGCGCCGCGCGCTGCGGCACGCCGAGATCCGCCACGACTACAACTACGCCCAGGTCCTGACGCTGTCGCTGTGGGGGGCGTGGATCGAGCCGGTCGAGGTCGCGATCTCATACCGCCGCCGCGCCGGCGGGCGCTCGTTCGTGCGCTACCCGGAGTACCTGCGCCGCGTCCTGCCGGCAGCCTGGCGCCAGTGGCGTGCCTCGACCAGGGCGAGGAGGAGCAGCGCGCCGCCGACGGCGGCCGCGAACACGTACGGCCAGGCCGATTCGCCGAAGAGGGGGAACCCGCCGGTCAGCGGCCCGAACGGCGCGTCGGGGCGCGCCGTCACGAGCCCGCCGGAGCCGAGCCGGACGTCGAGGTAGAGCCAGACCGACGCCGCCACCGTGACCGCGGCGAGCACGCTGCCGGCGCGCGGCAGGCGGCGAAGGCCCCAGCCCGCAAGCCCCGCGCAGAGCGGCAGCGCCGCGAGCAGGTGCCGCGGGGGAAACCAGAAGCCGAACATCGTCGGAGCGAGGAACGCCGCGACCAGCACCTGCGCGCCGAGCACGGCCGCGCAGATCAGCGCAACGTGCTCTGCCCGGCGTCGATCGGGGAGCGCGCGGGCGAGGCCCTCGCGCCGCGAGCGGTGGAGCAGCCACAGCCCCGCGAGCACGAGCAGGAAGGCCGGCGCCCACCGCAGCAGCCCGTAGTCGCGGTCGACGAGCAGCGCGACCAGCCGGTAGGCGCGCTCGAGGTAGCCGCCGGGGAAGGCCGCGTCGGTGGCGCTCTCGCCCGCCACTTCGGCCGCGTAGGGGGTCGGGCCGCCGTAGAGCGACTCGTTGATGCCGACGAAGAGGGCCGCGCTGAAGCCGGCCAGCTCGGCGCCGCCGAGCGCGAGCATCCCTCGTCCGCCGCGGCGCAGCGAGCGGATCGCGAAGAGGCCGACGACGATCCCCGCCGGGACGAACTTCGTCCCCAGCCACGGCAGCGTCGCGAGCAGCCCGAAGCAGGCGAACACGTCCGTGCGCGCGATCCGCTCCTCGAGGCGCGCCGCGAGCAGCGCCGCGCCGGCGATCGCGGCGGCGGCGGCGAGCTCAGGGTAGACGGCGCTCCCGAAGGCGAGCAGCGGGGGCGAGAGCCCGACAGCGAGCGCCGCCCCGAGCGCCCACGGGTCCGGCACCATGCGCAGCGCGAGCAGGTAGCCGAGCGCGACGGCGAGCGCCGCGATCGCCGCCAGGAAGAGCTCGACCCCGGTCGCGCCGCCGGCGGCGTAGGCGGGCGCGATCAGGAGCGCGAAGCCGGCGCCGTGGGGCTCGTTGAGCCGCCCGTCGGTCTCGCGCCCGTGGCGCTCGAGCGTGTACGGGTAGAACTCCTCGTAGCTGCGCGCCGCGTACTGATTGTTGAGGTCGAGGTCGCCGTCGCGGACGATCGACTGCGCGGTCAGCAGGTAGTGGGGCTCGTCGCCGCCGTAGTCGGAGTCGCCGAAGGCGTCGAGCCCGAGCGTGCTCGCATACAGCGCCAGCAGCAGCAGCCAGAGGATGCCCGCGCGCCTCATCGGAGCCTGCCGTTCATCCCGGCGGCGATCGTAGCGGGGGCTCGCGGGGGCGGCGACGCTTCGGCCACTTACCTACGCGTCACCAGCGCGTAGGAGACGTAGTCGCTCCCGCCGGCGCCGAGCTCTTCGCCGAAGGGCTAACCAGGACGCCCTCCGGCGGAGACGCCAGACCAAATAAGGTCTATGATTGTCAGCATGTCCGCGGCGGAGATCGTGCGCGATACACGCGAGCGCCACCGGCTCAGCCAGGCCTCTCTGGCCCGGCGCTGTCGTACGAGCCAGACCCACATCAGCCGTATCGAGAGGGGCGCCGTTTCGCCGAGCGTCGAAACGCTCGAACGGATACTCGCGGTAATGGGCGAACGGCTGGAGTTGCGGGTCGCAACGGCCTCGCGAGGCAACTCGTCCGTCGAGGACGCCCGAGCGGATGCTGAGCTGTCGGCCGTCGAGGCCCTGGAGCAGGCGGCGGAGCTGTCGTTCGCGTTGACGACGATCGCCGAAAGCCCGCACCGATGAGCCGTGGAGCCGGCACCTCGCCCGACGATGGCCCGAGTCGTGAGCCCTCGCTCAGGCCGCTCGATCTGCTCGGCGTGCTGACCAGGCACCGCGTTGAGTTCGTGGTCATCGGCGCCTACTCGCTCGCGGCTCACCAGTACGTTCGGGCGACGAAGGACGTCGACATCGTGCCCGAGCCGACCATGGCGAACCTCCGGCGCCTGCTCAGGGCCCTCGCTGCGCTCGATGCCGAGCCGATCGCCGTCGGAGATTTCAAAGCCGAGGAGGTCCTCGAGTTGAGCCTCGAGAACTTGGCGGCGGGCGGTAACTGGCTCTTGCGAACCCGCTACGGTCGCCTCGACGTCATGCAATACGTCGAAGGCATGCACAGCTACGAGCAGCTCCGCGACGGAGCGGTCGTGCCAGACCTCCCCGGCTTCGACCAGCCTCCGCTCTTTGCCGGCCTGGACGATCTCATCGCCCTCAAGCACGCTGCCGGGCGCGACCAGGATCTCGCGGATATCGCCGAGCTCGAACGCCGCCGCCGGCGGCCGGCTGGGCGTTGAGCAAGGTCGGCGCGGCGCCCGCCAAGCTCGCCGGGGACGCTCCCGCCAACAGGCCGGTGCCGGACGGTCAGCAGCCGAGGTGCCGGGCGATCAGGAGCTGCTGCACCTCGTCGGTCCCCTCGCCGATCGTGAGCACCTTGGCGTCGCGGTAGAAGCGGCAGACGGGGTACTCCTCTATGTAGCCGTAGCCGCCGTGGATCTGGACGGCCTCCTCCGCCGCGCGCACCGCGAGCCGCCCCGTTTTGAGCTTCGCCGCGGCGGCGACGATGTCGAACTTCGGGTGCGCGCGGTCCTTGAGCGCTGCGGCGCGCAGGGTCAGCAGCCGCGCGGCCTCGATCTCCGTCGCGATGTCGGCGAGCTTCATCTGGATCGCCTGCAGCTTCGAGATCGGCCGCCCGAAGGCGTGGCGCTGCTTGGCGTAGGCGAGCGCCTCGTCGAGCGCACCCTGCGCGAGGCCGACGCCCATTGCCGAGACCGAGATGCGCCCGCCCGCGAGCGTCTCGAGGAACTGGGCGTAGCCGCGCCCGCGCGGCCCGAGCAAGCTCTGCGCCGGCAGCCGGCACCCCTCGAAGCTCAGCGGCCGCGTGTCGGATGCCTTCCAGCCCATCTTGCGGTACGGCTCGCCGACGCTGTAGCCCGGCGTTCCGTTGGGGACGATGAACGCCGAGATCTCGTCCTTGCCCGTGACCGCCGCGATCGTCACGCAGCCGCTCACGTCCGTGCCGGCGTTGGTGATGAACTGCTTCGAGCCGTCGACCACCCACTCCCCGCCCTCCTGCCGGGCGGTGGTGCGGATCGCGCTGGCGTCTGAGCCCGCGTCGGGCTCTGTCAGTCCGAAGGCCCCCAGCCGCTCGCCCGAGCAGAGCCGCGGCAGCCACTCGCGACGCTGGGCCTCCGACCCGAAGGCGTGGATCGGGTAGGTGCCGAGCGAGGTGTGAGCGGCGACGGTGATCGCGACCGAGGAGTCGACGCGCGCGAGCTCCTCGATCGCGAGCGCGTAGGAGACGTAGTCGCTCCCGCCGCCGCCGAGCTCCTCCTCGAAGGGCATCCCCATCAGCCCGAGCTCGCCGAGCCGCGCCACGATCTCGTACGGGAAGCGGGCCTCGCGGTCGAGCTCCGCCGCCACCGGCCTGATCTCGCCGTCGGCGAACTCCCGCGCGAGCCGCCGGATCGCCCGCTGGTCGTCGTTGAGCTGGAAGTCCATCCCGGCGGCGATCGTAGCGGGGGCCTCGCGGGGCGGGACGGGTGCCGACCGCGCGGGGGCCGGGGCATCAGGTGTTCAAAGCGCTAGCATCATGCATCATGCCGCGCACGACCATCGATCTCGACGGCTCGGTGCTCGAAGGGCTGCGTCGCGTGAGCCGCCGCGAGGCCAAGAGCATGGGACAGCTCGCCTCCGAGCTCCTGGCGCCGGCGCTCGCCGGCACCGAGCGATCGCGCACCGGCGTGCCCGCGTTCACGCTTCGCACCGCCCGGCTCGGTGAGCCGCGTGTCGACCTCGAGGACAAGGACGCCCTGCGGGCCGCCCTCGAGGAGCGCTCCGGTTGAGCCAGACGGTCGACGCGAACATCCTCGTCTACGGGGTCAACGAGGACGCCCCGGAGCACGCGCCCGCTCGTGAGCTGATCGAGCGGCTGGGGCAGGGACCCGAGATCGTCTACCTCTTCTGGCCGACGATCATGGCGTTCCTACGGATCGTCACCCACCCCGGAATCCTGCCCGGGCCGCTGCCGATCGCGCAGGCCACGGAGACGATCACCGAGCTGCTCTTGCGGCCGCACGTCAGGACGGCGGGCGAGGCCCCCGGGTTCTGGGAGCTCTACCTCGACACCGGCGGCGCGCGCTCGCGGGCCAACGACGTGCCCGACGCGCACCTGGCGGCGCTGATGCGCCAGCACGGCGTGAGCCTCATACACACCCGAGATCGCGGCTTCAGGCGTTATCGGGGCATCGAGGTCCACGACCCGGTGGAGTAGCCGGCGCCGGCAAACGTCACGCGCTCGTCACACGGATGCGCCCACCGGTCGGTCGCGGTTGCCTACCGTCGCAGCAGTGAGACCCGAGCGAGGACTGCAGTGAGATCCGAGGCGGGGCAGGCGACCGTCGAGTGGGTTGGGCTCGTCCTGCTCGCGGCGCTGCTGCTGGGCGGCGTGGCGGCGGTGGCGGGCGCGCGCGTCGACGGGCGGTCCTTCGGCGGCTTCCTGACCCACCGCATCTTCTGCGCCGTCCGTGGCGGCTGCGAGGACGGCGCCGCGCAGCTCGCGGGCGCCTACGGGCGCGGCGACGCCGAGCTGCTGCGACGGTACGCGCCCGACATCGTCTACGAGCCGGGCGAGGCCCAGCTCCCCGTCGACTGGCGCGAGTGCAGGAAACCCGCGTGCGCCGACGCGCCGGACGACCGCGACCTCGATGTCCACCGCACCAACTCCGGCCGGCGCGCGACCGTCTTCACGCGCGTCGTCCGCCGCGACGGGCGAACCTATCTGCAGTACTGGTTCTACTACCCCGACTCGAACTCGACGGTCTTGGGCTCGGACAAGCTGTGGAACGGCAGCCGCCTGCTCCAGAAGGCCGGGCGGATCCTGCGCGGCAGCTCGCGCTACCCCGGCTACCACCCGGACGACTGGGAGAGCTACCAGGTGCGCATCGGGCGCCGCGGTGGCGCCGCCGTGCGGTCGAGCTCGCACGGGCACTACCAGTGGTGCAAGCGGAGCTCCTGCGCCAACCGCTGGGGATCCCGGACGGGCTGGACGCGAGTCTCGCGCGGCAGCCACGCCGGTCACATCCCGATCGACGGGGGCGTCCGCGGCCTCTGGCCGCTGGCCGGTACCCGGCCCGACTTCCGATCGAAGAGTCACCCCCGCCGCTACCGTCGGCGCCTGCCCGGTCGCGAGCTGCGTGAGCGCACGACGACCTCGGAGGGGATCCGGCTGATCCCGCTCGAGACGCTCGAGCACCGCCGCTACCGGCCGCTCGATGACGGCATCAAGCCGCCCTGGCGCAAGCGCGTGTACTCGGACCCCGAGAGCGACGAGTCGTGAGCAGGCGCGCTCCGGCGCCGCCGGCGCCGCCTTCGCGTGGGTGGCAGACGTTCGCCGCGCGTTGTCGGTGATCCCGTCCGGGTTGCGGGTAGGGTTGAGCCTGGCACGGCGTCTATACCTGAAAGGACCGGCGGCATGGCGAGGACGGTGCGTGAGCAGCAGGACAAGCGGCGCGAGGAGAAGCTCAAGCAGGTCAAGGAGCAGGTCGACGAAGGATCGCTGGTCATCCGCAAGATGACGAAGAAGGAGCGCGAGCAGAACCCCCCCAAGCCGCGCCCGAAGGACAAGCGCAAGAAGCGCTAGCCCCGCGGCCGTCGGCGGTGCCTCGGCTCCCTGGAGGCACCCCGCCCGCTGGAAGTGCCCGGCTTCGCCCAGGCGCACCCCTGAACCGCGACCCTGCAGGATCCGAATGCGCCGTTGCCGCCGCCCGTCCCTCAGCCCGCGGCGGGCGCGAGGTCTCGCCGGGGGTCGATGCCCCAGCGCGAGCCGACCGAGGCGAGCTCGGCGGTCAGCGGCCAGCGGTCGGGCCGCTCGGGTCCGTCGTTGTGCGGGGCGCCGCCCTTCAGAGTCATCGCTCCGGTGTTGTCCCCGATCGCGCGGATCTGCTCGACCTCGGCGTTCGAGAGGAGGACCTCGGCCGGCGTGCCGGCCAGCTCCGAGCGCTGGTCCTCCACCGGTCGCGCCCCCGCGCCCGCCTCCTGGATCAGGGTCGGCGCGCAGCACGCGACGGCCTCGTGCGCGAGGTTCCACTGGCAGGCGAGCTGCAGCGGGGTGAGGCCGTGGCGCTCGGCGATCGGACGCATCCCGTCGAGCCGCTCGAGCCCGCGCTCGACCCATCCCGCCGGGCGAAAGCCGCGATGGTCGCCCGCGGCGAGCTCGTGACCGGGGCGCAGGCCGCCGTGGAAGAGCCCGCCGTAGTCGACCACGCGTGCGATCACGCGCACGTCCGCGGCCGCGGCGGCGGGCAGGACCAGCTCGCCCGGCCACGGCTCGAGCGGGTTGAGGATCACCATCGCCCAGTCGATCGTGCTGCCGAAGCGCTCGAGGCAGTCGATCAGGTCGAGCGTGAAGCCGTTCGCGGGGCCGGGCGCGACGCCGATCGCCCGCGCGAGCCCGTCTGCGCGCAGACCGTCCATCGCCTCCCAGACCGCCTCGCTAGTAAAGCCGATGCGGTCGGGGTTGTGCAGCAGCAGCACGTCGAAGCAGTCGACCCCGCAGCGCTCGAGGCTGCTCTCCGCCGCCATGCGGAGGTAGTCCGCGTACTGCTCGGGCGCGCGCAGGCGCGGATCGGTGAAGCGGGGGAACCCCCGCGGCCCGTCGCGCTCGCCGGTGTGGAAGTCGTGGCCGATCGCACCGACCAGCGAGAATGTGTCCCGCTCGAGGCCCTCGATCGCGCGGCCCACAAGCGCGTCGCCCTCGCCCTGGCCGTAGACGTCGGCGGTGAGCAGCGTGTCGATCCCGTCGCCGGGGCGCAGCAGCGCGGTCAGGCGCTCGTCGTCGAGCGGCTCGCCGAAGTGCATGAAGCGTCCGCCGCTCCAGCTTCCGACCGCCACATGCCCGGGATCCCGCACCGGCGGGATGCTACGCCGCCGCCTCGGCGTCCGCGAGCCGCTCGGCCAGCGCGGGCCAGATGTCCTTCACGTCGCGCTCGGCCTCGCGCAGGTACGCGCCGGCGCTGGCCCGCACGCCGGGAATCTCGGTGTCGGGTCCTGCGTCAGAGCCGTCGAGCGTCGTCACCATCGTCTCCACCGCGCGGGTGGCCGGGCGCAGCAGGGCTCGGGGCGCGTCGCGCTCGGCGAAGCGCAGGAACGCCGCCGTAGCGGGGCGATCGAGCGCGCGCGGCGCCCCGTTTGCGTCCTCGATCACGAGGCTCGGCACCGCCTCGCGCAGCAGCCCCAGCTTGGCGATGCCGAACTCGTCGAGCCGCTCGGCCTCGAAGCTCCCGTCGGAGACGATCCGTCGCACGCGCGCGCGCAGGCGGCGCGCCTCGGTAGCGGACGTGCGCAGCGTCTCCTCGGTGTCGAGCGCGTCGTCGAGGTCCTCGCGCGCGCCGGCGAGCTCGCGCCCGTCCTCGTCCGACAGCCGCTCGGGGGCGCCGCAGCCCGCCACGAGCGCGACCGTCGCGAGGATGGCGAGCGCGAGAACGGCGCCGGTGCGCGCGCGGCGCACGCTCTAGCTCGCGCCCGCGCTTCGCCTGGCCAGCTCGATCAGCGACCTGACCGCGAAGCCCGACGCGCCCTTGCCCGAGTAGGGCCGGCTGAGGTCCCACGCGGTGCCGGCGATGTCGATGTGTACCCACGGCACCTCGCCGACGAAGCTGTGCAGGAACTCGGCGGCCGTGATCGAGGAGGCCTTGCGCACGCCGGGCGCGTTGTCGAGGTCGGCGTACTTGCCCTTGACCAGCTCGGCGTACTCGCGGTGAAGCGGCAGCCGCCAGCCGAGCTCGCCGGTGGCTGTGCATGCCGCGTCCACCTCGGCGCACCAGTCGTCGTCGTTGGAGAAGAGGCCGGCGTGCGTGCTCCCGAGCGCGACGATGATCGCCCCCGTCAGGGTCGCGAGGTCGACGATCCGCTCGACTCCCTGCTCGACTGCGTAGCAGAGCGCGTCGGCGAGGATTAGCCGCCCCTCGGCGTCGGTGTTGTTGACCTCGATCGTCTTGCCGTTCATCGCGGTGACGATGTCGCCCGGCTTGACCGAGCGCCCGCTCGGCATGTTCTCCGTGGCGGGGATGATGGCCGTGATCGTCGCCGGGACGCCGAGCGTGGCGATCGCGTCGATCGACTCCAGCACCGCCGCTCCGCCCGACATGTCGAACTTCATCTCGCTCATCTTCGCGCCGGGCTTGAGCGAGATGCCGCCGGTGTCGAAGGTCACGGCCTTGCCGACGAAGCCGAGGTGGGGGCCGCTCCCGCCGCCGCTGTAGCGCAGGACGATCAGGCACGGCTCCTCGTAGGTGCCCTGGGCGACGGCGACGAAGGCGCCCATTCCGCGCGCCGCGATCTGCTCGCGGTCGAGCGTCTCGAGCTCGACGGAGCCGTGCGCGGCTGCGACCTCCGCCGCGCGCTCGGCAAGGAAGGTGGGGGTGGCGACGTTCGAGGGCAGGTTCTGCAGGTCGCGCGCGCGGTTGGCCGCATCCGCGGCGACGGCGCCCCGCCGGACGCTCTTCTCGACCACTCCCGTGCCCGCGATCTCGAGCGACTCCAGCTTGCCGGCGTCGTCATCATCGTCGTCGTCCTGCTTTGACTTGAAGCGGTCGAACTCGTACAGCGCGAGGATCGTGCCCTCCACGAGGCCGACCTCGACCCCCTCGGCGGGCAGCGCCCAGGAGAGCGAGCCGGCGCCGAGCTCGCGCGCGCGCCGGGCCACCGCCGCGGCGGCGACCCTCGCCCGCTCCGGGTCGAGCTCGTCGCGCTTTCCGAGCCCCGCGAGCAGCACCGGCCGCGGGCCTCCGCCCGGCGCGTCCTCGTGCGCGACGGCGACCTTGCGCAGCCCCGGCCTCGCCTCGCCCCGCTCGACGAGCGCCTGCAGCGCGGGGTCGGGGAGGGTCTCGTCCTCGAAGAGGCCGACGACCCTCGTGTCGGCCGCGGTGTCCTCGGGAGCGCCCGCGCGGGCGGTGACGGCGATCTGTGACATGGCGCGGCAGTCTAGAGGGAGGCCCGCCGGCGGCAGGATCGGGCCCGCGCGCTCAGGTCGGGGAGGTCCATCGCGGCAGCGTCGGGCCCGCGCGATCAGCCCGTCGCGAGCACGCCCATCCACCGCACGACGGCTGATCGCGCCCGCGTCCAGCGCGCTTTCGATCTCGCCCAGCTCGCGTCGTAGCGCCGAGCTGCGCTCGACCGCGAGCGCCTCCGCCGCGGTGTCCGGACGGCGATCTCCGCCGTCGGGCCGCGCTCTCTTCGCCGCCGGGCCGCTGGATCAGCTCGCGCAGGAGCGCAAGGGGTCGCGCGCCTCGGCCAGGAGCTCGTCGAGGTCGCCGTCGACGAGGTAGTCGGGCGAGAGCAGGCCCAGCAGCGGCCGGTCGCTCGGCTCGAGCGCGGCGGCGTCCAGCTCGAGGTACCTGGTGGCCGCGCCTCCCTCCTCGCCCGCCGCGCGCAGCAGCCGCATGCGCGTGCCCGCGGCGAGCAGCCCGTAGCGCGCGCCGTGCGCCTCGCAGGCCGCCAGCAGGGCGCCCTCGGGCAGGCGCCCCTCCTCGTCGAGCCGCGCGAAGTGGTCGGCCGAGCGCTGTGGATGGACGACCAGGGCGAGCCGTCCGCCAGCGCGCGCGAGGTGTCCACGGCGCGGCAGCTCCTCGAGCGTGTAGCCGAGCCCGGCCAGCACGTCGCGCCAGCTTCCGCGCGCGAGATCCTCGGCGTGCTCTGAGAGCTGTGGCCACCTCGCCGACGCGGGCAGCCGGTGGCCGAAGAGGTGGGGCGTCCCGAGCCCGCGGGCCACGAGGCCCGCGACGCCGTCGGTGTCGAGCCGCTCGACCTCCTGGGTAACCTGACGGACGATGGCGACGAGCCCGTCGAACAGCTCGGCGGCGTTCACGACGCGCAGAGTTGGCAGGGCGGCACGGGCCGAGGCTACCGGGAGCGCCGGGCGTGACGTGCGCGGGCCCGGCCGTCTGCGGCGGGCGAGCCCCGGCATCCCGCTCGTGTACGCCATGGCGCGACGCTACGGGCGGCGTGCCGCCATCACCCCACCCGCGCGTAACGGCTCACCGCCGCCGCCGTCACGTTCCGTTGTCCCGCGCCCGGCACCCGCTCCGCTATCGTCCGCAAGCCGCCTGCAAGCCCCCGCAAAGGAGCCCTGAACCACATGCCCAAGACCGTGATCCTGGGTACCGCCCGCACCCCCTTCGGGAAGATGGGCGGTGCGCTCGCCACGCTCGACGCCGCCGACCTCGGCGGCCACGCGATCGAGCACGCGCTCGAGCGCGCGGAGGTCGCGCCGGAGCAGGTCGAGCACGTGATCGTCGGGCAGGTGCTCCAGGCCGGTCAGGGCCAGATCCCCTCGCGCCAGGCGCAGATCAAGGCGGGCATCGGAAAGGAGGTCTCCTCTGAGACCGTCAACAAGGTCTGCGCGTCGGGCATCCGCGCCGCGGGCATGATCGACCAGCAGGTTCGCGCCGGCGACCTCGAGCTCGCCGTCGCCGGCGGGATGGAGTCGATGTCGGGCGCGCCCTACCTGCTCGAGCAGGCGCGCTTCGGCTACCGCATGGGCGACGCGAAGGCGCTCGACGCGATGGTCCACGACGGGCTGACGAACCCCTTCACCGGCAAGCAGATGTTCGTCGAGGCGACCGAGATCGGCGACGAGCTCGAGATCGCGCGACCCGACCTCGACAGGTTCGCGCTGCGCAGCCACGAGCTCGCGATCGAGGCGACCGACGACGGGCGCCTCGCCGAGGAGATCGCGCCGGTGACGGTCTCCTCGCGCAAGGGCGACACGGTCGTCGAGGTCGACGAGGCCCCGCGCCGCGGGAGCTCGCTCGAGGCGCTCGCAAAGCTCCCCGGCCTGAGCGGCAGGGAGGGCTCGCACACCGCCGGCAACTCCCCCGGGGTCAACGACGGCGCCGCCGCGCTCGTGCTCTCGAGCGATGAGTGGGCGCGCCGCAACGACCGCCGGCCGCTGGCGACGATCGTCGCGCAGGCGGCGGTCGCCGATGACTTCGCCTACCTCGCGCGCACGCCCGCGAGCGCGATCCGGGCGGTGCTCGCCAAGGCGGGCCTCGAGCTCGACGACATCGACCTGTTCGAGATCAACGAGGCCTTCGCATCCGTGGCGATCAACTCGCTGCGGGTGCTCGGCCTCGACGAGTCGAAGGTCAACGTCAACGGCGGCGCGATCGCCCTCGGGCACCCGATCGGCGCCTCCGGCGCGCGCATCCTCGGCGCCCTCGTGCACGAGCTCGCGCGCAGGGGCGGCGGCCTCGGCTGCGCCGCGATCTGCTCGGGCGGAGGCCAGGGGGATGCCGTGATCCTCGAGGTGGACGGGGGGTGACCCTCCCCGCCGGCGCCTTCTTCGACCTCGACAAGACCCTGATCGAAGGGTCCTCCGGGATCTACTTCGCGCGCGCCGCCTACCGCGCGGGGATGATCGGGCGCCGGCAGCTCGGCGCGGACCTGCTCGCCAACGTCAGGTTCCGCGTCAAGGGGTCGACCGACGCCGCGAGCGAGGAGATCCGCCGGCGCATCCTCGACGCGATCGCCGGCACCCCCGTCCGCCGGCTCCAGCGGCTCGGGCCGGAGATCCTCGCGGGCGTCCTGCCGCGGGTCTACCCGGAGGTCCTGCGGGTCGCCTACGAGCACCAGGACGCGGGCCGCCCCGCCTTCATCGTCACCGCCGTCTCGCAGGAGATGGCCGAGCTGATGGCGCACGTGCTCGTGCTCGACGGCGGCATCGGGACGCGCTCGGAGATCAGGGACGGCATCTACACGGGACGGCCCGACGGCCCCTTCACCTACCGCGCCGGCAAGGCCGAGGCCGTCCGCCTGGTCGCGGCCGAGCGCGGGATCGACCTCTCTGCCTCCTACGCCTACTCGGACTCGGAGTCAGACCTGCCGCTGCTGCGGGCGGTCGGGCACCCGGTGGCGGTCAACCCCGACGCGGCGCTCGAACGGGTCGCGCGCGCCGAGGGCTGGCAGGTCATGCGCTTCGACAAGCTCGGCCGGCGGCTGAGGATCGCCGCGGCGCTCGGGGCGGTCACGCTCGCGGGCGGCGCCGGCGGCTACCTGGCCGGGCGCGTCCGCGGTCGGCCCGGCCGTGGCCTCACTGCTCCGGGCGGCGGGCGAGCGCGTCGATACCGTCGACCAGGAGGCGCGATGGGCCGGCGGTGATCTCCCCCGAGAGGCGCGTGAGTCGATCGCCCGCCATCCACACGATCCGGTAGGTCTCGCCCTCGCGGTAGGGAACCCGGCGCATGAAGAACCCATCGGGATCGGTCGGGAACTCGCTGCAGGCCGGCCCCCCGACCCCTCCGCCGAGCAGGCCCAGGCTCGTCTCCGCGATCCACCGACCGAGACCTGCCCGGCGCTGGATCATCACGTGTTGGGGCCCGGCGCGCGGGCGCACCTGTCCGAAGATCACCGTGTGCGTGTTGCCGGCCGCGTCGCTCACCGGTGTCACCAGGAGCGGTAGCCGGAAGCCCTGCGTCACGGCGGGCTTCGGGCTGCCGTCGTGGTAGAAGAGCCCGGTCTGGTAGTCGGCCCAGCGCCGCGGGCTGCCCTCGGGGTGGGAGAGGTCGGGGCCGATGTCGTTGAGCAGGAACTGGGCGAACATCCTCACCTCGGGCCGGCGCCAGGCGAGGTAGGTGGCCTGCGCGAGGTAGCGCGCGTGATCCTCGGGCGCCAGCCCACGGGGGTCCGGCGGGCCGGTCTCGTAGCCGTACTCGGTGATGTACAGCGGCAGCGGGTCGGCGAGCCTGCCACGCTCGTGGAGGGCGTCGAGCAGGTCGGTGAGCCGGTCGAGCTCCCCGATCTGCACCCGGTCCCGCGCGAGGTCGCGGGCATCCGGAGTGGTGTTGCGCGAGTAGGGGTGGATCGCGAAGCCGTCCGCCTCGAGCGGGCGGAAGCGGCGGCACGCGCGCCGCCTGAGCGGGCGCAGCGTCCGGCCGACGCAGGCCAGCTCCCGCGTGAAGCGCAGCGGCCCGATCCCCCTCAGCGCGCCGCGGCCGGGCTCTGCCTCGGAGGCAAGGCCGCCGATCAGGACCTTGTTCTCCGGGCTCACCGCCTTGACCTGCTCGTAGGCGGCGCGGTGCATGCGGCGGTAGATGTGCGGCGAGGCCGGGCGCCACGCCCGCTTTGTCGCACGCCGTCCCCGGCGCTGTCCCCTACTTCGCGGCGCGCGCTGCCACTGCGGTCGCAGGAACACCGGGTGGTTGGGCTCGTTCCAGGTCGTCCAGAGCCGCACGGCGGGGAGCGTGGAGCCGTCCGTCGCGGGGCTCGCGAAGCGGCCGCTGTAGCGCTCTGCGAGCGCCCGGGCGAAGTAGGCGAACTCGCGTGCGGAGGGCCGCCGGACGTGCCGGCCCGCTTGGCCGGAGCGCGTCACAGCCCAGCGCGGGGCAAAGAACGCGAGGTCGATCATCACCTCCATCCCCGCCTCGCGCACCTCGGTCACAGCCCGGTCGAGCCTGGCGAACGGCTCCGCCGGATAGGCACGCGAGTCGGTCGCGTCGAAGTCGGGCTTGCGCGGGTCCTCGCTGCCGGGTGCGAGCCCGCCCCAGCTCGCCGTCAGCCGGACACGGTCCACGCCCAGGCCCGCCATCTGGCGCGCGGTCCGCCTGACCTCGGCGGCGGGGCGGTGCAGCAGCAGCGCATCGTCCTGGATGACGGTCTCCATCCGCTGCTCGGCCGGCCCGGCCTGCCCGGCGCCCGTCGCGAGCGTCGCCAGCGTTATCGCCAGACCGCAGCCAAAGCCCGCCATTCTCCCCCTCCTCGCCTCCTGGCCACCCTTCTCTGGCGCCGATCTTCTCACAGGGTAGCCACCGCCGTGGCCCACCGATACCCTTGCACGATGACGACCCGGCGGATTGAGGCAGACGGCGGGCCCGTCGGGTCGGAGGCCGCCGCCGCCGAGCGCGATGCCCTCTTCACGACCATCTCGGGCGAGCCGGTCGAGCCGCTCTACACCGAGGCCGACCTGCCCTCCGACCCCGCCGCTGCGATCGGGTGCCCGGGCGAGTTCCCCTACACGCGCGGGATCTACCCGTCGATGTACCGCGGGCGTCTGTGGACGATGCGCCAGTTCGCCGGCTTCGGCACCGCCGAGGAGACCAACGAGCGCTTCCGCTACCTGCTCGACCACGGCCAGGGCGGGCTCTCGACGGCGTTCGACATGCCCTCGCTGATGGGCCACGACTCCGACCACCGCCTCGCCGAGGGCGAGGTCGGGCGCGAGGGGGTGGCGATCGACACGCTCGAGGACATGGAGACGCTCTTCGGGGGGATCCCGCTCGCGGAGGTCTCGACCTCGATGACGATCAACGCGCCCGCCGCGGCGATGCTCGCCTTCTACGTCGTCGCGGCCGAGGGGCAGGGCGTCGCGCCCGAGCAGCTCGCCGGGACGATCCAGACCGACATCCTAAAGGAGTACATCGCCCAGAAGGAGTGGTGCTTTCCGATCGAGCCCGCGATGCGCCTGGTCACCGACATGGTCGAGTTCTGCGCGCGCCGGATGCCGCGCTGGCATCCGATCTCGATCTCCGGCTACCACATCCGCGAGGCCGGCTCGACCGCGCAGCAAGAGCTCGCCTTCACGCTCAAGGACGGCTTCACCTACGTCGAGGCGGCGCTCGAGCGGGGCCTCGACGTGGACGACTTCGCCCCCCGCCTGTCCTTCTTCTTCAACGCCCACATCGAGTTCTTCGAGGAGGTCGCCAAGTACCGCGCGGCGCGCCGGATCTGGGCGCGCGAGCTGCGCGACACCTACGGCGCGCGCAGCGAGCGCTCGCTGCTGATGCGCTGCCACGCCCAGACCGCGGGGGTGTCGCTGACCGCCCAGCAGCCGCACGTGAACATCGTCCGCACCGCGACGGAGGCGCTCTCCGCAGTGCTCGGCGGGACCCAGTCGCTGCACACCAACTCCTTCGACGAGGCGCTCGCGCTGCCGACCGAGGACGCCGCCCGCATCGCGCTGCGCACGCAGCAGGTGATCGCGCACGAGACGGGGGTCGCGAACACCGCCGACCCGCTCGCGGGCTCCTACTTCGTCGAGGCGCTGACCGACCGGATGGAGCAGGCCGCCTACGAGTACTTCGAGAAGATCGACGAGCTCGGCGGGATGGTCGCGGCGATCGAGCAGAGCTACCCCCAGCGCGAGATCGCCGACGCCTCCTTCCGCTACCAGCTCGAGGTCGACGCCGGCCGGCGGATCGTCGTCGGCGTGAACGGCTTCACCGAGGGCGACGAGGGCGCGATCTCGACGCTGCGGATCGACCCCGCGCTCGAGCGCAAGCAGATCGGCCGGCTGCAGGCCTCCCGCGCGCGGCGCGACGGCGCCGCGGTCGAGACCGCGCTCTCAGAGCTCAGGACCGCGGCCGCGGGCGACGCGAACCTGATGGAGCCGCTGCTCGACTGCGCCCGCGCCCGCGCGAGCGAGGGCGAGATCGTCGACTCGCTGCAGCGCGTCTTCGGCAGCTACACAGAGACGCCGGTCTTCTGAGGGCCGTCGCGGGAGTAGACTCGGCGTCCGCGCAGAGCATGCCCGCCGACAGCGACACAGCCGCCCAGCCGCGCCCGACCGGGAGGAAGATCCGCGTCGTCGTCGCGAAGCCCGGCCTCGACGGGCACGACCGCGGCGCGAAGATCATCGCCCGCGCGCTGCGCGACGCGGGGATGGAGGTCATCTACACGGGCCTTCACCAGACCGCCGAGCAGATCGTCGAGACGGCGCTTCAGGAGGACGCCGACGCCGTCGGCCTGTCGATCCTCTCCGGCGCGCACATGACGCTCGTGCCGAAGATCGCGCGGCTGCTGAAGGAGGAGGGCGCGGAGGACATCGTGCTGGTCGTCGGCGGCACGATCCCGCAGGAGGACGTCCCCGAGCTGAAGGAGCTCGGGGTCGCGGGGATCTTCACGCCGGGGTCCTCGGTGCAGGAGATCATCGACTTCATCGAGGGCTCCGTCACGTCCTGAGGTCCTCGGCGGTCACCTGCTCGAGCAGGCGCCGCATCTCGGTCACCCGCTCGAGGCCGAACCGCTCGGCCCAGGCAGCCTCGATCGCGGCGAAGCACTCGAGCGCGGCGGCGTGGCTCTCGCGCCCCAGCGCAGTCAGCCGCACGAGCTTCGCGCGCCCGTCGCTCGGGTCGGGCACGCGCTCGACGTAGCCGAGCTGCTCGAGGTCGGAGACCATCTCACCGACCGCCTGCTTTGTCAGGTGCCCGCGCTCGGCGAGGTAGGTGAGCCGCGAGCCTTCGACGGGGTCGATGAAGCGGAACACGCACCCGTGCGACGGGCGTATGTCGCCGTAGCCGCGGGCGCGCATCTGCTCCGCGAGCGCGAGCACGACGGCATCCTTGGCGTCCGCGAGCAGGTGGGCGAGGTGGCGTGAGCCGCCGCGGGGGGTGGAGGTCTGGGTTGGTTGGTTGGTCGCGGGCATCTCTGATCAGGAAAGTTGATAAGGTCACCTGAGCGTCAGGTGGCTTTACAAGTTTAGCCGACCCGGAACCGGAAGGAGGCGGGCGCGAATGCAACGCAAGTGGTGGACCTTGATCGCGGTCAACGTCGCGGTCTTCATGCTCCTGCTCGACATCACGGTGGTGAACGTCGCGCTGCCGTCGATCCAGCGCGACCTCGGGGCGAGCTTCACCGACCTGCAGTGGGTCGTCGACGCCTACGCGCTCGCGCTGGCGGCGCTGGTGCTGACCGCCGGCTCGCTCGCCGACCGGCTCGGCCGGCGGCGGATCTTCGTCGCCGGCCTCGCCGTCTTCACGGTGGCCTCCCTGCTCTGCGGCCTGGCCGGCACCCCGACGGTGCTCAACCTCTCGCGCGCGCTGCAGGGCGTCGGCGGGGCGGCGATGTTCGGCGTCTCGCTCGCCCTGATCGCGCAGGAGTTCCCGAGCGGCCGCGAGCGCGGCACCGCGGTCGGGCTCTACGGCGCGACGATCGGCGCGGCGGTGGCGATCGGCCCGCTCATCGGCGGCGCGCTCACCGACACGCTCGGCTGGGAGGCGGTCTTCTTCCTCAACCTGCCGATCGGCGTCGGCGCGGCCGCCGTCACGCTCGCGAAGGTCGTCGAGAGCCGCGACCCGGGCGCGACGCGCATCGACTGGGCCGGGCTCGCGACCTTCTCGAGCGCCCTCTTCATGTTCGTGCTCGCGCTGCTGCGCGGGAACGCCGAGGGATGGGGGAGCCCGCTGATCCTCGGGCTGCTCGCCGGCGCGGGAGTGCTGCTGGCGGCGTTCGTGGTGGTCGAGACGCGCGTCAGCGAGCCGATGCTGCCGCTCGGCCTGTTCAAGATCCGCTCCTTCACGGGCGTCCAGCTCGCGGCGTTCGCGATCTCGGGCTCGCAGTTCGCGCTCTTCCTCTACGTCACGCTCTACCTGCAGAGCATCCTCGGCCACACCCCGTTCGAGGCGGGCATCCGCTACCTGCCGGTCACGGTCGCCTCGTTCGTCTTCGCCCCGATCGCGGGCGCGCTGCTGTCGAAGGTGCAGGCGCGCGCGCTGCTGAGCGGGGGCCTGCTGCTGTGCGGGCTCGGCCTCGTGCTGCTGTCGGGCGTCGACCAGGGCTCGGAGTGGACGGCCCTGCTCGCCGGCTTCCTCGTCGGCGGCGCGGGCATCGGGCTCGTCAACCCGGTGATCGCCGATGTCGCGCTCAGCACCGTGCCCGACGAGCAGAGCGGCATGGCGACGGGCATCAACGACACGTTCCGCCAGGTCGGCGTGGCGGTCGGCATCGCAGCCTGGGGGGCGATATTCCTGGCGCGCGGGGAGAGCCGCGTCGAGGAGCTCGCCGCCGGCATCCCCGGCACGGGCGGCGACGGTGCCCGCCGGCTCGTCGAGGCGACCTCGACCGGCAGCCTCGACGCGGCCGTCGCGGGCTTTCCCGCGCCCGCCCGCGGGCAGGTCGCGAACGCCGCGCGCGAGGGGTTCCTGAGCGGGTTCAACGAGATCCTCGTGCTCGGAGCCGGGCTCTCCTTCGCCGGGGCGCTGCTCGCGCTCTGGCTCGTGCGCCAGGGGGACATGCGCCGCGCGGACGCGGCGGACGCGCTGCCCGAGCCCGTCGCCGCCTGAGCCGCCGAGAGGCGACTGACTCGTCAGTCAATCGAGCGGATACAATCGGCGAGAGCCTCTCAGAGGCGCCCCCGGGGCGGTCCGGCCCTGCGGTAGCGGCAGCGACCCGTAAGGAGAACCCCGTGAAAATCTGTGTCCTCGTCAAGGAGGTGCCCGACGCTGCGGTCGAGAAGCGCATCGACCCGCAGAGCAGGCGCCTCGACCGCGGCGGCGAGACGAACCTCAACCCCTTCGACACGCACGCGATCGAGGCCGCGATGCAGATCCGGGAGGGGGGAGTGGCCGAGGTCGACGAGGTCGTGGCGATCACGATGGGACCGCAGAGCGCCGTGCGCGCGCTGCACAAGGCCGTCTCGCTCGGCGCCGACCGCTCCGTGCATCTGACCGACGACGCGCTCGCCGGCTCGGACGTCTGCGCGACCGGGTACGCGCTCGCGAAGCTGCTCGCGGCGGAGGCGCCCGACCTGGTGCTGCTCGGCCAGCAGTCGGACGACGGCGAGTGCTACACGATCGGCGCGGTGCTCGCCGAGCACCTCGAGATGCCCTCGCTGACGCAGGTGATCGGGATGGAGATGCTCGAGGGCAAGCTCCGCTGCGAGCGCCAGGCCGAGTACGGCTACGACACGGTCGACGTGATGCTCCCCGCGGTGATCTCCGTCGGCGACGCGATCAACGAGCCGCGCTACCCGTCGCTGAAGGCGATCATGGGCGCGAAGAAGAAGCCGCTCGAGACGAAGTCGATCGAGGCGGCCGGGATCGAGCCGGGCCGCGTCGGCGCCGCAGGCTCGCGCACGGCGGTGCTCGCGATCAACCCGCCGCCGGCGAAGGAGCCGGGCGAGATCATCGAGGACGAGAACACGAGCGAGACGGTCGAGAAGATCGTCGCCTGGCTCGACGAGCGGAAGCTGCTGGCATGAGCGGGATCCTCGTCTACGCGCTGCACAACCAGGGCGCGTTCAACAAGAACTCCCTCGGCGCGGTCTCCGAGGGCGCGCGGCTCGCGGCCGAGATCGGCGGCGAGGCGGCCGCGGTCGTCGTCGGCGGGGAGGACCTGACCGACGAGCTGTGCGGCTCGCTCGGCGCCTACGGCGCGACGAAGGTCTACCGCGCGCGAGCCCCCGAGGGTCTCGCCCAGCCGGTCGTCGACGTGATGGCGAACGTGATCGCCGACGGCGACTACGGCTACGCGCTGTTCGGCGGCGGCCTGCTCGGGTTCGAGATCGGCGCCGGGCTGACCGCGCGGCTCGACGCGGGGGTCACGATGGAGGTGACCGCGGTCAGGGCGCAGGACGGCCGGCTCGTCGCCGAGCGCCCGATCCTGCAGGACTCGGCGATCGTCGACGTCGAGTACGTCGGCCCCGGCGGTGAGGGGCCCGGGCTCGGGATCATCATCGGCCGCCTGAACGCCTTCGACCTCGCGGCCCCGGGCGAGGCAGTCGCGGAGGTCGTCGACGTCGACGTCGAGCTCGCGCCGCACTCGACCCGCGCGGTGATGGTCAAGCGCGGCGAGCAGCGCGGCGGGGACGTCAACATCGAGGACGCCGAGCTGCTGGTCGCGGGCGGCCGCGGGCTGGGCAAGGCGGAGGGCTTCGAGCTCTGCGAGCAGCTCGCGGATGCGCTCGGCGGGGCCGTCGCCGCCACGCGCGCGGTGGTCGACGCGGGCTGGTACCCGTACGCGGCCCAGATCGGCCAGACCGGCAAGACCGTCGCGCCGAAGCTCTACCTCGCCGCCGGCATCTCCGGAGCGATCCAGCACAAGGTGGGGATGCAGGCCTCGGAGAGCATCGTGGCGATCAACAAGGACCCGAACGCTCCGATCTTCGAGTACTCGGACCTCGGGGTCGTCGGGGACCTGAACAAGATCCTGCCGAAGCTGATCGACGCGGTGAAGGCCAAGCGGGGCGGCTGATGGCGACCGCCCCGGTCGCCTTCCCGCCCGCCGTCGACCCGTCCCGCGAGTTCGTCGCGAGCCCGACCGATCCGCTCGAGGAGCGGATCGAGGTCGGCGTCGTGATCGTCGGCGGCGGCCCCGCCGGGCTCGCCTGCGCGCTGCGGCTCGCGCAACTGGCCGAGGAGGACCCCGAGCTGGCGGAGGCGCTCGGCGAGGTTCCGATCGCGCTGGTCGAGAAGGGCAAGGGCCCCGGCTCGCACCTGCTCTCGGGGGCGATGATGCGGCCCTCGGCGATGCGGAAGCTCTTACCCGACCTGCCCGAGGAGGAGTGGCCGACCTACGGCACCGTCGAGCGCGACCGCGTCTACCTGATGACCAGGCGGCGCGCGATACCGCTCTCCCCGACGCCGCGGCCGTTTCGCAACCACGGCAACCACGTGACCTCGGTCGCGCAGCTCGGGCGCTTCCTCGGCGAGCGGGCCGAGCAGGCGGGCGTCTACATCCTCGGCGAGACCGCGGCGGCGAAGCTGCTGGTCGAGGACGGGGCCGTCGTCGGCATCCGCACCGGCGACAAGGGCCGCGGGCGCGAGGGCGAGGAGCTCGGAAACTTCGAGCCCGGCGCCGACCTGATCGGGAAGGTCACGGTGCTCGCCGAGGGGACCCAGGGCCACCTCGCGGGCGCGGCGATCCAGCGCTTCGGGCTCGGCTCGGGGGATCCGATGCAGTGGGAGCTCGGCGTCAAGGAGGTGTGGGAGGTCCCGCGCCCGCTCGACCGCGTGATCCACACGCTCGGCTGGCCGCTGAAGCTCGGCGCGCGCTACCGCGAGTTCGGCGGGAGCTGGCTCTACCCGATGGGGGAGGACAGGGTGTCGCTCGGCTTCGTCGCGGGGCTCGACTACCGCGACGCGCGCTTCTCGGTTCACGACACGCTCCAGCTCTTCAAGCAGCACCCGCTGATCGGCGCGATCCTCGAGGGCGGCAAGCGCGTCGCGTGGGGGGCGAAGACGATCCCCTCGGGCGGCTGGTGGGCGATGCCCGCGCGGCTGTCGGCGCCGGGGCTGTGCATCGCGGGGGACTCGGCCGGGATGGTCAACGTCCCCCAGCTCAAGGGGATCCACTACGCGATGCACGCGGGGATGTTCGCCGCCGAGACGATCGCCGCGGCGCTGAAGACGGGCGATGCGCGCGACCTGTCGGGCTACGACGCGCGCGTGCGCGGCTCCGAGATCGCGCACGAGATCCGCCGCTCGCGCAACATGCGCCAGCCCTTCGCGCGCGGCTTCTTCTTCGGCGGCGCGGTCGCGAACGCGATGGAGCTCACGGGCGGGCGGCTGCCCGGCGGGCACTGGCGCACCCACGACGACGCGACCGTCGACGTCTTCGTCGGGTCGGAGCGCGACTACCCCAAGCCCGACGGCAAGCTCACCTTCGACAAGCTCTCGAGCGTTTTCGCCACCGGCAACGCCACGCGCGACGACGCCCCGAACCACATCCGCCTGCGGGAGAAGGTGCCGCTCGATCTCGCGCTCATGTGGCAGAACATGTGTCCGGCCCAGGTCTACGAGGTGCCAGAGGAGGAGATGGAGGCGGCCTCTGAGGGCAACGGAAGGCCGGACGGGAAGCACCTCGTGAACCTGCAGGTCACCCCCTCGAACTGCGTCCAGTGTGGAGCGATCACCGCGAAGGGCGGGCGCCTGACCCCGCCCGAGGGCGGGGATGGGCCGAACTACCAGATCACCTGAGGTCTGCAT
>JBPCKX010000041.1:0-12480 GCA_051003875.1 Thermoleophilaceae bacterium
TCGAAGATCACGCGCAGCTCGTCGAGCGTGTGCGCTGCGGTCCACGGCTTCAGCATCGCCCCGATCACCTCGCGCGCGGCGAAGCGGTCACCCTCCTTGGAGAGGTCGACGCCCATCATCTGCTCGAGCAGCTCGAACCCCTCCTGCAGCCCCGTCGCCTTGACGAGGCCCTTCCACTGGCGCTCGGTGAGCGCGACGATCATCACCCGCCGGCCGTCCTTGGTGATGAAGTCGCGGCCGAACGCCCCGTAGAGGTAGTTGCCGTCCTTCTGGCGCTCGTGCTTCGAGATCTGGGCCTCGGCGATCTTGCCGAGGTTGCCGACCATCGCCATCGCCACGTCGGAGAGCGCGACCTGGACGAGCTGTCCCTCGCCGGTGCGGGTCCGGTGGCGCTCGGCCGCCAGTAGGCCGGTCGCCGCGAGCGTGCCCGTGATCGCGTCCCACGCCGGCAGCAGGTGGTTGAAGGGCACCGAGACGTGGCGCGGCCCGGTCGCCCAGGGGAAGCCGGTCGAGGGGTTGACGGTGTAGTCGACCGCCGAGCTGCCGTCGTGGTTGCCGACGATGTTGACCATCACGAGATCCGGGCGCGCCCGCGCGAGCTGGTCGAACCCGAGCCAGCCGCGCGCCGGGAAGTTCGTCAGGAAGAGCCCCGCGTCGGGTCCCGGAGCGCCGATCACCTCGGCCAGCAGCTCCTGGCCGCGCGGCGAGCGCAGGTCGACCTGGATCGAGCGCTTGCCCTTGTTGAGGCCCGCCCAGAAGAGGCTCGTGCCCTTGTCGGTCACCGGCCAGCGGGTGCGGTCGAGGCCCCCGCCGATCGCGTCGAAGCGGATCACGTCGGCGCCGAGCTGGGCGAGCGTCATGCCGCCGAGCGGCGCCGCGACGAAGGCCGAGCCCTCGACTACGCGCATGCCCTCGAGGATGCCGCGCTGCCCGGGCCCGGTCATGCCATCAGCCCCAGGAAGCGCCAGTCGAGCACCCGGTTTGGCTCGCCGCGGGCGTCGCGCTCGGCGGATGTGAGCGCGCGCAGGTCAACCAGGCCGCCGGCCGCGAGCGGGTGGACGGCCTCGACGGTCAGCTCGGTGGAGAGCACGTCGTCCTCGAACACGGGCCCGGTGTGCTCGCAGGAGCGCCAGGCGACGATCGTCAGCAGGTTCGGCAGCGCGCGCGTCGCCTGCGCGGCGGCGACGGCAATCGTGTGCCCGCCGTAGGCGAGGCGCTTGCCGTGCGCGCTCGCGCCGGCGTCGGTGTGGGTCATCGCCACGTTCAGCGTCAGCCGCGCGAGCTCGGGGGCAGCGGTCACGGTGTCCCGCCCCTCGACCTCGTAGACGGTGCCGGGGGAGACATCTGCGAGGTGCTCGCCGCCGACCAGCTCGCGGTAGCGCTCGAGCCTCCAGTCGCCCGGGACGGCTCCGGCGACCTCCTCCATGTCGAGCTCGGCCGGGATCTCCGCGAAGCTGCCGGCGTGGCCGGTCGCGGCGTCGGGGTCGCGCAGCGGGATCATCGGGCAGCGCCAGAAGTCGAGCACCGGCTCCCCGTGCTGGTTGGCGGTGCGCATCCGCAGCGCGACGAGTCCGGTGCCCGAGCCCGGCCGGTTCTGCTTCAGGCCGACCACCTCGGTCGAGGTGCGCAGCGTGTCGCCGATGAAGACGGGCCGCAGCAGCACGAGCCCGCGGTAGAAGAGGTTGCCGCGCACGCGCTGGGTCGGGCCGGTGGACTGGCCGATCGCCACGTCGCAGACGAGGTTCGGGTGCGCGAGCGGCTGCCCGCTGCCGGTGACCTCGCGGCTCAGGGTCGCATCGAGCGGCAGGCGCATCCGGTCGCCGAGCAGCGCCTGGTGCAGCGCCGCGTGACCCGCGGTGAGGGTGAGCGCCGGCGCGTCGTCGAAGGCCTGCCCGACCTCGAAGTCCTCGAAGTGGGGGCCGCCCACCCTGATCCGCTCGCCCGTCTGCACGACCGGCAGGGTAATGCACGCGGGGCGGTATGTTGGGCGATGTGACGCGGCCCCGACGCTCCTGCCTGTCCGTTCCCGGCTCCTCGGGGCCCATGCTCGAGAAGGCGCGCGGCCTGCCCGCCGACGAGGTGCTGATCGATCTCGAGGACGCTGTGGCCCCCGATAGCAAGGACGCCGCGCGCGAGGCCACGCTGGCGGCGCTCGGCGCGGGCGGCTGGAGCGCGCATTCGATCGCGGTGCGCGTAAATGGCATCGGCACCGAATGGTTCGAGGACGATGTCGAGCAGCTCGCCCGCCGCGGGGGCGAGCGGCTCGACACGCTGATCGTGCCGAAGCTCGAAGACCCGGGCGACCTCAAGCCGCTCGAGCGGCTGCTCGAGCGCGCGGAGGCGGCCGCGGGGAGGGAGCGCCCGCTGGGCCTGCAGGGGCTGATCGAGACCGCGGCGGGGCTCGCGCGGGTGAACGAGATCGCCGCGGCGAGCCCGCGCCTGGAGGCGCTCGTGCTCGGCTACGCGGATCTGGCCGCGTCGCTCGGGCGCCCGCCGAGCGCGCCCCACGACCCGGACCGCTGGGGCTTCGCGCTCGACGCGGTCCTGGTCGCGGCGCGCGCGGCCGGGCTGCAGGCGATCGACGGGCCGCACCTGCAGATCAGCGATCTCGACGGGCTCCTCACGGCGGCGGCGCGCGCCCGCGAGCTCGGCTACGACGGCAAGTGGGCGCTTCACCCGAGCCAGATCGCTCCGATCAACGAGGCCTTCACCCCGACGGGTGAGGAGATTGCACGCGCGGAGGCGATCGTCGCCGCGCTCGAGCGCGGCGCGGACGGCGTCGCGCTGCTCGACGGGGAGATGCTCGACGAGGCGAGCCGCAAGCTCGCGCTCGCCGTCCTGGCCCGCGCGCCCCGATCGGGGTAGCGTCCCCGCGCATCAGCCCGAAGCTCCGCTACCCAGGCCAGCATCCGCGCCGCGCGACCGTCGTGGGGGCAGGCTCGTTCGGCACCGCCGTCGCGCTGCTGCTCGAGCGCGCCGGGATCCGCACGACGCTGCTCTGCCGCACCGCCGAGCAGGCGCAGCGGCTGCTCGCGGACGCTGAGAACGCGCACTACCTGCCGGGGGTCGCGCTGCCCGACACGCTCAAGGTGCGGACCTTCACCGAGCGCGAGGATCAGTTCGACCGGCCCGACCTCGTCTTCCTCGCGGTCCCCTCGCGCGGGCTCGGGGAGGCCCTGGCCGAGATCGAGCGGCTCGGGGTGGCGAAGACCGCGGGCGTGGTGTCGCTCGCGAAGGGACTCGTATGGCCCGACGGGACGCCTCCGACGGTCGCGCTCGAGCGCATCTTCGGCGCCGAGCGGACGGCCTGCGTCGGGGGTCCCGCGCACGCGCGCGAGATGTTCGAGAGCGGCGCGGGGCTCGTCTGCGCCTCGCGCTCGGAGTCGCTCGCGCACCGCGTCGCCGAGACCTTCCAGCAGGCGGGTGTGGTCTGCGAGGTCTCCGACGACCCCGTCGGCGTGGAGCTCGCGGGCGTGGCCAAGAACGCCGCGGCGGTGGCGGTCGGCGCGACACGCTCCCAGGGCCTGAACGCCGCGGGGATGGCGGCAGCCGACATCTTCCTCGAGGTGCTCTCCCTCGCTGAGCTCTCCGGCGGCAGACCGCGCACCTTCGTCGGGCGCAGCGGCACGGGCGACCTCGTCGCGACCGCGCTCGCGCCGACCTCGCGCAACCGCAGCGCCGGCGAGCTGCTCGCCGGGGGTGTCGCGGCGGCGGACATCCCCGGGCGGCTCGGGCAGGCGGTCGAGGCGCTCGAGACGGTTCCGCTGCTCGCGCGCGCGATCGAGCGGCAGGGTCTCGCCGCCCCGGTGACCTCCGCGCTCGCGAGTCTGATCGACGGGACCCTGCCGCTCGAGCACTGGATCGACCTCGTGCGCGCCAAGCAGCCGCCGCCGGCCGGCTTCGCCCATCCCGCCACGTGGTGGGCGCGCACGCGCGAGTGGCTCGCCGAGCGCTTCGGCCGCCGCGAGGGCCGGGACGGCGGCTGAGGCCACCCGCGGCCGGCCCGGAACGTCCCCGGGCGGTCCACTAGACTTGATTGACCGTGAAGCAAGGCCTCCACCCGGATTACGAAGCGGCTCACGTCCGCTGCAGTTGCGGCAACGAGTTCACGACCCGTTCGACGGCCTCGGAGCTGCGCGTCGAGATCTGCTCCAACTGCCATCCGTTCTACACGGGCAAGCAGAAGCTCGTCGACACCGGTGGCCGGGTCGAGCGGTTCCGCCGGCGCGCGGCGCGGCGCAGTCACTGACCCGGTATCCGCGAACGCTTCGCTGAGGCCGCAACTTGCGGACGGAGACGCTGTTCTCTGAAGATATGTTCAGCGCCAAGCGCACAGCCGCGGCGGTCCTCGGTCTCGCCGCCGTCGCGACAGCCGTCCTCGACCTCGCCTCGCCGGCAATGGGCCGTACGGTGCATAGGGGCGACCCGGCCGCGGCCGAGCGCCGTGCGCCCGCCGGGGTGCGTCTGCTCGAGTGCTCGCGCGGCCCCGACGACGCCGACCGGCGCGCCCTCTTCCGCGGCGCGATGCGGCAGGTACCCGGCACGCGCGAGATGTGGATGCACTTCCGGTTGCGCGAGCGCGTGATCGGTCGCGGCGTGCGCACGGTGCGGGCGGAGGGCCTCGGCGTCTGGCGCAAGTCCCGCCCCGACGTCCGGCGTTTCATCCACCGCCAGCGGGTGCTCGCACTGGCCGACGGGGCGATCTACAGGATGGTCGTGAGCTACCGCTGGTACGGCGCGGACGGAAAGCCGATCGAGCGCGCGCGGCGCCGCTCGCGCATCTGTCCGCAGCGTGGCAGTCTGCCGAACCTGCGCGTGGCGCGGATCCTCGGCGGCAGCCCCGTCCCCCGCGCCCCCGGCACGGCCGGCTACGTCGTGCGCGTCGTGAACCGCGGGGCCGTCCCGGCATCCGGCTTCGACGTCAGCCTCGAGATCGACGGCGAGGACGTCGGAACCCGGGCGGTCGACCGCCTCGGGCCTCGCGAGTGGGCAAGCGCGCTCTTCACCGGCCCCGTGTGCAACGCGACGGTTACCGCGCGGGCCGACCCCGACGACGCCGTGCGCGAGATGCGTCGGCGGGACAACGCCCTGACGTCGTCGTGCCCCTGAGCCCGAGGTCCCCGCCCGGCTAGTGGGTGGGTGCCCCGGCACCGATACGATGACTGGAATGAGCGCTCAGGCCAAGCCGTCCGCCAACGGCGCCGATCCGCAGCACGCCGCGGACCTCGAGGCTCCACGCGACCTCCCGATCGGGGGCCAGGCCGTGCTCGAAGGGGTGATGATGCGCGGCGTCTCGACGTGGGCCGTCGCGGTTCGCAAGCCGACCGCGGAGGAGCTGGCAGGCGGCGAGATCGACCCCACGACGGGTTCCCACGGCGAGATCGAGATCACCTCGGAGCCGCTCGTCTCGGTCGTCAAGCGCCACCGCGCGCTGCGACTGCCCGTCGTGCGCGGGGTGGTCGCGCTCGGCGAGTCGCTCAAGATCGGCTTCAAGGCGCTCGGAATCTCCGCCAACGCCCAGATCCCCGCCGGCGACGACGGCGAGAAGCAGGAGATCGGGGGCGGCACCTGGGCCGGCACCGTGGCCTTCGCGATGCTGTTCGCGATCGGGCTGTTCTTCCTGCTGCCGGCGGGGCTCACGAACATCTTCCGCGACGAGATCCCCAACTCGTTCGTCTTCCTCGTGATCGAGAAGGTGATCCGGCTCTCGATCTTCCTCGCGTACATCTGGCTGATCTCGCGCATGCGCGACCTACAGCGGCTGTTCGAGTACCACGGCGCCGAGCACAAGACGATCTCCTGCCACGAGGCCGGGCTCGACCTCACGCCTGAGAACGCCCAGCGCTTCTCGCGCCTGCATCCGCGCTGCGGGACGAGCTTCCTGCTGATCGTGATGATCGTGGCGATCTTCGTCTTTGCGCCGCTCGGCAAGCTCGAGTGGCAGTGGCTGTTCGCCTCGCGCGTGATCGGCATCCCGCTCGTCGCCGGCCTGGCCTTCGAGGTCATCAAGCTCTTCGGCCGCAACCGCACCAAGGCCTGGGCACGTGTCCTGATGTGGCCCGGCCTGCAGCTCCAGCGGCTCACGACCCGGGAGCCCGACCTGTCCCAGCTCGCGGTCTCGATCGCGGCACTCGAGGCCGTGCTCGCCGTCGAGAACCCCGCCAACGCGACCGACGAGGACAAGATCGGGATGGAGGTCGTGGCGTAGCCGGTCCGCCAGCGCTGCGCGGGGCACCGTCCTGCCGCCCGCGATCGTGCCGCGTACCCTGTGGCCTGTGATCGAGCGGCTCGTGGATCAGATCGAGAGCCGCTTCGCTGCGCTCTCCGAGCAGATGTCCGACCCGGCGGTGATCTCGGACCGGGAGCGCTATGCCGAGGTGGGGCGCGCCTACAGCGCGCTCGAGCCCGCGCACGAGCTCGCGCGGGAGTGGCGCGCGGCCCGCTCGGACCAGGCGGGCGCCCGCGAGATGCTCTCCGAGGACGGCGACGACCCCGAGATTCGCGAGCTGCTCGAGTCCTCGACGGGGCGCCTGGAGGAGCTCCACGAGGAGATCCGCCTCGCGATGGTCGAGCCCGATCCCCACGACGACAAGAACGTGATCGTCGAGGTCAGGGCGGGCACGGGAGGTGAGGAGGCGAGCCTCTTCGCCGGCGACCTCTACCGGATGCTGCAGCGCTACGCCGAGCGGCGCGGGCTCTCGACCGAGCCGCTCTCGGTCTCAGACGGCGACTACACCTTCGCCGTCAAGGGCGGCGGCGCGTACAGCATCTACAAGCACGAGGCCGGCCCCCACCGGGTGCAGCGCGTGCCCGAGACCGAGTCCCAGGGGCGCATCCACACCTCGACCGCGACCGTCGCCGTGCTGCCGGAGGCCGAGGACGTCGAGGTCCAGATCGAGCAGTCAGACCTCCAGATCGACGTTTACCGCTCCTCGGGTCCCGGCGGGCAGTCGGTCAACACGACGGATTCCGCCGTGCGGATCACCCACGTGCCGACCGGTGTCGTCGTCGCGATGCAGGACGAGAAGTCCCAGCTCCAGAACCGCGACAAGGCTATGCGTGTGCTGCGCGCGCGCCTCTACGAGCGCGAGCTCTCGGCCCAGCGCGAGGAGCTCGCCCGCGAGCGCCGCTCGCAGGTCGGGAGCGGCGAGCGCTCGGAGAAGATCCGCACCTACAACTTCGCCCAGGACCGCGTCACCGACCACCGCGTGAAGCTCCACAAGTCAGGCGTCCAGCGGATCCTGGCGGGCGAGCTCGACGACTTCACGGCCGCGCTCGAGGCAGACGAGAAGCGGCGCAAGCTCGAGGCAGCCTGAGCCTGGCCGATGGGTGCCCGGCCGCCGGATGGTGTGAGGGCGCGTGGGGGTGCGAACGCGCGCGGGAGCGGGAGCGCGGGGGGGAGCGCGAAGCCGCGCGGGGCCACCAGCGCGCGCGACGCGCTCGCGGCGGCGGGCCCCGCGCTCGAGGCGGCCGGCTGCGAGACCGCGCGGCTCGACGCGGAGCTGCTGATCGCAGACGCGCTCGGCGTCGACCGCGCCGTGCTCCTCTCGGATGCGGGGCTCGAGGTCCCGCCCGCCGCCGCACGGCTGATCGGCGAGCGCGTCCGACGGCGCATCGCGCGCGAGCCGGTCGCCTACATCCTCGGCCGCAGGGGCTTTCGCTTCATCGAGCTCGCGGTCGACGGGCGGGTGCTGATCCCGCGCCCCGAGACAGAGCTGCTCGTCGAGGTAGCCCTCGAGCTCCCGCACGGGGCGCGCGTCCACGACGTCGGCACGGGCAGCGGCGCCGTCGCGCTCGCGTTGCTCGACGAGCGCCCCGACCTGGCGGTGAGCGCCTCCGACGCCTCCGCCGCAGCGGTCGCGCTCGCGCGCTCGAACGCCGGGCGGCTGGGGCTCGCGCTCGAGGTCGCCGTGCTCGCGGGGATGCCCGCCGGCGGCTTCGACCTGGTGCTGGCGAACCTGCCCTACGTGGCAGACGGCGAGCTGGCGGGGCTGGCGCCCGAGATCACCCGCTACGAGCCGCGCGAGGCTCTGCTGGCGGGCCCCGACGGGCTCGACGCGATCAGGGCGCTGGTGGCGGACACTCCCGCCGGGACCCGCCTCGCGCTCGAGCACGCGCCCGCCCAGGCGGCCGCAGTGCGCGCGCTGATGACCGGGGCGGGGACCCGACGCGACCTCGCGGGTCGCGAGCGCGTAACGCTCGGGAGGGCGCCGTGACCGCGGAGCAGGTCGCCCGCTTCGGCTCTGTCGTTGCGGGCGGAGGGGTCGCGCTGTTTCCGTCCGACACCGTCTACGGGCTCGCCACGGCGCCCGATTCGCAAGCCGGCGCGCGACGCCTCTACGGGCTCAAGGACCGCCCGCCCGACCGCCCCTCGGCGGTCATGTTCTTCGCGCTCGAAGCCGCCCTGGCGGCGCTGACGGAGCTCGGCCCGCGTACGGCCGCCGCGCTCCGGGCGCTGCTCCCGGGGCCCGTCACGGTGGTGCTCGCGAACCCGGCGCTGCGTTACCCGCCCGCGTGCGGCCCGCGCCCGGACCGTCTCGGGCTGCGTGTGCCGCGGCTCGCGGGCGCGCTCGAGCCGCTCGCTGCGCTCGAACGGCCGGTGCTCCAGTCGAGCGCGAACCGCACGGGGGGGCCCGATGCGCGCAGGCTGGGGGATGTCGACGAGCTGGTGCGCGCGGGGGTCGACCTGGAGCTCGACGGCGGCGAGCTGCCGGGAACGCCGTCGACGGTCCTCGACCTCGCCGGCTACGAGCAGGACGGCAGCTTCGAGATCCTGCGCGAGGGGGCGATGCCGGCGGAGCGGCTGGCCGGCATGCTCTGAGCCGATCTCAGGCCGGGCGGAACGAGACGGGGTCGGCGGGGACGCGCGGGTGCGGGCAGACGCCCGCCACGCGTCACTCGATCGTGCTCTTCTCGTACTCCTCGAGCTCTGACTCGAACGGCTCGCCGAGCGTGACGAGGAACTCGCGCGTCGCGCGCGCCTCCTCCTCGTCCACCTTGGACATAGCGAAGCCGACGTGGATCAGCACCCAGTCGCCGATGCCGACGGCATCGGGACCGTCGGCCAGCAGGCCGATGTTGACGTGCCGCCGCACGCCCGACACCTCTGCCTTGGCGATGTGGAGCTCCTCGTCGACCATCTCGACGATCTGACCTGGGATAGCTAGGCACATGTCAGGAACGGTACCGCATGGCCGGGGTCGGCCCGACGATCTGGCGCCGTCGGACGGGTGGCGATCAGGCCGGCACCGGGGCCCCGGCGAGGCGGTCCGCGAGCTTGATGATCGCGGCGACTCCGGGGGAGCTCGGGTCGAGGTCGATCGGCGCGGTCCCGTCGCGATCGGCGGCGGCGATGATCGGGTCCTCGGGGATGATGACCATCTCCCGCTCCTCGCCGAGGACATCGGTGATCGCCTTCAGGTCCTCGTCGTCGCGCACGCGGTTGGCGAGCACGACCACCTCGCCGAGGTCGTCGGCGATCGCGACGGCGCGGCGCGCGACCTCGATCGACTTCGCCGTCGGGTTGGCGACGACCACGATCGCGTCCGCGTTGCCGGGCGCCATCCGCGTGAGCGTGCCGATCCCGGCCTCGAGGTCGCAGATCACGACGCGGTACGCGTGCTCCAGCTCGCGCAGGATCTGGTCGGGCGAGACCCCGCAGCACTGGCAGCCGGGGCTGTCGTTGTCGATCCGCGAGGCCACGACCAGGCGGACGCCGTCGGGGGCGTCGGTGCCGAAGTTCTCGACCATGCCCTCGACGGTCGGCTCGTGCTCGACGTCGCCAGCGTCGAGCGCCTGGCGCACCGAGTTCAGCCTGTCGGTCTGCTCGTAGCCGACCCCGAGCGAGACGCCCAGCATCGGGTTGGCGTCGGCGTCCAGCGCCAGAACGGGGTTGCCCGCGCGCGCGAGGGCACGAGCGATCGTTCCGGACACCGTCGTCTTGCCCGCGCCGCCCTTACCAGCTACCACAATCTTCATGAGACGATCACCCCGTTCGAGGAAGTCATTTGGTGCGGTCCCCGTCAACCTTAGCGAGCGCGGCCACCATCTCTGCGATTCCGGTGATCGTCGGCGAGTCGGGAACGTGGTCGATCGGCGCGATCCCGAGCCGCTCGGCCTCCGCGACGCCCTCGTCGGCCGGAAGTGACCAGAAGACCGGCTCCCCGATCAGCCGCTCGACGTGGGCGGTGTCGCGCTTTCCCTTCACGCGGTTGGCGACGAAGCGGACGTCGGCGCCGCCGCGCATCCGCACGATCTTCGCGACCCGGCGCCCCGTCAGCGCGGACTGCGCGCCGGGTTGGACCACGACGATGAACGAGCGGGCGTAGGGGGCGTAGTCGAAGGCGAGCTGGCGCGGCCCCGCCGGCATGTCGCCGACCATCGCCCAGTCGCGGAAGGTGCGCGCGTCTCCGAGCCGGTGGATCACCTTGTAGAAGGCGTTGATCGCCCCCATGATCGGCTGGATGCCGTCGCCCTCGGACTTGCCGATCTGCATCAGCCGGATGCCGTCGGGCGCCTCGCTGGTGTAGCGCTTGACCGCGCCGACCACGTTGACCTCCGGCCGCAGCCGCCAGCGTCCGTTCTCGTCCTTCTCGGCCGCCGCGTTGAGCGGCGGATCGACCGGGTCGGGTCCGCTGCCGAGGCTGATCGAGAGGCCGGGCAGTAGATCCGAGTCGAGCGCCAGCACCCGCTTGCCCTCACGCGCGAGCAGTCGCGCCGTCGTGCCCGCGATCACCGACTTGCCGGCCCCGCCCTTTCCCGCCACCGCGATCCTCATCGGCGGCACGTTATCCGCTCGCGGGTTGTGCGGCGCGCGGTGCCGGCGGCGGGGGCGGCTCCGGCCTCGCGTTGTCGGGTGCGCGACGCGTTGTGCTCGTAGGGGCGGCAAAAGGCGGTTGGACAAGCGACGCACTCTGGGTTACCTTGGTGCCAGAACCGGCTGGTTCGTCGAGGTTTCGCATACCGCTACCGGACAGAGTTGATGCCCGCGCTGGACGCGGCAAGAGGAGGAGAGCATGAAGCGACCTATCCGAACCGGAGCGAAGCTGGCACTGGTGACCGCGCTGCTGATCGCGACGAGCGCCGCCCCCGCCGCCGCAGACCACGATTGGGGCGGCTACCACTGGGCTCGTGCGGCGAACCCGTTCGAGCCGGCGCTGCAGTTGGGCGACAACCTGACCTCCGCGTGGGACCCCTACCTCGGCTACAGCGACCTGGACTGGTCGGACACCAGCGGAGGTAACCCGGTCCGCACGAGCATCGTCCCGGGGCTCACCACAGGACGCAAGTGCCGGGCAAGCAGCGGCCGCGTAGAGGTGTGCAACGCAGCCTACGGGAACAACGGCTGGCTCGGGCTGGCGTCGATCTGGGCCTCGGAAGGCCACATCAGCCAGGCCACCGTGAAGGTCAACGACAGCTACTTCAACTCGTCGAACTACAACTACAACACCCCCGATTGGCGCCGATCGGTCATGTGCCAGGAGGTCGGACACGTCTTCGGGCTCGACCACCAGAGCGAGGATCCAGAGATCAACATGGGCACGTGCATGGATTACTACAGGTTCCCCAACCTTGCACCGAACCCCCATGACTACGCGCAGCTCGCGGCGATCTACGAGCATCTCGACCCGGCCGACCCGGCCGACCCGCCGCGCCGGAAGGGCAAGGGCGGCCGCGGCCTGCGGAAGGTGACGGACTCGCTCTTCGTCGAGCATCTCGGCAACGGCAGAAAGCGCTTCGTCTGGGTGTACTGGAAGGACCGCGTCCTGCCCCACCGGCCGCCTGACGAGGGGTAAGAACGGTCGGGCGCCCGGCGGTCGGGCGCCCGGCGAACGGACGGTCAGGTCGCCCGGCAAGCAGGCGCCCGGTGAACGGGACGTCAGGCGCCCGGCGAACGGGAGGTCAGGCGACAGCCGGAACGAGCCGCTCGGCGAGGGCCTGGATCGCGAGCACCCCCGGGGCGTCGGCGTCCGCGTCGATCGGCGCCTCGCCGTCGCGGTCGGCACCTGAGATCACCGGGTCCTCGGGGACGACGACGTCGGGCTCGCGGCCGAGCCCGCCGGCGATCGCCTCGATGTCCTCCGGCCCGGAAACGCGGTTTGCGACGACCAGCACGTCGGCCTTCTCCTCGGCGACCTCGAGCGCGCGCCGTGCGACGTCGATCGACTTCGCGGTCGGGTTGGCGACGATCACCACGAGATCGGCCTTGCCCGGCTCGAGCCGCAGCAGCGTCGAGACGCCCGCCTCGAGGTCGCAGACGACCACGCGCCCGTCGGCCTCGAACTCGGACAGCAGGTGGTCGGGCGCGACTCCGCAGCAGAGGCAGCCCGAGTCGAAGCCGTCGATGCGGGTCGCGACGACGAGCCGCACGCCGTCGGGCGCCTCGGCGCCGAACGTCTCGGCCATCCCCTCGACGGTCGGCTGGTGCTCGACCTCGCCGTCGAGCAAAGCCTGGCGCACCGCCACCAGCAGCTCGGTCGG
>JBPCKX010000042.1:0-9438 GCA_051003875.1 Thermoleophilaceae bacterium
CGACCTTGCGCGAGAGTTCGCGCGGTCGGAAGGGGATCGTTCGCGGCAGCTTCGCGGAGCTCGTTTAGGCGGGCGATCGGGAGGCTCAAAACTGCAACCCGATTGAGTGGCGTTCCGCGCGCGCCGGGCGTCCGCTCGGGCGGTCCCGCGACCTTTGCGCGCAACGGGTGGCGGGCGTAGCGGCCCGCGCACGTCCGGGGCAGTCCCGCTACGCCGCCTCGAAGGCTGCCGAGACTGGTTGCGCGCGAGCTGCTGCTCGGACCCCCGATTCTGCAAACCGTTTGCAAACCGTTTGCAAACGAACGGGGCCGAACGGGGCGATACGGGCCGTCACCGCGACTCGGCCAGGTCGGACGTTTTCCCTGCATTTGGCGCACTTCTCGGCATGGGACGGCACGGGCCGTCACGGCTGTAACGGGAGTTCGAGTCTCCCTGGGCGCACTGAGCCTGAGGGGAGGGCTACGATGGCTGCAGTGCATGTCGCGCAGCGCATGACCGCGGAGGAGTTCCTGGCGCGGCCCTTCGAGGAGGGCCTGCGCCGGCAGGAGCTCGTCGACGGCGAGATCGTCGTGGGTGAGCCGACGCCGCGCCACAACTCTGTTCAGAAGGATCTGCTGTTCGCCCTGGAGTCATGGATCAGGGGCGGCGAGGGTCGCGGGCAGGTGTTCATCCCGCTCGACGTGAAGCTCGACGACCTCAACGTGTTCGCCCCGGACATCTCGTGGTACCGGGCGTCGAACCCGGTCGACCTGGACTCGAAGCCGCCTTCCCCGCTGCCCGATCTCGCGGTCGAGGTCCGCTCTCCCTCGACCTGGCGCTACGACCTCGGCGCGAAGATGGCGACCTACGAGCGCCGCGGGCTGCCCGAGCTGTGGCTGGTGGACACCCCGGCCGAGCAGGTGCTCGTCTTCCGCCGCTCGTCGACGGACTCGGCGCGTTTCGACATCGCACTCGAGCTCGGCGGCGGCGATTCACTCACGTCTCCCCTCCTGCCGGGCTTCGCGACCGGGCTCGACGAGCTCTTTGCGAGGCCGGGTGGAGGCGAAGCCCAGCGCCACCCCGCCCCGCCGGGCTGAGCCGGCCTCACAGCGACGGCATGCGCGGGTTCGACGCCGCCCGCGCGGTCTCGGCGCGGCCCTCGGCCCGCTCGAACGCGCTCTGCGCGGTCGTCTGATCGACGCTCGCCGCGAGCTCCTGGACCTTGAGCGCCTCGAGGTCGCGCGCCGCCTCGGCGTCCTGCTTACCGGCCGCCCCCGCCCTGACGCCGAAGTACGTGCCCACGGAGGTGCCGATCACGCTGAAGGCGGCCGCGACGATCGTCGACTTCTGCTCGTCGGGGATCGTCCCGAGCGAGACGAGCGTGATCACGAAGACGAAGGCGAGCCCGAGCCCGACCACGAGGATCGCCCCCGCGGCGGAGATGACCTCGGCAATGCGGCCCGGCCCGGCAGTCGGAGGCAACTGCTCTGTCGGGTTGGTCGCCATCGGGAGCTCCTCTCAGTCGTATGGGCGGACCGCCAGTCGGTATGGCGCGGGCCGCGGCTCCTGCGAGCTTCGCGCCTGTGGCTCGGCTGCGCAAGCGAGCCGATCAACCGTCCGCGCCCGGGCGCCGCGCCACCGCCACCACGTCGCGCACCGGACGGCGCCCCTCGGTCCCCTCGCCCTCGTAGGCGACGGACTCGCAGCGAACGATCTCGAAGCCCTCGAGTGCGCGCTCGACCCGCTCGACGGTCAGCAGCCGGTCGGCGGTCTTTGGGCCGCGGCGGCCGTGCTCGGCGAGGTCGACACCCACCACGAAGAGCCGGCCGCCGGGCACGAGCAGTTCCCCCACGCGCGCGAACATCGCCCCGCGCTCGTCCGCGTCGGGGTGCATGAAGGCGAGCACCGCGAGGTCGAACCGCGCCGTGGGGCTGAACTCGCGCCAGTCCCCTGTCACGCACTCCAGCTCCACCTGCTCGACCCGCGCACGCTCGGCGGCCCGCTCGAGCGCGACGCCGGACACGTCCAGCGCGGTCACCCGCCAACCCGAGCGCGCGAGGTAGAGCGCGTTGCGGCCCTCGCCCGCGCCCACGTCGAGCGCGCGGCCTGGCGCGAGCCCGCCGGCGAGCTCGACCATCAAGGCGTTCGGGTTCGCCGACCAGCGCTGCGCGACACCCGCGTAGCGGCTGTCCCAGAACTCCGCCCCATGCTCGCGCGCGCTCACCGGGGCCTACCCGCGGGACGCCCGCTCTCCGCAATCACGGCACGAGTTCTAGCGGCTGCGCCGTGGCGGGGCACAAGGGCGACCGCGCGGGGCCGGCGTGCGATCGCCGCCGGCCCGCCTGCCGGCGATCCCGTTTGACCGTCCGGCCCGCGGTGAATAGGCTGCGCCGCTGCACCACTCCCGCGAAGCCGCAGGCGAGGATCGATGATCAGAGGACGCCCACCCAAGCATTTCCCGGCTCCCCCGGGAGGCACGTGCCGACCGCGCTGATCGTCGCGGCGATCGTCTGGGCGTCCTGCGCCAGCGCCTGGTTCACCTTCGTCCCGACCAGCACCGAGAAGGAGGGCGACCTGGTGACCAACTCGGCGGGCGAGCCGATCAGGGAACGGAACAAGCAGACGCTCCCCGAGAAGCACGGCATCTTCGTGATCCCGCTGCTGCTCGTGCCGATCGCGCTCACCGTGGTGCCGCTCCGAAGTCGCTCCACCACCGTCACGACCCGGTCCGCTGCGATCCTCACCGCACTCGCGCTGATCACGGCGCTGTTCTCGGTCGGCGCCTACTACATCCCCGCGGCGTTGTTACTGCTCATCTCGGCCGCCACGATCGAGTTCGGGCTCGCCGAGCCCGACTATTAGTGGTGGAGGGCCGACCGGCTTGACTCGGCTCCAGGGCGTCGTGCTCGACGTGGACGGAACGCTCGTCGACAGCGAGCGCGACGGGCACCGCGTCGCGTTCAATCGCGCGTTCGAGGAGGCGGGGCTCCCCGACCGCTGGGATGTCGACCGCTACGGGGAGCTGCTCGCGGTGACTGGCGGCAAGCGCCGCCTGATGGCGCACTTCGAGGGACGCGACATGCCCGCAGGGGAACGCGAGCCGCTCGCCGCCCGGCTCCACGCGCGCAAGACGGAGATCTTCACCGGGATGGCCGAGCGGGGCGAGATCGCCGCGCGCCCGGGCGTCGACGAGCTGCTCGACGAGCTCGAGCAGGCGGGCATAGCGCTCGGGGTGGCGACCTCGGGCAGCCGGAGCTGGGTCGACCCGCTGCTCGACCGTCTCTTCGGGCTCGAGCGCTTCGCCGCGATCGTCGGAGGCGACGAGGTACCCGAGCGCAAGCCCGACCCGAGCGCGCACCGCACGGCGCTCGGGCGGCTCGGGCTCGACGCGGCCTCGGCTCCGGCGATCGAGGACGCGCCGCCCGGGCAGCGGGCCGCCCGGGCAGCGGGGCTGCGCTGCGTCGTCGTCGTCAACGACTACACGCGCGCGGAGAGCTTCGACTCAGCCGACCTGGTGCTCGACGGGTTCGGCACCGCCGACGCCCCGGCGAAGACGCTCGCCGACCCCCACTCACTCGAGCCGCCGGGCCGACTCGACCTCGAAACGCTGCGACGGCTCGCCGCGAGGGACGCCTGAGCCGATGCCCGACCCGGTCAGGATCGCGATCCTCGGCGCCGGCTACGGCGCGAAGGTCTCCCTCCCCGTCCTCGCGGGCCTGCCCGAGTACGAGCTCCTCGGGATCTGGTCGCGACGGGCCGAGCGCGCGCGTGAGCTGGCCGCCGACGCCGGGCTCGCGCTCGGGACCGCAGACCTCGACGAGCTGCTCGACCTTCCCGGGCTCGAGGCCGTGCACGTCGCCACGCCGGTTTCGATGCACGCGGAGGTGGCGCTCGCCGCCGCCGCGCGCGGCCTGCACGTGCTGTGCGAGAAGCCCCTCGGCGCCGACCTCGGCGAGGCGCGCCGGATCGTCGCCGCGATCGAGGCGGCCGGCGTCGTCGGCGCGGTCAACTACGGCCGCCGGCTGCAGCAGACGCGCACGCGCCTGCTCGAACGGGTGCGCGAGATCGTCGGCAGACCGCGCATGGTGTCCATCTCGCTCGTGCACGACGATCACGCCGAGCCCGGCTCGCGCCCGTTCACCTGGGTACAGGACGCCGCCATGGCGGGCGGGCGCCTCCAGGGCTACGGGGTCCACGACCTCGACCTGCTGACGCAGGCATTCGGTGATGTGGAGGCGGTCGCGGCGGCGACCGAGGTCGGCGTGCCCGAGCGTCGCGCCGGTGACGGCTCGGTGCACGCGGTGACCGCGGAGGATGCCTACGCGCTGCTGCTTCGCTTCAGCGGGGGCGGGCTCGCCACGGTGAGCCTGGTGGCGACCGCTCGTCACAAGCGCGGCGACGTGATCGAGGTCCACGGTGCCGAGGGCACCGTCAGGCTCGACGCCGACCGCCGCCTGTGGTCGGCTCGGGCAGGCGAGGACCTCGCGTGCGAGGGACCGCTCGAAGCCGACTCCAAGGACGCCTTCGCGCGCGTCGCGCGGGCGTTCTGGGCGGCGGTCCGCGAGGGCGCCGCGCCCGACCCCTCGCTCGAGGAGGGCCTGCGGGTGCGCGCGCTGCTCGACGCGATCCACGCCGCCGCGGCCGAGCGGCGCTGGGTCGCGCCGGAGCCGGTCGGCGGCCCGGCATAGCGGCGGCCGAGCTACGGGCGTCCGCGACGTTCGATCGCCGCTCGCCTCCCGACGGGGAGCCTGCGTTGCCCTGCTCCCGAACGTGCTACCACTTGCCCAGAGGAGAGCGAGCGTGACGATTCCCGGTGCCCGAGCAGCAACACCCGCCAAGCGATGGCTCTTGGTGCCGGTCGCGCTCGCCCTGGTCGCGCTCGCTCTCGCGATCCTGGCGGCGCTTCCCGCGCCCGCCTCCGCGCGCGAGCCGACCGCGGCGGTGGCGCTCGGCGACAGCTTCATCGCCGGGCAGGGCGGGCGCTGGCAGGGCAACAGCGTCGACCTGCTCGGGAGCCGCGGCGGGACCGACCGGGCGTGCCGGGCGATCCTCCTCGGCTGCCGCTACGACATCGGCAGCGTGTACCTGGGCGGCAGCGCTCCGCCCGGCTGCGCCCGCTCGGACGTCGCCGAGATCCTGAGCGCGGAGATAGCCGTCAGCGAGCGGATCAACCTCGCCTGCTCGGGCGCCACCACCTCCGCCATCATCCGCGGCGCACACGGCGGACGCGCATTCAAGGGCGAGCCTCCCCAGGCGGACCAGCTCGCCGGGATCGCGCGCGAGCGCACCGTGAAGCTGGTGGTGCTCTCGATCGGCGCCAACGACATCGGCTTCGGGGAGATCGTCAGGACCTGCGTCTTCGCGTACCTCGACCGTACCGGCCCGTGCAGGAACGGCCAGCGCAGCGCGATCGACGCGCGGCTCACCGCCGCGCTCGCGGGAGTGGAGCAGGCGCTGCTCGAGATTCGCGCCGTGATGCGGGCCGCCGGCTATCGCCCGTGGCACTACCGGCTCGTGCTGCAGAGCTACCCGTCGCCGATCCCGCGTGCGGCCGAGAACCGCTACCCGGAGGCCGGGCTGCAGCGCAGCGCCGCCGGGGGCTGTCCGTTCTATGACACCGACTCGGACTTCGCGCGCGAGGAGATCGTCGGGCTGCTCGACTCCAGGCTCGAGGCGATCTCGACCGCGACCGGGGCGCAGTTCCTCTCGCTGCGGGACGCCTTCCAGGGCCGCGAGGTCTGCGCGCGGACGGCGAGGCAGGCGAGGGGCTCCGGGGGGCCCTCGCCGCGCACGAGCGAATGGGTGCGGGCGGTCGGCGCCGGCCCCGCGATCCAGGGCGGCACCACCGCGGAGTCCGCGCACCCCAACGCCTACGGGCAGCGGGCACTGGGGCGCTGCCTCACGCTTCTCTACGCCCGCCGGACCAGTAGCTGGTCGTGCCGCAACACTCCGGGCGAGGGCCCGGAGGGGATGTTCCTGACGCGCGTCTCCACGATCCCGAGCCGCTTCACGATGAGCCTCAAGGTCCGTCCGCGGCGGACGGTCGCGCGGCGGCGCACGTGCTTTAGGTTCCGCCTCCGCTCGGCGGGACGGCCGGTCGAGCGGGCGACCGTCCGCCTGGCGGGCAGGCGGGTGCGGACCGACGGCCGCGGGCGGGCCGGGAAGTGCCTGCGCCTGCGGGCACGCCGCCACCGCGTGGGCGCGCGGCGCGCCGGGTTCCGCGCGGTGTCGACGATCGTCACGGTCAGGCGCCGCCGGCGATGACCTGGACGACATAGCGCACGACATACGTGCTTCAGGTCGTCCAGGTAGCGGCGGGAGCGTGCCGGAGATCCGCCGCCGGCGGAGATCCGCCGCCGCGGCGCGATCCGGTAAAGTGCGAATTGGTACATTCGAGCGAGAGGGGACGATGGCCGAGCCCAGACGCGTACTGCTGGTCGCCAACCGAACGGCGATGACCGCGGGCCTGCGTGCCGAGGTGGAGAAGCGGGTGGCCGACGGGCCCGCGACCTTCCACCTCGTCGTGCCGGCTCACCCGAGCGGCCTCCACCGCGTGGTCGACCCGGAGGTGGCGGGCCGCGAGGAGGCTCGGGAGCGGATGGAGGAGGCGCTCGTTGCGCTCGGCGAGGCGGCGGGGGCGCCGGTGACCGGGGAGGTCGGCGATGCCGACCCGATGGCGGCGATCCAGGATGCGCTCAACGTCGCTGACTTCGATGAGCTCGTGATCTCGACCCTGCCAAAGCGCGTGTCGCGCTGGCTGCACCTCGACCTGCCCAGCAAGGCACGCGGGCTCGGCCTGCCGGTCACCCACATCGAGGCGCCGGCCTCGGGTGAAGAAGCCGCGGCGTAGCCCGCGGGTGGCGCGGGAGAAGCGACTCCCGCCGTCCGGCCGAGAAGCGGCTCGCCGTCCGGCCGACAGCGACTCTCGCCGCCCGGCCGCTCGCGGCCTCGGGCTACGCGCCCTTGGGCGGGAGCGCGCGCCGAATCCGCAGATCGCCGATCAGGCACCCCGGCGGGCCGCCCGTGATGACGGCGATGACCGGAAACCACCATCCCCACATCTTGCGCATCGAGCCGCGCACGACGAGCCCGACGAGAATCAGGAAGCCGGTGCCGTGCAGCGGGCCGAGGATGCTGACCGTGCCCTCCGCGTGGGTGAGGGCGGCGATCACAAGCGGCACGAGCAGGACGGCGTCGATGAGCGCCACGACGCCCACGACGTTGAGCGCGCGCCGAACCTCGTCGGCGGGCGGCACCTAGCGACCGATCCGACGAGCCGGCGGTCGGGCTCGCGAGCCGGCGCGCGCGGGCGTAGGTCGTGCAGGCTCGCTCATCGACCTGATGTCTACCCGATCGCCCGCTGCGCTTCCATCGCTTTTCCCACCCGTCCCATAGCATAGGCATAGGCCGAGCCGGTGGTGGCGGCCGGGCCCCCGCTCGCCCGCCTCCGCGCGCGCCCGGGGGTCGCGATCCGATTCGCGGTACGATCGCCCGTAATGAAGGTGCGAGCCGGGAGCTTGCCGTACCAGCGCAGGCGCGCCAGCGCCGCGCCCGGCTGCGAGATAGGTCAAGCCCTGTCGGTATCCCCAAACATTCGATTGCAGTCGATAGCTCCTACCCATACGGTGCGGGCATGGAATCGGCGATGACCCCCGACGGGCCCGCGACGACCTCCGAGCCCGCGCTGCTCGCCCGGCTCGAGGGCGTCGCGCTGGCCGCCACCTCCGAGGCCGCGCTCGCCTGCCAGCCGTGGGTCGGGCGGGGCGACGGGAAGGCGGCCGACGCCGCCGCCACCAACGCCATGCGCGCCGAGCTGTCGGCAGCGCCGGGAACGGGCCGGGTCGTGATCGGCGAGGGCGAGAAGGACGACGCCCCGATGCTGTTCAACGGCGAGACGGTCGGCGCGGGAGGCTCGCTCTCCTTCGACATCGCCGTCGACCCGCTCGAGTGCACGACGCTCTGCGCGCAGGGGATGCCGGGCGCGCTCACCACCATCGCGATGGCGGAGGCGGGCGCGATGTGGGAGCCGGGCCCCGCGTTCTACATGGACAAGCTGCTCGCGCCGGGCGAGGCACGCGGCGCGATCGACATCACCGCGACGCCCGAGCGCAACCTCGAGCTGGTCGCGGAGGCGCTCGGCAAGGCCGTCGGCGACCTGCGCGTCGTCGTGCTCTCAAAGCCCCGACACGAGGAGCTGATCGCGCGCCTGCACGCCGCCGGCGCGCACGTGTCGACCCCATCGGAGGGCGATGTCGGCGGCTCGCTGGCGGTGCTGCTGCCCGACGGCGACGCGGATCTCGTCATGGGCGTCGGCGGCACGCCCGAGGGCGTCATGACCGCCTGCGCGGCGCGCGCTCTCGGCGGCGCGATGCAGGGCAGGCTCGCTCCCCAGAAGGACGACGAGCGGCGGGCGCTCGAGGGTGCCGACCTCGACCATGTGCTCGAGCTCGAGGAGATGGTCGACGGCGAGGCCTTCTTCGTGGCGACGGGGGTGACCGGTGGATTGGTGGCCGCGCCCCGCGTGGAGGCGGGCTGGAATGTGACAGAGTCGATGGTCGTCGCCGCCGGCTCGGTGAAACGCGTCATCGCGCACACCGCGGCGGCCGGCCAAGCAACGGATGGAGGGACTGATTCATGACTGATCGGCGAGACGAGCTGGAAGCCACAGCGCAAGCGATGGTGGCCGCCGGCGAGGGGATCCTCGCAGCGGACGAGAGCAACGCGACCATGACCAAGCGCCTCGAGAGCGTGGACGTGGAGTCGACCGAGCAGACGCGACGCGCCTTCCGCGAGCTGCTGACCGCCACCCCGGACGCGGGCCGAGCGATCAGCGGAGTGATCCTCTACGACGAGACGATCCGCCAGCAGACCTCCGACGGCACCCCGTTTCCGAGCTTCCTCTCGGACCGCGGCATGATCCCCGGGATCAAGGTCGACACGGGCGCGAAGGAGCTCGCCGGAGCCCCGGGCGAGAAGATGACCGAGGGTCTCGACGGGCTGCGCGAGCGGCTCGCCGAGTACTACGACCTCGGCGCCCGCTTCGCGAAGTGGCGCGCCGTGATCGACATCGGCGAAGGCAAGCCGAGCTACGCCTGCATCCTCGCCAACGCGCACGCGCTCGCGCGCTACGCCGCCCTGTGCCAGGAGGCCGACATCGTGCCGATTGTCGAGCCCGAGGTGCTCATGGACGGCTCGCACGACGTCGACACCTGCGCCCAGGTCACCGAGTGGGTGCTGAAGGAGGTCTACCAGCAGTTCTACTATCAGCGCGTCGTGCTCGAGGGCACCGTGCTGAAGCCCAACATGGTCGTTCCGGGCAAGAAGTCCGGCAAAGCGGCCTCAGTCGAGCAGGTCGCCGAGGCGACGCTGAAGGTGCTGAAGCGCTGCGTGCCGGTCGCCGTGCCGGGCGTCGCCTTCCTGTCCGGCGGCCAGTCGGACGAGGAAGCGACGGCGCACCTC
>JBPCKX010000043.1:0-12178 GCA_051003875.1 Thermoleophilaceae bacterium
TAGCGCCGCAGGCGACTCGGTCTGCGCGCCGAGCGCGACCGTCATCCAGGTCGTCGAGCGACACATCGATCTGCGGGTCGCCCGCGAGGAGATTGCTGCGCAGATCGCGCTCGAGGCAGCAGCCCGAGTGGGTGCGACACCGCCGCCCGACGCGCCGAAGGCCCTTTCCGTCGCCGTGGGGGATCCGCCGGCGCCTGCGCTTCGATAGGAAGGACATGCCCCGCTCGATCGACCGAGCCCTCGCACTGCTCGGCGCCGCGCTCGTGATAGCGACGGGCGGGGTGGCGCTCGCGGCCGACACGGGCGGCGGGAACGACGACCACGCCGCATCCGCGGGCAGCGACGGCGCCGCGGTCAAGACGAGCCGTGTGGAGATCAAGGACTTCAAGTACATACCTCCTGCGATCGAGGTGAAGGCCGGCACGAAGGTCACCTTCGTCAACGACGACACCGCCAACCACACCGCAACCTCGAGCACGGCCGGGGCGTTCGACACCGACAGGATCGAGCGGGGCAAGAGCAAGTCCGTGACGCTCGACGAAGCCGGCGAGTTCGCTTACATCTGCGCGTACCACCCCTTCATGAAGGCGACGATCCGGGTGGTCGAGTGATGGGCGGAACGGGTGATCGAGTGATGGGCGGAACGGGTGATCGACTGAAGCTGGTCGGTGCCCTGGCCACGCTGGTGGTCGGCGCGGTGCATCTGCAGCAGTACGCCGACTTCATCAAGGACGTGCCGACCATCGGAGTGCTCTTCCTGCTCAACGGCCTCGGTGCCGGGGTGGCGTGCGCGCTGCTCGGGACCCGCCTGCGCGCAGCCGGGGCGCTCACCGGCATCTCCGTATCCGCGGGAGCGCTCGTGTCGATCGCCGTCGCGCGCTACGCGGGCGGCGGGCTGTTCGACTACGGGCGCGTTGATCATTAAGGTTTCGGTTTGATGGTGTAGTTCCATTCGGGGTGGAACTGGTCGCCGTGGAGGTTGACGTTTGGGAGCTCGGTGTCGGGGACGCGGAGCGTGTCGGGGTGGCTGCCGTCATCGAGGCGGGGGTAGGCCGGGAGGCCGGTGCTGGTCTTGGTGGCGGCGATCAGGTTGATGACCGTTTCCAGGCTGTGTAGCGGCTTGCCGCGCCAGTTGATCGTGATGTAGCTGAACAGGCGGTGCTCGATCTTGTTCCATTTGCTAGTGCCGGGGGGGAGGTGGCAAACCCCGATCTGGAGAACGGTTTCGTTGGCGAGCTTTTGCAGCTCGACTTTCCAGAGGCGGACGCGGTTGCCGTTGGAGCCGCCGCAGTCGGCGGTGATCTGCAGCCGCGTGGCGTGGGGGTAGCGCTGCCGGCCGAGGTGGGTCCACCAGTTGCGGATCGAGTTGACCGCGAACTGGGCGGTGTCGTGGTCGACGCCGACTGAGACCCACCCCTGGTTTGCGGCGATGTCGTAGACGCCGTAGGGGATCGCCTTGCCCAGCTGCTTGTCCTTGAAGTCATGCGTGCGGACCAGTTCGGGCTCGCCCTTGGGGCGCCACTCGCGCCCTGGGTTCTTGAAATCCCCGACCAGCTCCTTCTTCTTGGTGTCGACGCTGATCACCGGCTGGCCGGCGGTGATCGCTGCCTTGGCAACCCGGTTGATGTGCTCAAACTGCGCGTCACGATCTGGGTGGGCGGTGCCCTCGCGGGTCTTGACGTTGGCCTGCAGGCTGTAGCCCAACAGCCGCATCAGCTTCGCAACCGTCGTGTAGTGGACCTCGTGACCGCCCTCGCGCAGCGCCGCCGCGAGCCGCCGGACACTCTTGGAGGTCCACCGCAACAGCGACTCCGGATCCCCGCGGCAGCCCTCGTCAAGCAGCCGCTGAAGATCCTTCAGCAGCGTCGGATCGACATCGGTCAGCGGCTGTCTGCCACCGCCCGGCCGACGCACACGGCCAGCATCCAGGCGCTCGCCGGACTCCAACTCCGCGATCCCCTTGCGGATCGTCGGCACCGAAACCCCGGTCGCCCGTGCCGTCGCCGCGATCCCACCCCGCCCCGCCGCGCGCGCCTCGCTCGCCGCCCACAACCGACGCTGCCGCTCATTCAGCTCGCCCGCCAGCGCACGGAACTTCTCACCGATCGCGACCTCATCGACCACACCCCAACATTCAACGCCCCCACCACCAACCCTGCAACCTTATTTATCTACGAGCCCTACGTCGAACCTACGTGGCGGGGCCCGATGGTGGTCTCCGTCATCGCCGAGGTCATCGCCGTGGCGGCGCTCGCCGCCTACGCGGCCGGCGCGCGATCCTCGGCTCGCGCCGCGGCGCGCGCGCCGGAAGCGCTGCACCCGGCCCGCTGACTGGCCGACCGGGAGGCGCTGCAAGCGCGCGACGAACGTCCCGCAATGACGCCTATAACACGCAACGCTGGACGTTCGCCCGACCGGAGCCGTAGCAAAGCGCGACGAACGTCCCGCAATGGCGCCTATAACACGCAACGCGGGACGTTCGGCGACTGGGAGCCGCAGCAAAGCGCGACGAACGTCTCGCAATGGCGCCTATAACGCGCAACGCGGGACGTTCGGCGACTGGGGCGGCTGATGCCCCGCGGCCGCCCAGACGCTCAGAAGCGCCAGCGCACGCGCCTGCCGCCACGGCGCCGGGCGATGTAGCGATCGACGTTGCGGCGCAGATCGCCGACGACCCTCCACCCGCGCCACCTGAACCTGCGGATGCCGCCGCGCGGAGGGGTAATCCCGAGCGCCTTGCGATGTGCGCCGCGCGCAACCCTGCGCGCGCCGTGGCAGCTCACCCTGCGGGCGCGGATCCGGGACAGGTCGATCCCCTCGTCACGGGTGCCGGGGTAGGGGTTCACGACCGGCTTGCAGGCCCGGAACGAGGCCGCCGATGCTGCCGATGCCGCCGACGCCGCCGGGGCCGCGGCCGCACTCATCAGGCCCGTGAGCGCCGCGCAGAGCGTCGCGAGCACGATGAGCCGTCGGTTCCCGCCAGACCGGAGCATCCGAAAACCCTACCGGCCCGATCCGCGGCGGGCCTCGTCGAGCGCCTCGTTGACGAGCTCGTCGGCACGCGTGTTGCATTCCCGGCGCACGTTGCGCACGGACCAGGCGTCGAACTCGCCGAGCGCCTTCATCGTCTCGAGGTACAGCGGCTTGAGGCCCGCGTGCTTGACCTTGTAGCGACCGGCGATCTGCCTGGCGACCAGCTCCGAGTCATTCACGACCTCGACGCTCGCCGCTCCGAGCTCGCGCGCCAGCTCGACCCCGAGCAGTACAGCGCGGTACTCGGCGACGTTGTTGGTCGCCTCGCCGATGTGGGCACTGCGCTCCGCGAGCGTGTCCCCGGCGGCGTCCGACGCGACCGCCGCGACCGCCGCCGGCCCCGGATTGCCGCGCGCGCCGCCGTCGACGTGGACGACGACCCTGAGACCCCCGTTCAGGAGGACGCGCCTGTGGGCCCGATCGGCGGGAAGGTCCCCTTCACCCGCCGGCGCCGCCGGTCGCGGTCGGCGGCATGGGGACCCGGGGCGCCACCCTCGCCGGCGCGGCGGTCGACGATCACCGTCACGTTCGCGTCGTCCTTGTAGTACTCGAAGAGCCGGTCGAACAGCTCCGCCTCGAGCGGCTGGGGCACGACGCAGTAGATCACTCGCCGGGCGCTCCCGTCGCGAGCTGCCCGTCGGCGCCGAGCGTGGCGTTCCACTTGCGCAGCGAGTCGTCGATGTCGTCCAGCTCGTCGCCCTTGCCCTCGAGCGCGACCGGCTCGGCGGCGTCGCCGAGGTCGACCCGGTACCGGTACCAGGAGATGTCCCACGCAACGATCACCGTCACCGTGCTGGGAGCGGTGGGGGCCGGCAGCGCGGTCACCCAGGGCTGCCCGAGCGAGCGGGTGAGGCCTGCCACGGTGCGCTGATGCTCGGAGGCGTTGAACAGCTCGAGTGCCCGTTCGACCTTGACCTCGGCCGTCGTGGGCACCCCGCGGACGTGGCGCGGGCTCTGCGGGCGCTCACCGCGCTGCGCGCCCTGCGCCGGCTCGAAGCCGGGCTCTCCGTTCGGCGCCCCCTGCTCCACCCCGGGCTCCTCGTCCGCGAGCGCCTCGTGCCGGTCGTCGCCTGAATCGCCGTTGAGCGCATCGGCCTCTGGCCGGCGACGGCGGGCGAAGAAGGCGCGGCGCTGCGGCGGGCGCGGGCTGCGCGAGGGAAGCTGGTCGTGGGCGGACTCGCGGATCCATCCCTCGTGCTCGGCACGCACGAAGCACAGCTCGCAGACGGAGTGGCGGCGACCGCCGGGGGCGAGGTAGGGCTCGGTGCGCTCGCCCTTGAGGATCGTTCGGCCGCACGCATCGCACGCGACGATGTCGTGGACGGGGCGGAGATCCTTCTTCACGGGCGCGGGGGCGAGGGAGGTGACACCCGACCGATGATACGGGGCCGCCGCTAGGCCTGCACCGTTTCCTGCCGTGCGGCCGCGACCACCTTGGCGGCGAGCTGACCGGGCACCTCGTCGTAGCGGGCGAGCTCCATCGTGTAGTCGCCGCGACCGCCCGTGATCGCCCGCAGGTCGGGGGCGTAGCTGAGCATCTCCGCCATCGGGACCTCAGCCTTGATCTCGGTCACCGAGACGCCGGGCTCCATCCCGAGCGGCCGCCCGCGGCGCGAGCTGAGATCGCCGATCACGTCGCCGACGCACTCCTCGGGCACCGCGACGGTGGCGTCCATGATCGGCTCCAGCAGCACGGGCCTCGCCGACTCCATGGCCTCCTTGAAGGCCATCGAGCCGGCGACCTTGAAGGCCATCTCCGACGAGTCGACGGCGTGGTAGGACCCGTCGTACAGAGTCACGCGCACGCCCGCCACGGGGTAGCCGCCGAGAACGCCGTGAGCCATCGTCTCGACGATCCCCTTCTCGACGGCCGGGATGAAGCCGGTGGGGATGACTCCCCCCTTGATCCTGTTCACGAACTCGAATCCGACGCCGCCGGCGAGCGGCTCGATCTCGATCTGGCAGTCGCCGAACTGGCCGCGCCCGCCGGTCTGCTTCTTGTAGCGGCCACGGGCCTTGGCGGTCGACCTGATCGTCTCGCGGTAGGGAACGCGCGGCGGCTTCAGCGTGACCTCGGCACCGAACCGCACTCTGATCCGCTCGACGATCACCTCGACGTGGATCTGGCTGAGGCCCGCGACGATCTGCTCGCCGGTCTGCGGGTCGCGGTGGACGTCGATCGTGGGGTCCTCCTCCTGCAGCCGGCGCAGGGCACTGAACGCCCTGTCCTCGTCGCCCTTGGCCCCGGGCTCGATCGCGAACGCCATCACCGGGCGCGGAAGCTCGGGCATCCGCAGGTCGATCTCGGTATCCGAGGCACATAGCACGTCTCCGGCGTGGGTCTCCTTCAGCTTCGCCACCGCGCCGATGTCGCCCGGACCGAACTCCTCGGCCTGCTCGTGATCCTTGCCCTGGGGAACGAGCAACTGGCCCACCCGCTCCCTATGGTGCGCGCGCGTGTTGAAGACGTGCGAGTCGTGCGTGAGCAGGCCCTGGTAGACGCGGAACAGGTTCATCCGCCCCGCGAACGGGTCCGCGAGCGTCTTGAAGACGAACGCGACCAGCTCCTCGTCTTCGACGGGCTCGAGCATCCGCTCGCCGGCCGGCACCGGACCCTTGCGAGCCGGCGAGGGCAGATCCTCGACGAGCGCGTCGAGCAGCCGGTTGGTGCCGAGGTTGCGTGTTGCCGCGCCGCAGGTGACGGGGAAGATCCTGCCCGCCGTGACGCCCGACTCGAGCGCGGCGACGGTCTCCTCGTGCGATATCGGCTTTCCGTCGAGGTAGCGCTCCATCAGGTCGTCGGAGACCTCCGCCACCTCGTCCATCAGCTTCTCGCGGTACTCCTGCGCCTGCTCTCGCAGGGTCTCGGGGATCTCGATCTCGACGGAGTTCCCGCGCCCGTCACCCTCGTAGCGGAAGGCCTTCATGTCGATCAGGTCGACGACACCCTCGAGCTTGTGCTCGGAGCCGATCGGGATCTCGGTCGCGACGACATGGGGACCGAAGGCGTCCTTGAGCGACGCGAGCACGCGCACGAAGTCGGCGCGCTCGCGGTCGAGCGTGTTGACGAAGATCAGGCGCGCGAGACCGAGGTCCTGCGCGCGCCGCCAGAGGCGGTCGGTGCCGACCTCGACGCCCATCACCCCGCTGACGACGAAGACGGCGCCCTCGCAGACGCGCAGCGCGGCGAGCGCGTCGGCCACGAAGCTCGGCTCGCCGGGCGTGTCGACAAGGTTGACCTTGGTGTCCTGCCAGCGGAAGGAGGTGAGGCTCGAGGCGATCGACATCTCGCGCGCCTGCTCGTCGGGGGCCGAGTCGGACACGGTCGTCCCCTCCCCCACGGATCCGAGGCGGTTGATCGCACCCGCCTCGAACAGCAGCGCCTCGTTCACCGAGGTCTTGCCGCTGCCCCGGTGGCCGACGAGAGCCACGTTGCGGATCCGCTCTGCACCGTCATGCGCCATCGGGCACCTCTCCTGAGCTCGCTACTCGAGCATAAATCTACGCCGATTCTGCGAAGGAGTCTCGCTGGAGCCGGGACTTCAGCCGCAGTACGGCCTTCGTGTGCAGTTGCGAGACGCGTGACTCCGTCACCCCGAGCACCTCGCCGATCTCACGCAGCGTGAGGTTCTCGTAGTAGTAGAGGGCGACGACGAGCTTCTCACGCTCGGGCAGGCGCGCGATCGCGTCCGCGAGGCGATCCTTCATGTCGGTCAGGTCGACCTCGTGTGACGGGTCAACCGCCTCCGGGTCCTGGATCGTGTCGAGCAGCGAGACGGTGTCGCCGGAGGAGTCGGAAACGGCCCAGAGCTCGTCGAGGGCGACGATCGACGAGTTGGAGATCTTGAGCAGCGAGTCCTGGAACTCATCCTGCGTGACCCCGAGCGCCTGCGCCATCTCCTGGTCGGTCGGCGCGCGGTGGAGCTGGTGCTCGAGCCTGGCGTTCGCGCGCTCGATCTCGCGCGCCTTCGCCCGCACGGAGCGCGGCACCCAGTCGAGCGAGCGAAGCTCGTCGATGATCGACCCCTTCACACGGGTGATCGCGAAGGTCTCGAAGCGGATCTCGCGGCCGGGGTCGAAGCGCTCGATTGCGGAGATCAGCCCGAGCAGCCCGTAGGAGATCAGGTCGGCCTTCTCGACGTGGGCGGGCAGGCCGCTCGACATCCGGCCGGCGACGTACTTGACGAGCGGGGCGTAGGCGAGCACGATGCGCTCCCGCGCTCTCTCGTCGCCGTCCTGCTTGTAGCGGCGCCAGAGATCCTTCAGCTCGATCGCCTTGACGTCTGGTTCCATACGTCCTGTCCGGTCAGGCGCGGGGATGTGCCCGCGCGTAGGCCTGTTTGAGCCGCCTCGACTCTACCCGAGTGTAGGTCTGGGTCGTGCTCACCGACGCGTGACCGAGCAACTCCTGGATCGTGCGCAGATCCGCGCCGCCGGAGAGCAGATGCGTCGCGAACGAGTGCCGCAAGGTGTGCGGCGTGACCCCCGCCCGACCGGCCGCCCTGCGCAGCGCGAGCGCGAGCCGGCGGCGGACGTCGGAGGTAGACAGCCGGCGCCCCGACTTCGAGAGCAGCAGGGCGGGGTCGGCCAGGACGCCGGCGAGCGCCGGGCGGCCGCGATCGAGGTAGGCGTCGATCGCGCGCCAGGCCGGCTCGCCGGCGGGCACGATCCGGGTGCGCCCCCCCTTTCCCTCGACCCGTAGCTGCTCGCCGTCGCGATCCAGGCAGGCGACGTCCAGGCTCACGAGCTCCTCGGCGCGCAGGCCCGCGGAGTAGGCGAGCTCGAACATGGCGCGGTCACGCAGCTCCAGCGGGGTCGATGTGGGCATCCGTTCGAGCAGCTCGCCCGCCTCCGCCTGCTTCAGCACGGCCGGCAGGTGGTGGTCGCGCCGGGGGCTCGACACGAGATCGGCGGGGCTGCCCCCCAGCTCCCCGCGCTGGACGAGCACGCGGTAGAAGGAGCGGATGGCTGCGAGCTTGCGCGCGACCGTGGACTTCGATGCCCCACGCTCCGAGAGTACCCCGGCGAAGCGGCGCAGGCGGCGGTAGTCGAGCTCGTGCGGACCGAGCCCGTGCCCACCCGCCCATCCGGCGAGCTGGGCAAGGTCGCCCCCGTAGGCGCGCCGAGTCCGTTCGCCCATGCCCTGGGTTCGCAGCGCGACGTCGAACTCGCGCAGCGCGCGGGCCCACGCGGGCGCCGGTCCCGCCGGCTCCGGCTCACTAGTGTGAGCCGCCTCCGTGTCGGTCTTCTTCATCAACACTCAGGACGGTCGCGCCGCGACGCGCTCGCAGCTCGTGGAGGCCGGGCTCGCCGACGACGACGAGATACCGGTCGCGCCGTGGCACCCGATCCAGGGCCCGAGCGACGCGTCGACGATGTGGTACTCGGTGCTCTGCAAGCGGGAGCGGGGCGTGTTCATCGGCACCCTCTGCATTCGGCACCCGGACAGGCAAGCCTCCCTCGAGGCAGCCGGCTGGACGGAGATCCCGCTCGAGGAGGTCGGGGTGGCGCCCACAGGGTCCTGACGAGCCGCGCAAGGCCAGCGGCCAAGGAAGAGCGAGCGAAGCCTGCTGCGCAGGCGAGCGAAGCGATGACACCGGCCCCGGCCTTGCGCGGCCGTCAGGTCAGGAGACGTAGATGGGGGTTTGTACCTCCACCTTGTCGTACAGCTCGATCACCTCGGGAATCGCCATCCGGATGCAGCCGTGCGAGGCGGCGGTGCCGAGCGAGGCGGTGTCGTCGGTGCCGTGGATGCCGGCACCGTCGTAGATGCCCATCCAGCGTGCCTTGAGCGGGTTCTCGGGCGTCCCCCCGGGGACGACGGTGCCGGCGAGGCTCCCTGCCCAGGGCCGGTTGGGAACGCTCCAGGCCACGTTCACGCCCTTGTTCTGGATGTGGTAGAGGCCGGCGGGCGTCTCGAGGCCGACCTGCCCGACGGCGATCGTGTACGTCTTTGAGAGCGTCAGGTTCTCGTAGTAGTGGAGCTTGAACGCGGCGCGGTCCACGACGATCACCGAGGGGTACTTCGAGGCGAGCTCGTCGCGCGTGACGTCGGGCTCGGTGACCTTGGTGGGGGCCTCGATCTCGCGCTCTACGTCTGGGGTCAGAAGGGCTGTTCGCACCTGGCGCCGCAGCTTTCGGGTCCTGAGCGCGACGCCGTCCTTCTCCGCGACCTCGGTGAGGTCGGGAAACCTGACCTCGGCGTCCTTCGCGGGCCGGTCGACCCGCTTGCGGACGCGCGCAACGAGCTTCGCCGCAGCCTTGCGCGAGTAGCTGACGCGCAGTCTGACGGCAGTCTTCTCTTCGCCCCCGGTCATGTCCCGCAGCGCACGGCCGAGCGCGTTGCCCCGGCGGCTCGCACGGTTGGCTTCCTCGACCATCCCGCCGACGTCGGTACGCAGACCGGCGTCCTCGGCTGAGAGCGTGAAGCGCTTCGATCCGTGGGTGACGGTGATCGGCCGCTCGAGCCGATCGGCCACGCTGCGGCTGACGCGGGCGCGCGCGGCGTCGGTGTCGAGCCCGCCGATGTCGACTCCGGCGACGGTGACCCCGTTCGCGATGCGATCCTGGTTCGAGGAGTCGTAGGCGTACACGCCGACGGCCCCGAGCAGCAGGAGCACGGTCGCGACGGCGGTGATTGTCAGTAGCGTTCGTCGCATCTCGATCGGGCGGTGTCGGGCTGAGGCTCCCGCATCGGCCGCCCACCGCTCCAAGGAAGATTGTAGAGCCCCCGCGTGGTCGTCGCTAGCCCAATCAGCGCGTTGCAATCACCCTTGCGAGCGTTTTCGCGCCGGGTTGCCCGGAACGGACGCGTCAGCCGCGCGCGGCGTCCCGGCGGGCGAGCACCGATTCGATCGCGCCGAGGACGCTGCCGCGTCCACGGTGGTCGCGCTCGTGGTCGCGCAGGGCGAGCAGCCCGCCGTCGTCGAGCGAGCCAAGCAGCGAGATGACCTCCTCGGCACCGAGATCGTCGTAGTGCTCGACGGGTGCGCTGCGCGGCGCTTGCCGGGAGTCCCGCGCGGGGGTTCCGCGGTTGGCACTGTCTGCAGGAGCAGCGGGCCCGGTCGGGCCGGGCTCGATCGACCCGGGCGCGCCGCGAGCGGGGCCGGCGGCCCCGCTCGCGCTCACGTCGCGCCGTTCGCCGTCCTCGCCGGCAGGCCCGAGCGCCGCGAGCAGCCGCCGCAGCTCGATCATCTGCTGCCGGCTCAGCGCACCCGTCTCGGGCACCCCCGCCGCGCGAACGTTCGGGCTCCAGCGCAGGAACTCCTCGACCTCGCGCTCGTAGCGGTAGGGCTTGGCCTGGGCCCGCAGGACCGGGTGCAGGCGGAGGTGCTCGGCGAGCCGCGAAACCGCCTCGCGGCTCGTGTAGCCGTACGCGAACCCGCGCGCCTTGAACCGGCGGTTGTCGACGCCGCGCCCGAAGCGCAGCTGGTTGAGCATCTCGGGCGGCAGCTTCACGCCGAGGCGGCGCGCGACCCCGGCCACGAGCCCGGTGCCCCACGGCGGCAGGACCGGCGCGTAGGGCTTGCCGAGCAGCCCCGCGACCTCGGAGAGGGTCAGGACCCCGTCGGCCGCGACGTTGTAGATGCCGGGGACCTGACGCTGGACGACGTGCTCGAGCGCGTGGACGACATCGTCCTCGTGGACGAACTGGTAGCGCGGATCGAAGCCGAGGATCATCGGCAGCGCGGGCAACGAGAAGAGCGCGATGTGGGAGGTCCGGACGTCGGGTCCGAGCACGTTCGCGAAGCGCAGGATCGTGACCGCGGTGGTCGGGTGGCGGTCGGCGAACTCCGCCAGCGAGGCCTCCGCCTCGCAGATGTCTCGCTCGATCGGCGTCCGCGGCGAGTGCGGGCGGGGCATCGTCTCGTCGAAGAAGGCCGGGTCGTCCTGCTCTGAGCCGTAGAGGTGGGTCGAGGACTTGAAGACGAACTTGCGCACGCAGCAGTCCGGGCCGTTGCATGCGGCGAGGATGTTCATCGTCCCGATGATGTTGTTCTCGTGCGCCTCGCGCGGCGAGGTCGTCGAGGAGTCAACGACCAGCCGCGTGTCCACCACGGTGTCGATCTCGGCGGCCTCGACGACGCGCCGCAACAGCGCGTGCTGGGTGCCCACCTTGACGTACTCGGTGCGCTCCAGCTCGACGCTCGGCTCCTCGTTGTCGACCCCGATGATCGCCTCGATCGAGGCGTCGCCCTCGAGCGCCTGCGCGAGGCGGCCGCCCCAGTAGGTCGAGAGGCCGGTGATCAGCACGCGTCTGGAGGGCACCGGCCTACCCGAACCAGACCGAGTTGCGCTTGGAGATCATGTCGAAGAGGTTCTCCTGGATGCGCGCGCGGATCTCGTGCGACGTGGTCTGTACGAGCGCCTTGTCCTCGTGCATGCCCTCCTCTTCGAAGTGGATCGGCTCGAGGAAGCGGAGCTTGAACTTGGCGGGCAGGTAGGCGAGCATGCCCAGCGGCCCGAGGTGCGGGAAGGTCGGCGTGAGCGGCACGTAGATGAGGCCCGTCAGCCGCTTGAGCAGCTTCGACTGGGCGAAGACCGGCTGCGCCTCCTCGGCGCCGACGACGCAGACGGGCACGATCGGAGCGCGCGCGCGCATCGCCGCCTCGACGAAGCCACCGCGCCCGAAGCGCCGCAGGCGGTAGCGGTCCTTGAACAGCTTCTCGGTCCCCTTGCGGCCCTCGGGGAAGACGAGCACGAGCTGGCGCTCGTCGTAGAGCAGGCGCTGGACGTTCGCCGGGTGGGCCGCCACGCATCCGATCTTCGGGATCAGCATCGAGAAGCCGGGGTAGCCCTTGAAGAAGTGCTCGACGGTGATGTTGATCGGCCGCGGGCGGGGATGCTCCTCGCGGATCGCCTTTCCGATCATCGCGGCGTCGGGCGGCAGCGCGCCCGAGTGGTTGGAGACGAGCAGCGCACCACCGGAGGCGGGCACGTTCTCGATGCCCTCCACCTCGGCCCGGAACCAGTAGCGGTAGTAGAACTCGACGAGGGTCTTGTCCAGCAGGCCCTCGATCCGCTCGGAGCGTCCCCAGTCGGTCAGCGTCCGGTCGGGCTCGACTCCGGGAAGGTGCCGGCGCAGCTCGTCCTCGCGCAGGGCCGGCAGCGGCGAGGGGTCGGCCCCGGCGGGCGGCGACGGCTC
>JBPCKX010000044.1:0-16087 GCA_051003875.1 Thermoleophilaceae bacterium
GCGCCCTGGCGACCGTCGCGCTCGCGGGCGCGATCGGCGCCGGGGTGTACGTCGGGGCGCGGCATGTGCACTTCGTCGGCACCGACGACGCCGGCCTGATCACCCTCTACCGCGGGCTCCCCTACGAGCTCCCGCTGGGCCTCGAGCTCTACAGCGCCGAGTACACGAGCGGAGTCCCCGCACGCACGCTCACGCCCGCGCGGCGCGAGCGGATCCTCGATCACGAGTGGCGTGGCCGCGGCGACGCGGAGGACCTGGTGCGCCAGCTCGAGCGGGGGACGCTCGACGAGGGTCGGCGACGCCGGTGAGCGCGCGCAGCCGCGAGCTTCTTGGGCTGATCCCGGTATCGCTGCTCGTCACGGCCGGGTTCGCCGCTGTGCTGCTGACCCGCTCGGAGGAGGTGAGCGCCGCCACGGCCACGTACGGCCTCTTCTTCCTCGGCTCGTGCGTCTTCGCGCACCTCTTCATCCGTGCCCGGCTGCCGCGCGCGGATCCCCACCTGTTCCCGCTCGCAGCGCTGCTCGCGGCTTTCGGGCTCGTGATGATCTACCGCATCGACGCCGAGCTCGCGCGCGAGCAGGCGCAGTGGTTCGTGGTCGGCCTGCTCTGCTTCTGCGCGACGATCGTCTTCCTGCGCGACCTCCACGTGCTCGAGCGCTACCGCTACACGATCGCCGCGGCGGGGATCGCGCTGCTGCTGCTGCCCCGCGTCCCCGGCATCGGGGAGCAGGTCAACGGCGCGTACCTGGCGGTGAAGATCGGTGCGATCCAGTTTCAGCCGGCGGAGTTCGCGAAGCTCGCGATCATCGTCTTCCTCGCCAGCTACCTGCGCGACACCGGCGACGTGCTCGTGCGCGCCCGGCTGCGCCCGCTCCCGCTCGCCCGCCAGGCGCTGATGGTCGCCGGAACCGCCGCGGCCGTCGTGGTCGTGGTCGTGGTGCTGCGCCTCGGGCCCGCCGCCACCGTCCTGCTGGCCGTCTTCGCCGCCTCGCTCGTGGCGATCCTGCGCGAGCGACCGTCGCTGAAGCACTTCGGGCCGCTGCTGCTGATCTGGGGCATGGCGATGCTGATGCTGCTCTTCATCCGCGACCTCGGCAGCGCGCTGATGTTCTTCGGCGGCTTCCTCGCCCTGCTCTACGTGGCCACGGCGCGGATCTCGCTGATCGGCGTCGGCGCGACGATGTTCCTCGCCGGGGCGACCTTCTTCGCCAACAGCGTCAGCCACGTGCGCGAGCGGGTCGACGTCTGGCTCGACCCGTTCGATCCGAAGGTCGTCGACGACGAGGGCTACCAGATCGCCCAGTCCCTCTTCGCGCAGGCCGACGGGGGGCTCTTCGGCCAGGGGTTCGGCCAGGCGCTGCTGGACCTGCCGGGCGGCGGGACCATCCTTCCGGCGGCGCACACGGACCTGATCTACGCCGTGATCGCCGACGAGCTCGGGCTCTTCGGGGCCGCCGGGCTCGTGCTCGTCTACCTGCTCTTCGCCGCGCGTGGCTTCAAGACCGCTCTGCTCGCCGGCGACGGCTTCTCGAAGCTGCTGGCGGCCGGTCTCACCTCGGTCCTGGCGCTGCAGGTGTTCGTGATCGTGGGGGGCGTTACGCGCGTGATCCCGCTCACCGGCGTCACGCTCCCCTTCGTGTCCTACGGGGGCAGCTCGATCCTTGCCAACATGGTGCTCCTCGCCCTGCTGCTGCTCGTCTCCGATCGCGCGCGTGAGGATCGGGGCGGGCTCCAGGGGGGCCTCGTATGAACCGTCAGATCATCCAGCTCTTCGGGCTCGTCATGCTGCTCTTCGCGACGCTCGTGGCGTTCACCTCGCGCTGGACGGTGTTCGAGGCGGACAGCCTCGAGCGGGAGGTCTCCAACCGGCGGCCCCTGATCGAGGAGCAGCGCACCCCGCGCGGGCTGATCCTCGCCCGCGACGGCACGGTGCTGGCGCGCAGCGTCGGGCGCGGCACGGGCGGCGAGCGCATCTTCACGCGCCGCTACCCGACGGGCCCGCTCTTCTCGCATGCCGTCGGCTACAACTTCCTCTCCAAGGGGCGCGCGGGGCTCGAGCGCTCGCGCAACGACGAGCTGACCGGCAAGCAGGGCGAGCTCGCGTCGATCTTCGGCCAGCTCCGGAGCAAGGCGAGCGAGGGTCGCAACGTGACCACGACGCTCGACCCCGCGGGTCAGCGCGAGGCCGTCGCGGCGCTCGCGGGCCGCAACGGCTCGATCGTCGCGCTCGAGCCGCAGACGGGCCGCGTGCGGGTGATGGTGAGCGTGCCCGAGTACGACCCCAACGACGTACCCGACCGCTTCGGTGAGCTGAGCCTGCTCAACCGCGCGACCCAGTCGCAGTACCCGCCCGGCTCGACGTTCAAGGTCGTGACGGCCGCCGCGGCGCTCGACAGCGGCAAGTTCACGCCCGACTCGATCGTCGACGGCTCCTCTCCGCGCACCGTGAGCGGGGTGCCGCTCGCCAACTTCGGCGGCCAGAACTTCGGCTCGGTCACGCTCACCGACGCGCTGACGAACTCCGTCAACACCGTCTGGGCGCAGGTCGGCGAGAGCGTCGGTCGCGGCACGCTGATCGACTACATGGAGCGCTTCGGGTTCAACCAGGACCCGCCGCTCGACTATCCCGACGTGCAGATGAGCGCGAGCGGTGTGCGCGACGCGAGCGGCCGGGTGCTCGACGGCGACGACGGCTTCGACGTCGGGCGCGTGGCGATCGGACAGGGCGGATCGGAGGGCGCCATCCTGGTCAGCCCGCTGCAGATGGCGATGGTCGCGGGCGCGATCGGGAACCGCGGACGGCTGATGCGGCCGACCCTGACCGAGAAGGTCGTCGACGGGGACGGGCGGGTGCGGGAGCGGATCAAGCCCGAAGAGCAGTCGAAGGTGATGTCCGAGCAGTCCGCGCTGCAGCTCGCGACGATGATGGGCAACGTCGTCAGGGAGGGGACGGGCACGGCGGCGGCGCTCTCGGGCATCGCGGTCGGGGGTAAGACGGGGACCGCCGAGGTCGACAACGCGACGGCCAACCAGGCGTGGTTCATCGGCTTCGCGCCGCTCGAGGGCCCCCGCATGGCCGTCGCCGTGACGATCGAGCGCACGCAGGGCCAGGGCGGCACCGAGGCGGCGCCGCTCGCCAAGCGCGTGCTCGAGGCGCTGCTCGGAGAGGGGGGGTCCGGGTGACCGACGTCGCGCAGGACACCGTCATCGACGGGCGCTACCGGGTCCTCGAGCGGATCGGGTCCGGCGGGATGGCGGACGTCTACCGGGCCGAGGACACCCATCTCGGGCGCGAGGTGGCGCTCAAGATGCTGCACCGGCGCTTCGCCCAGGACGCCGAGTTCGTCGAGCGGTTTCGCCGCGAGGCGAAGGCCGCGGCCGGCCTTCAGCACCCCAACGTGGTGGCGGTCTACGACCGTGGCGAGCACGACGGCACCTACTACATCGCGATGGAGTGCCTGCGGGGACGCACGCTCAAGGACGTGGTGGTGAACGAGGCCCCGGTCGACCAGTCACGGGCGATCGACCTCGGCATCCAGATCCTGCAGGCCGCGGGCTTCGCGCACCGCAACGGGGTGATCCACCGTGACTTCAAGCCCCACAACGTGATCCTCGACGAGGGCGCCAACGCGAAGGTGACCGACTTCGGCATCGCGCGCGCCGGTGCATCGGAGATGACCGAGACGGGCTCGATCATGGGCACCGCCCAGTACCTCTCTCCCGAGCAGGCCCAGGGCCATCCGGTCACGGCGTCCTCGGATCTCTACTCGATCGGCGTGGTGCTCTACGAGCTGCTCACCGGCCGGCTTCCGTTCGACGGCGACAGCGCCGTCTCGATCGCGCTCAAGCACCTGTCCGAGCCGCCGCCGCCGATGTCCGGGGACGAGCTCACCATCGAGCCGAACCTCGAGTCGGTCGTGCTCGCCGCGCTCGCGAAGGATCCGGGCGCACGCTGGCAGAGCGGCGAGGACTTCGCGGACGCGCTCGAGGCGTGCCGCCCCTACGTCGAGGCGCAGGCGGCGGGCGAGCCGGTCGCCCCCGGCACGGCGGCCTTCGGCGCGCTCCCGGCGCCCGTCGAGAGCCCCGGGACGGCCGTCGCGAACGAGGGCGCGGGGTTCGGCGGCGGCGAGGTACGCGAGCCGCCACCTGCTCAGGGCCGCCGCCGCTGGCCCGCGGTCGCGCTCGCGCTGCTGGTGCTGGCGCTGATCGGCCTGATGGCCTACGCCTTCTCCCGTCCCGAGCAGGTGGAGATCCCGAAGGTCGTCGGGCTCGCGCTCGGCGCGGCGCGCGAGAACCTCGACAGGGCCGGCTTCGAGGAGGTCAAGGTGGAGCGCGAGCTGAGCCCGGCGACGCCGGGAAAGGTGCTGCGCCAGGATCCCGACGCCGGCGAGCAGGCGGCGAAGTCAGACACGGTGACGCTCAGCGTCTCGCGCGGGCCGGGAAAGGTGCGCGTGCCCTCGGTGCGCAACCTGCCCGAGAAGCAGGCGGTGAAGGAGCTCGAGGACGCCGACCTCGAGGTGACCACGAGCACGCAGTCCTCCAGCGAGGTGAAGCGCGGCTTTGCGACGGCAACCGCGCCCACGGCCGGCGTGGAGGTGGATCGCGGGTCGAGCGTACGCCTGTTCCTCAGCTCCGGCCCGGAGCGGATCAACGTCCCCGACGTGGTCGGGCTCTCGCGCGAGTCGGCCGAGTCACGACTCGACGCCGAGGGCCTCACGGTCGAGGTCCGGGTCGAGCCCTCCGACAGCCCCAAGGACGAGGTGATCGCGCAGTCGCCCGGGGCGGGGGCAAAGCTGGATGCGGGCGATCGGGTGACGATCACCGTGTCCGAGGGGGTTCAGCAGGTCACCGTTCCCGATGTCGGCGGGCTGCCGCGACGCGACGCGGTGCGGCTGCTGCGAGCCGAGGGCCTCGGGGCCACCGTGCGCGAGCGGACAACCGAAGACGAGACCGAGGACGGGACCGTGCTCGTCCAGCGCCCGGGCGCCGGGGTGGACGTCGACCCCGGCCGGTCCGTGGTGCTGATCGTCGGCCGCTTCGAGCCGCCCGAGCCCGAGCCGCCGGCGACGACACCCTCACCCCCCGCCGGACGGTGAGGGTCGCGGTCCTCGAAGGGGGGCCCTCGGGCGAGCACGATGTGTCGGTCGCCTCCGCGCAGGCGGTCAGGGTAGGGCTCGCGCAGGCGGGGCACGATGCGGTGGCGGTTCACATCTCGCGCGAGGGCATCTGGACGCACGCGGGAGAGCCGGTGACGCTGCGCGCCGCGGGTGGTCTGCTCGGCTGCGACGTCGCCTTCCCCGTTCTCCACGGACCCTACGGCGAGGACGGGACCGTTCAGGGTCTGCTCGAGACGCTCGACATCGCCTACGCGGGCGCGGGCGTGCTCGCCTCGGCGATCTGCATGGACAAGGTGGTCTTCAAGGACCTGATGCGCAGCGCCGGGGTTCCCCAGGTCGACTACGCGGCGGCGTGGGAGGGCGAGGATCCCGCCGACCTGGAGCGGCTCGGGTTGCCGCTGTTCGTCAAGCCGGCCCGGCTCGGCTCATCGCTCGGGATCTCGAAGGTCACCGACGCGGGAGAGCTGCCCCCCGCGCTCGCGGCCGCCTTCGCCCACGATCGGCTCGCGATCGTCGAGGCGATGTCGCCCGGGATGGAGGTCGAGTGCTCTGTGCTGGGCGACGCCGCTCCCCACGCGTCTGTGCCCGGCGAGATCGTGCTGGGCGGCGACTGGTACGACTACGAGGCCAAGTACGAGCCGGGCGGGATGCGGCTCGTCGTGCCTGCGCGCATGCCGGACGCGGTGCGCGAGCGCGTGCGCGAGATCGCCGTCGAGGTATTCATACTCGCCCGCTGTGCGGGTATGGCGCGCTGTGACTTCTTCGTCGAGGATCCCGAAGGGGAGGCCCGCGTGCTGCTGAACGAGCTGAACACGATCCCCGGATTCACTCCGACGAGCGTCTACGCGAAGCTCTTCGACGCGAGCGGGATTCCCTACCCGGAGCTGCTCGACCGCCTGCTCGCCCTCGGGGTCGAGCGCCACGCGCGCTCCCGCGGCTGAGCCGACGGCCCATGCGCCGCCGGATCGTCGCTGCGCGCCGCCGCTCGCGAACGAGCCGGACGCGCAGTCGTCCGGCCTCCGCGCGCGCCTCGCCCAGCTCCCTGCGGGAGGCGCGCGAGTCCGAGCGGGCCGCCTTCAGCTCCGCCGCGGCCGGGGCGGGCAGCTCGCCGTCGTCGAGTGCCCTGGCGGCGCCGAAGCCGGCCGCGAGGAGGGCGAAGCCCAGCAGCAGCCGTGCCGCCAGGAGGCGCGGCTGCTCTGAGAGCCTGCGTCGCATCGCCGAGCGACACTAGTGCAGCTCCCGCTAGCGGCGCAACGTGAGTTCCGCTATCGCGGCCCGCTCCTGGTCATCGGCGAGCTGCGTGATCCAGACGAGGTAGTAGCGCAGGCGCCTGCCGCCGGTGGTCAGCCGGATCCGCTCGTCCTGGCCGACGTCGGTGTCGCTGCTGACCTTGCGCCAGCCGGCGAGGGTCTCGGGCACCTCGTTGGCGGCGTAGACCGAGGCTGAGAAGCCGGGCGTCGGCGTCACGAGGTCGAGCCGCCGAGCGGCGAGCGGGCTGCCGGCGTCGACGTAGAGGCCGACGCCGCTCTTGCCGAGGCTGAGGAAGTCGCTGCGGTACTGCTCGGTGTCCCAGACGGTCGTCAGGTTCCCGTCGATCGCGTTCTGGGTCGCCTCGGGAGACTCCTCGCGGTCCTCGCTCTCGGGGTCGTAGTCGGCTGCAGCGTCGCTCGCTAGCTGTACGCGCTCGAGCCCGCCGGCGCGCGGCGTCACGGCGGGTCCCGGCCCCTTCTCGGTGCGCACGCCGAGATAGATGATCGATCCGGCCGCGAACAGCCCGACCAGCAGCAGGGTGAGCGCCCAGCGGCGGGGGTTGCGCAGTCGGACCGGAACGAAGTCCGCCGTGTCGCCCGGCAGCGCGCGCAGGACGCTCGTCGCCTCGCTGCCCGCCTCCCCCGCGCGTGCCACCTCGATCGCGAGCACATGCTCGAGGTCCTCGACCATCTCGGCCGCCGTCGCGTAGCGCTCGGCGACGTCCTTCACGCTGCCGCGATCGACCACCGCGGCCAGTGCCGAGGAGACCTCGGGGCGCAGACGCTGGACGTCTGGCAGCGGCTCGCGTACGTGCTTCATCGCGGTCGCGACCGGGGTCTCGGCGGTGAACGGCACCTCGCCGGTCAGCATCTCGAAGAGCACGATCGCCAGCGAGTAGACGTCCGACTGCTCGTTGACCGCACGCCCCATCGCCTGCTCGGGGGCGACGTAGTCGGTCGTCCCGAGCACGCGCCCGGGCGCGGTGAGGCCCTGGACCTCGAGCGAGCGCGCGATGCCGAAGTCGGTGACCTTCGCGCGCCCCTCCGGATCGATCAGGACGTTCTGGGGCTTCACGTCGCGGTGCACGAGGCGCTCGGCGTGGGCCGCCGACAGCGCGCGGCCGATCTCGATCGCGTAGGCGACCGCCTCGGCCACAGGCAGCCGTCCGAGCCGCCGGATCCGCTCCTTGAGCGTCTCCCCCTCGACGTACTCGAGCACGATGTAGGGTGTTCCGCCGTCCTCGCCGAAGTCGATCACGGTCACGACGTGGGGGTGCGAGAGGCGCGCGACGATCCGGGCCTCGCGGCGGAAGCGCTCGAGCTGGTCGGGATCCGAGGAGATGTCCGCGAGCATCAGCTTGATCGCGACCCAGCGCTCGAGCGTCGGGTCGTACGCGCGGTAGACGGTCGACATCCCGCCGGAGCCGATCCGTTCCTCGAGCCGGTAGCGATCGTTGAGGAGAGTGCCTATCACTGCCCGCGTATTGTGCGCTGTCGGCCGGCTGTTCGCGTACGGTGCATCAGGGCTCCCGCCCGGTGTACGGCGCAGGCGCTCCGGTGAGGCTCAGCCTCAGGCTGGAGCGAATCCGCCGGCCCGCCCCTCGAGCCCGTCCCGCGGGAGCTCGACCGCGCCGGGCCGGTCGGTGACCTCGCCGATCACCGCCGCGCCCGGATGGCGCTCGCCGAGCAGCGTCACGGCGGCGGAGGCCTGCGCGCCGGCGACCACGCAGCAGAACCCGCAGCCCATGTTGAAGACCTCGTGCATCTCGGCGCCGGCGACCCCGCCCCGTTCGGCGATCAGCTCGAAGACGGGCGGCACGGGGAGCGGGGAGTCGATCCGGTAGCCGACCTCCGCCCGCAGGCGGAGCAGGTTCAGCAGCCCGTCGCCGGTGATGTGGGCCAGGCCGTGGACGGCGATCTCCGAGGCGAGCAGCTCGCGCACCGCACGCACGTAGATGACGGTCGGCTCGAGCAGAACCTCGCCGATCGGCGCGCCGCCGAGCTGCTCCGGTGCCTCGTCGAGGGCTGGGAGGGCACGTCGGGCCAGCGTGAAGCCGTTGGAGTGCACGCCGCTCGAGGGGAGCCCGACGATCGCGTCGCCGGGCTCGATCGCCGCGCCGGTCACGATCCGGTCGAGCTCGACGAGCCCGACGCACATCCCGACGAGGTCGATCCCGTGCGGCGACGGATGGCCGCGGATCAGCTCGGGCACGGCCGCGAGCTCGCCGCCGGGAATCTCGACGCGGGCCTCCTCCGCACCGGCCTTCAGGCCGACCGCGATCGCGGCCAGCACCTCCTCGCGGGCCTCCTCGACGGCGATGTAGTCCAGCACCGCGATCGGGTCTGCGCCGACGCAGACGATGTCGTTGACGTTCATCGCGATGCAGTCGATCCCGACGCTGTCGAACCTGCCGAGCTGCTCGGCGACGATCAGCTTCGTCCCGACGCCGTCGGCCGAGAGCGCGAGGCCGGCGTTGCCCGTCAGGCGCATGACGGCGGCGTAGTGGCCGGCGCCGAGCAGCGCCCGCCGCTCGCGGCCGGTGTCGATCGTGCTCAGGACGTCCACGAGGGCCGTCACGGCGCTCCCCGTGAGGCCCGTGTCGACCCCGGCGCGCGCGTAGGCGGAGTCACCCATCGGGGCCATTCAACAGCAAGCGGCGACCGGCGGGAGCGGCCGTCCTTCGCTGCGCCGGGCCGGACCGTCAGACGGGGTGCCGGCGGACGGCGAGCGCGAGCGCGTCGTCGCTCAGCCCCCGGGCCCACTCGCGCACGTCGTCGTAGGCGATCCGCAGCAGCCGCTCGAGGTCGCCGGTGATTCCGTTCGCCGAGGCGATCGTCGCCTCCAGCCGCGTCACCCCGTACTGCTCGCCGGCGCGCCGCGCCTCGACGAGGCCGTCCGTGAAGCCGACGATCAGGTCGCCCGGAGCGAAGTCGATCTCGCGCATCTCGAACGAGGGGGAGTCGACGATGCCGAGCGGCAGGCCGCGGCCGTCGATCTGCTCGAGTCCCCCGCCCGCGCGCACGACGATGGGAGCGAGGTGTCCGCCGCTCGCGTAGCGGATGCCCGCCGGGCTCAGCAGGGCGAGGAAGGCGGTCACGAACGTGTCCTCGGGCAGCCGGCCGGCGAGCATCGTGTTGGCCTGGGCGAGCACCTCGGCGGGGTCCCGGCAGTCCCAGCTCCGGGCTTCGATGAAGAACCGCGCCATCGCGCTCAGGGCCGCCGTCTCGACCCCCTTCCCGGTCACGTCCCCGACCAGCAGCGCCACCTCGCCGCCCGGCAGCGCCCACACCCCGTACAGGTCCCCGCCGGTGGGGTTGCTGTCCGCGGGCTCGTACAGCAGCCCGAGCTCGTAGCCCGCCCCGTCGGGGAGCGCGGTCGGGATGAAGCCGCGGGTGAGCGCGCGGGCGACGCGCCGCTCGCGCTCGTAATCGATCGCGTTGGCGATCGCCGCCGCAGCGATGCGGGCGATCCGGCGCAGCAGGTCGAGCATCTGCGCGTCGAACGCGGGGCCCTCGGCGCGGGCGACCGACAGCACGCCGAAGAGGCGCGGCCCGAGCGCGACGGGCAGGTGGAGCGATGTCGGACCCTCACCGAGCACCTGCGGCGCCCTGGTCCGGGCGACGTCCTCGAGCACGGTCGCGTCCATCTGTGCCTCGCTCTCGGGCGCGGAGGCCGCCACGGCCGCCATGCGCGAGCCGCCGGGCAGGCGCCGGCTGAGCAGACCGTGGTCGGCGCCGGCGACGCGGACAGCGTGCTCGACCACCCGCGCGTAGACGTCCTCGCTGCGCAGCGAGCCGGACATGCCCTCCGATGCGCGCTTGAGCAGCGCCTCCTCGCGCCCGCGAGCGGCCTCTGCGGCGAGCAGCTCGAAGCGCTCGAGCGCCAGTGCGGCCAGGTCCGAGAGCACCTCGATCAGGCGCAGGTCGTCTTTCTGCAGCGGCCGCTCGGGCTCCGCCGAGGCCACCACGAGCACGCCCAGGCTGTGCCCCATCGGCGTTCGGACCGGGCAGGCGATCACCGAGGCGGCGCGGAAGACCTCCCACGTGCGGGCGGCCTGCTCGTCGCCGGCCTCGCGCTCGAGCTGGGCGAGCAGCACCGGGGCGGCCTCCCAGTCCTCGATGCGGGGCAGCAGCAGCGGCCTGCCGCGGCCGAGCGCCGCCTCGACGAGGCCGGGCGCGTCGCGCTCGTAGCGACGGCCGCCGGTCGGGCTGATCGCGTCGTGCAGCTCAGGCGAGGCGAACCACTGCGCCGCCGGCTCGATCCGCGTGCGCTCGCTGTCGACCACCAGGAATGAGGCGCCGTCCGCGCGTAGCAGTCCCTGGAGGTGGCCGAGCAGGAGCTCGAGCGGATCTCCCGGGCCGCTCGGCGGCGTGGCCGCGCGCGCGCGGCGGTCATCCGCGGTCTCGGTCTCGGGGGGGATCAGCTCCGGGTCGGTCATCGGCGTCTGAGCCAGGGTAGGCTCGATCGGAGGATCCGGCCAGCCGCGGGCGGCGCGTTTCCCCGGAGGCGTCTCGCACGTCGCACGGCGCGGCGCTCAGGCCGTCTCCGGAGCGGTGTCGCCCGGCGGGCCCCTGCGGCGGCGAACGATCAGATAGCCCGCGCCGAGGACGATCAGGGCAGCGACGGCGTAATCGACGTAGTGCAGCGAGTCCTTCCAGCTCTCCCAGTTGTCGCCCGCCTGCCTGCCGATGAAGGTGAGCGCGAAGACCCACGGCACGCAGCCCGCGAGCGTCAGCACGCTGAAGCGCCAGAACGGCATCCGCGCGACCCCCGCCGGCAGCGAGATGAACGTGCGGATGATCGGCAGCATGCGGGTGAAGAAGACGGTCGCGTCGCCGTGGCGCTCGAACCAGCGATCCGCCCAGGCGAGGTGGCTCGGCTTGATGTGCAGCTTGCGGCCGTGCTTCTCGAGCAGGTCGACGCGACCGTAGTAGCCGACCGCGTAGGCGACCCAGGAGCCGACCAGGTTCGCGACCGAGCCGGTTGCCACGGCAGCGAAGAGGGAGTACTCTCCGTCGGAGACGTTGAAGCCCGCGAAGAGCATGGTGGCCTCGCTCGGAATCGGGATGCAGGCCGACTCGAGCAGCATCAGGACGAAGATCCCGAGCAGCCCCAGCTCCGCGACTACGTCCGTGGCCACCTCGACGATCGGGTCGGTGATCGAGGCAAGCAGGAGCATGCGAGCGCAGTAGGGTAGCGCCCTCTCGTGGCCGTTCCACTCTTCGCCACCAGCCTCGATCGCTACGCGGAGCGGCTCACCGCCACACTTGCCGAGGTCGTGCGCTCGGGGCGGTACGTGCTCGGCCCGCAGGTGGAGGCCTTCGAGCGTGAGTTCGCCGAGCGGCTGGGCAGACGGCACTGCGTCGGTGTGGCGAACGGGACCGACGCGATCACGATCGCACTGCGGGCGCTGGGCGTCGGCCCCGGGGACGAGGTCGTCTGCCCCTCCTTCACCTTCTACGCCACGGTCGAGGCGACGGTGAACGCAGGAGCGACGCCCGTCTACTGCGACATCGACCCCGAGACCTTCTGCGTCACCGAGGCGACCGTCCGGGCGGCGCTCACGCCCAGGACGAAGGCGATCGTCCCCGTGCACCTGTTCGGCAACGTGGCCCCGGTGGGGGAGCTCAGGGAGCTGGGACCGCCCGTGCTCGAGGACGCGGCCCAAGCCGCCGGATCGACGCTGGAGGGCCGTCCGGCGGGCGCGCTCGGGCACGCCGCGACGTTCTCCTTCTTCCCGTCGAAGAACCTCCCCTGCCTCGGCGACGGCGGGGCGATCGTCACCGACGACGACGAGGTCGCCCGCAGAGCGCGCCGGCTGCGCTTCCACGGCTCCGGTGACAAGGCGACCTTCGTGGAGGTCGGCTACAACAGCCGGCTCGACGAGTTGCAGGCGGCCGTGCTGCGGGTGCTGCTGGGAGAGCTCGAAGGCTGGACCGCCGCTCGCCGGGCGACCGCGCTCGCGTACGAGCGCGAGGGCCTCGGCGAGCACGTCGCGCTGCCGCGTGCCGTCGACGGCGCCGATCCCGCGTACCACCTCTACGTGGTGCGCGACCCCGACCCCGAGGCCCTGCTCGCGAGGCTCGCGGCGCGCGGGATCGGGGCCCGCGCCTACTACCGCGTCCCGGCGCACCGCCAGCCTGCCACGGCGCACTTCGCGCCCCCGGGCCTGGAGCTGCCGGGCACCGAGGAGGCGGCGAGGACGCATCTGGCGCTGCCGATGGGCACCGCCCTGTCCGAGGGCGCCGTCCGGGAGGTGGTCGCCGCGTGCGCGTCTGGGTCGACCTGACCAACTCTCCGCACGTGCTCGTCATGCGACCGCTGATCGCGGCGATGCGCGAGGACGGGCACGACGTGCAGGTAACCGCGCGCGACTTCGCGCAGACGATCGAGCTGTGCGAGCGCCACGGCGTCGAGCACACGGAGATCGGGCGTCACCGCGGCGGTCGCCTCGCGAGCAAGGGCGTCGGGCTGCTGTCGCGCAGCGCGGCGCTCACCCGCTGGGCGCGGCCGCGGCGCTTCGACGTCGCGATCGGGCATGCCTCGAACGACGTGATGGTTGCCGCCGCCCTGTTACGGATCCCGAGCGCGACGGCCTTCGACTACGAGTGGGCGACCGCCCAGCACAACGTCAACTGCCGCCTGGCGAGCGCGGTCGTCGTCCCCGAGGCGATCCCGCCGCAGCGTCTGCGGCGCTACGGCGCGGCGCGCAAGCTGCGCCGCTACGCGGGGCTCAAGGAGGAGTACTACCTGGCCGACTTCGAGCCCGACCCCGCCGTGGCCATTCAGCTCGGACTCGACCGTGCCCGCCCGATCGTGGTCGTCCGCACGCCGCCCGAGGTCTCCCTCTACCACCGCTTCGAGAGCTCGCTCTTCCGCCGCGTGCTCGAGCGGCTGAGGGGAGCGCAGGCCGTCGTGCTGCCGCGGACTCCCGCTCAGCGCTCGGAGCTGGCGGCGCTCGGAGGGTTCATCGTGCCCGAGCGCGCGGTCGACGCTCAGAGCCTGGTCGCGCTCGCGGACCTCGTCATCTCCGGCGGCGGTACCATGAACCGTGAGGCGGTGGCCCTGGGGACTCCCGTGTTCACCACCTTTCAAGGCCGGCTCGGCGCGGTCGACGAGGGCCTGCTCGGCGACGGCCGTCTGAGGAGGCTCGAGCGGCCCGAGCAGGTCAAGCTCGAGCGCCGCCCGAGCGGTGAAGCCACGCGAACGCGACGAGATCCGCGCGAGTTGGTGAGAATGCTGCTGTCCGCGAGAGAATCATGAGAGCACGGATCACATCGTCAGTCTCAGCGCGCCGGCTGGTCCAGGTGGCCGTCGACGTCGCCCTCGTGGCGCTCGCCTACTACCTCGCGTTCGTGCTGCGCTTCGATGTCGGCATCCCGCCGCGCTACCAGGACCTGCTGCTCCAGACGGTCGGCTTCGTGGTCCTGATGAAGCTGTGCCTGTTCGCGGCGTTCGGGCTCTACTCGAAGCTGTGGCGGTTCGTGGACCAGGCGGACTTCGAGTCGATCGTGAAGGCCGTGGTGGTCGCGAGCTTCGTCCTGATCGGCGCGCTGTTCCTGCTCTCGCCCACCGAGGCCGCCCCGCCCAGAGGCGTGATCGCGCTCGACTTCCTGCTCACTCTGGCACTGGTCGCCGGGGCGCGGTTCCTGGTGCGGGCCGTCGTCGAGCGGCCGCTACGCGGGCCACTGGTCCAGCGCGCGGACCGCGAGGTGCTGATCGTGGGGGCGGGTCTGGGCGGCCAGCAGGTCGCGCTCGAGCTGCGGCGCAACCCCGAGCTCTCGAGCGCGGTGCTCGGCTTCGTCGACGACGATCCGCGCAAGAAGCGGATGCTCGTGTCGGGCTATCGCGTTCACGGGACGACCGACGACCTCCCGCGCGTGCTCGATGACACGCAGCCCGACGAGGTCGTGATCGCGATCCCGTCGGCGCCGGGGATCCTGCGCCAGAAGGTCGTGACGGCGTGTCGCGAGCGCGACATCCCGGTCCGGACCCTGCCGACGACGTTCGAGCTTCTGTCACGCGGGCCGAACCTGCTGCGCCAGATGCGTAGCGTCCAGGTCGAGGACGTGCTCGGCCGCGAGCCGGTGCGGGTCGAGATCGACCGGGTCGGCGCCTACCTGAGCGGTCGCGTCGTGCTGGTCACGGGCGCCGGCGGCTCGATCGGCTCGGAGCTCTGCCGCCAGATCGCGCGCGTCAAGCCGCGCCGGCTGGTGCTCGTCGACAACGGCGAGAACAGCCTCTTCGAGATCCGCCGCCAGCTCGAGGAGGAGCGCCACTTCGGCGCCGTCACGGCGATCCTCGCCGACTGCAAGGACGCCACCCGGATGGCACAGCTCTTCGAGGAGGAGCGGCCCTCGGTGGTCTTTCACGCGGCCGCCTACAAGCACGTCCCGTTGATGGAGGAGAACCCGGTCGAGGCGGTGCAGAACAACGCCGTCGCCACGCGCATCGTCGCCGCCGCGGCGGGGAAGGCCGGCGCGGAGCGCTTCGTGCTGGTCTCGACCGACAAGGCGGTTACGCCGACGACGGTGATGGGCGCTTCGAAGGCGCTCGCGGAGTGGGCCATCGAGGCGGCCCAGAACCGTTTCGGCGGCACGCGCTACGCCGCCGTGCGCTTCGGCAACGTGCTCGGGTCCTCGGGCTCCGTCGTGCCGATCTTCCGGCGACAGATCGCCGCGGGCGGGCCGGTGACCGTCACCGACGAGAAGATGACGCGCTACTTCATGACGATCCCCGAGGCGGTGCAGCTCATCATCCGCTCCGGGGACCTCACCACCGGCGGCGAGGTCTACGTGCTCGAGATGGGCGACCCGGTCAGGATCGTCGACCTCGCCCGCAACATGATCAGGCTGTCGGGCAACGAGCCGGACGTCGACATCGCGGTCGAGTTCGTCGGGCGGCGCCCCGGCGAGAAGATCCACGAGGAGCTGTTCGAGCTCGACGAGAGCCCGCAGCCGACTCCGGCGGAGAAGATCCTGGTCGCGGTACGCCCGCGTCCCGACCCGGACTGGGTCGAGAGCGCCTTCGCGCGGATCGAGGCGCTGGTCTACAGCGGCGATGCGGCGGGCCTCGCGGGCGCGGTTACCGAGCTCTCCGCGGAGCGCTCGCTCGCGACCTCCCGACCCGAGCTGTCGGCCCCGGAGCGGTAGCGGCCCCCGCCGCCACTACCCTCTCTGGCTCAGATGCGGATCATCGAGCAGATCGGGTCCTACGCGGGGCTCGGCGCGGTCGTCGGGCTGGCCGTGCTGGCGGCGCTCTACTTCTCGCAGGCCCGCGACGTCAAGCGCCTGCGCGAGTGGGCTGGGCGCGCGCCCGATCGGGCGGCTCCGCCGATGCCGTCGCAGGTCGTCGCACGGCCCGTCCCGAGGCCGCCTCCGCCGCAGACGCCCGCGGCCGGCGCCCCCCGGGTTCCCGCGCCAGGCGTGCCTCAGCCACCACAACCGGCTCCCGCGCGCCCCGCGACGGCCGGCGCGGGGCCCGAGGTCGCGACCCGGGACACCAAGGCCCATCCTCCGAACTCACCGCCACTTGCTCCGCCGCCGGCGCCCCCCCCGGGGCTCGGCGGCCACTTCGCGCGCGAGGCCCAGCTCGCCGGGGAGCGCGAGGCCGGGGGGGGGGGGGGGGTCCCCCCCCCGAAAAAAGAGAAGGAGGGGGGGAAAACCCCCAAAAAAGAGACCGAAGAAAAACCCCCCCCCCCCAAACACGAAACCCAAACA